>NZ_SPVG01000260.1 GCF_004614165.1 Duganella callida | reverse complement strand
AGGACGGCTTGCAGGTCGATCGGCGTCGACGCCGATCGACCTGCAAGCCGTCCTGAGCTCGGCCGGTCTGACCCTGGCCGCGACCGACCCGGCCAAACTGCGCGCCGCGCAGGAAGCCGCCGCCCAGGTCGCACCGCCGGTGCACAAGCCACGCCAGCGCAAACCGGCGCCGGTGGTGGTGGACGAACCGCTGATCCAGGTCGACACCCGCCGCTAACCCGCCCTGGCAGGCAATGAAAAGGGAAGCCTCGCGCTTCCCTTTTTTATTTCCCTCTCACAAGACCAGCCAGCGTACGGGCAAACGCCGCTCGTGGTATCGTTACTGGTTAGGCGGGCGTGCATCGCCCCTAATTTTCAAAACTGCAACATTGCATCACCCATGGCAGAAAAAATCATCATGATGACCGAGCAGCGCGGTGCTGCGCCGGCCATCCCCGCGACACTGGAAGCGCCGACCGGCCTGCTGAGCGACAGCCTGGCCCGGCCGCTGCACGACCTGCGCATCTCGGTCACCGACCGCTGCAACTTCCGCTGCGTGTATTGCATGCCCAAGGCGGTGTTCGACAACGATTACCAGTACCTGCCGCACACCTCGCTGCTATCGTTCGAAGAAATCACCCGCATCGCCAGGCTGTTCGTCGCCCACGGCGTGGAGAAAATCCGCCTGACCGGCGGCGAACCGCTGCTGCGCAAGAACATCGAGCGCCTGATCGGCATGCTGGCCGGGATCACGACCGTCAGCGGCAAGCCACTGGACCTGACGCTGACCACCAATGCCTCGCTGCTGGCACGCAAGGCGCAGTCGCTCAAGGACGCCGGCCTGCAGCGCGTTACCGTCTCGCTCGACGCGCTGGACAACGCCACCTTCCAGCGCATGAACGACGTCGACTTCGCCGTTGAAGACGTGCTGCACGGGATCGACGTCGCGCACCAGGTCGGCCTGGGGCCGATCAAGATCAACATGGTGGTCAAGGGCGGCATGAACGACCACGAAATCCTGCCGATGGCGCGCCACTTCCGCAACACGCCCTACATCCTGCGCTTCATCGAGTACATGGACGTCGGCGCCTCCAACGGCTGGAAGATGGACGAAGTGATTCCGTCGGCCGAAGTGGTGCGCCGCATCGGCGCCGAGATACCGCTGGCGCCGGTGGCCGCCAACTATGCCGGCGAGACGGCCAGCCGCTATCGCTACCTGGACGGCAGCGGCGAAATCGGCCTGATTTCCAGTGTCTCCCAGGCATTCTGCGCCGACTGTACCCGCGCGCGCCTGTCGACCGAGGGTAAGCTGTACACCTGCCTGTTCGCCACCGGCGGCCACGATCTGCGCGCCCTGCTGCGCGCAGGCCGCAGCGATGCCGAGATCGGCACCGTGCTGGCGCATCTGTGGCGCGCGCGCGGCGACCGCTACTCGGAGCTGCGCAGCAGCCAGACCGAGATCCTGCGCCGCAGCGCCAACAAAGTGGAAATGTCTTACATCGGAGGGTAGTTTGTCTGTCAAAAGCAAGGTCACCGGACTGATACTGGCGGGCGGCCGCGGCACGCGCATGGGCCGCGTCGACAAGGGATTGCAGCCGTTCCGCGGCGCCACGCTGGCGGCGCACGTGCACGCGCGCCTGGCGCCGCAGGTGACCACGGTGGCCATCAATGCCAATCGCAACCTGCCGCAGTACCAGGCCATCGCTGGCGACGGCCCGGTGCTGGCCGACTTCCTCGACGGTTTTGCCGGCCCGCTGGCCGGGCTGCAAGTCGGCTTGGAATACTGCCCCACCGAGCTGCTGCTGACCGTTCCCTGCGATTCGCCGTTCTTTCCCGCCGATCTGGCCGAACGCCTGCAGGCGGCGCTGGCAGCCGAAGGCGCCGACCTGGCCATGGCCGTGACCATGGAGCGCGACGACGCCGATCCGGCCGCCGCGCCCTACCGCCAGCCGCATCCCGTGTTCAGCCTGATCAAGGCCAGCGTGCTGCCGCAGCTGCAAGCCTACCTGGCCACCGACGCCCGCCGCATGGAAGGCTTCTTCAAGACGCTGCGCGTGGCCGAGGTGCTGTTCGATGACGCCACCGCGTTCAGCAACATCAACACGCTGGAGGAACTGCAGCGCCACGAGCGCAGCGCTGCCGCCGGTCCGGCATCGGCGCCGTCCGCTGTCGGTGCGGGCGGCCAGCGCGTCGACCACGATGCCGCCGCGCTGCCGGTCGACGAGGCGCAGCGCCTGATCTGCGCACGCATCGGCGCGGTTGACGCCAGCGAAACGCTGCCGCTGCTGTCCGCGCTGGACCGCGTGCTGGCCGCCGACATCATCTCGCCGATCAACGTGCCCGCCTATGACAATTCGGCGATGGACGGCTACGCCCTGCGCGGCGCCGACCTGCCGGCCGAAGGCGCCAGCGTGACCTTGAACACCATCGGCATCGCCTACGCCGGCCGGCCGTTCACGCAAGCGCCGCGGCCCGGCGAGTGCGTGCGCGTCATGACCGGCGCGGCGATGCCGCCCGGCTGCGACAGCGTGCTGCCGCAGGAACTGGCCGCCGCCATCGACGGCGACCAGGTCACCATCGCCCACGACGCGATCCGCGCCGGCGCCAACCTGCGCCGCGCCGGCGAAGACCTGAAGGCCGGCGGCGTCGCCATCGCCGCCGGCAAGCTGCTGCGTCCGGCCGATCTGGGCCTGGTGGCTTCGCTCGGCATCGGCGAGGTCAGCGTCAAGCGCAAGCTGAAAGTGGCCTTCTTCTCCACCGGCGACGAATTGCGCTCGCTGGGCGAAACGCTGGAACCGGGCTGCGTCTACGACAGCAACCGCTACACCCTGTTCGGCATGCTCACGCGCCTGGGCTGCGAGGCGATCGACCTGGGCGTGGTGCGCGACGACCCGACCGCGCTGAAAGCCGCGCTGAGCGCGGCCGCCGGCCAGGCCGACGCCATCATCACCTCCGGCGGCGTGTCCGAAGGCGCGGCCGACTACACGCGCGACATCATGGCCATGCTGGGCGACGTCGCCTTCTGGAAGCTGGCCATGCGTCCCGGCCGGCCGCTGGCGTTCGGCCAGGTCAGAACCGAGCGGGACAGCGCCTGGCTGTTCGGCCTGCCCGGCAATCCGGTGGCGGTGATGGTGTCGTTCTACCTGTTCGCGCGGCCGGCACTGCTGCGCATGATGGGCGCGGCGCAGGCCACGCTGCCGACCGTGCAGGCGCGCGCCGCCGAGGCGATGCGCAAGCGTCCCGGCCGCACCGAATACCAGCGCGGCATCGTCAGCACCGGCGCCGACGGCGTTGCCCAGGTGCGCCTGACCGGCGCCCAGGGTTCCGGCATCCTCAGCTCCATGACCGAAGCGAACTGCATCGTCGTGCTGCACCATGCGCAAGGCAACGTCAGCGCCGGACAAATGGTGGAAGTGCTGCTGTTCGACGGCCTGACCTGAGATCATGCAGCCGCCAGCCAGCCCTCGGCCAGCGCCCCGCCTCCAGGTCCACCAGCTGCAATCGGCGCTGGCCGGACCGTATTCGTTCGCGCTGGCGGCCGGCCAGTGCCTCACCATCTCCGGGCCGTCCGGCTCGGGCAAAAGCCTGCTGCTGCGCATGCTGTGCGATCTCGATCCGAATACCGGCGAAGCGCTGCTGGATGGCTTGCCGCGTTCCGGCATGAGTGCCCCGGCGTGGCGCGCGCAGGTCGTGTATCAGCCGGCCGAACCGGCATGGTGGCTGCCGGCCGCCGGCGAGCATTTCACGCCGGGCCACATGGCGCGGGTACGCGAGCTGCTGCCGCAATTAAAGCTATCGCCGGCGCTGCTGGAGACCGAAACAAGCCGCCTCTCCACCGGCGAGCGCCAGCGCATGGCGCTGATACGCTCACTGGCCTGCGGTCCCAAAGTGCTGCTGCTGGATGAACCGACGGCCGCGCTGGACCCGGAAGCCGTCGCCGCCACCGAAGCGCTGCTGCAGCGCGAAGTGGCGGCCGGTCTGTCGCTGATCCTGGTCACGCATTCGTCGGCGCAGGCGCGCACGCTGGGCCATCGCCACATGACCATGCGCGAGCGCATACTGCACGAGGACGCGGCATGAGCAACGCCATCCAGCCAGGCGCCATGGACCTGGCCATCGCATCTTCCCTGGTGGTGCTGAACGCCGGCATCTCGGCATACCTGGGCCTGCGCATGCAGCGCACGATGCTGTGGTCGGCGCTGCGCATGGTGGTGCAACTGCTGCTGGTGGGACTGGTGCTGCGCTGGGTGTTTGCGCTGGCTTCGCCGGCCGCCACGCTGGCTGTCGCCTTCGTCATGATCGCCGCCGCCGCGCGCGAAGTGGCGACGCGGCCGGCACGCAGTCTGCGGGGCTGGCCCGGCGTGTGGCTGGCCGCGGTCAGCGTCGGATTCTCGAGCATCGCCACCGTGGTGCTGGCGCTGCTGACGGTGCTGCATCCGACGCCGTGGTACGAGCCGCAATACGCGGTGCCGCTGATCGGCATCGTGCTGGGCAACGTGCTGAACTCGGCCAGCCTGGGACTGGACACCTTTTACGGCGGCGTGGTCAACGCCCGCGCCGCGATCGAAGCGCAACTGGTGCTGGGCGCCAGTCGCAGCGAAGCGCTGGCGCCGCTGATCCGCGACTCGGTGCGCAAAGGCCTGATTCCCATCATCAACCAGATGTCGGCGGCCGGCATCATCACCCTGCCCGGCATCATGACCGGGCAGATCCTGGCCGGCATGGACCCGATGGACGCCGTGCGCTACCAGATCCTGCTGATGTTCCTACTGGCCGGCGGCAGCGGCATCGCCGTCACGCTGGCGGTCTACCTGGCCGCGCGCAGCGTCACCGACGAGCGCCACCGCCTGCGGCTGGAACGGCTCAACTCCGGGGTCAGGTCTTTCATTGCGTCACGAGCCCGGCCGTAGGCGTGCCTACGGCCGGGCTCGTGACGCAATGAAAGACCTGACCCCGGAGTTATTCATCGGGATCGGCGGCGCCCAGCAGGAGCTGGGCCGCTTCGGCCGGCAGGGCTTCGACGGTTTTCAGTTTGCGCGCCATCTGGCGGCTGCGGGTTTCCGCCGATTCGATGTTCTTGGCGGCGCGCTCCAGCGTCAGTTTGGTGGCCGACAGCACGTCGCCGAATTTGCCGAATTCGGTCTTCACCGCGCCCAGCACCTGCCACACTTCCGACGAGCGCTTTTCCAGCGCCAGCGTGCGAAAGCCCATCTGCAGGCTGTTCAGCAACGCCGTCAGTGTCGACGGGCCGGCGATGCTGATGCGGTTGACGCGCTGCAGTTCGTCGGCCAGGCCGGGACGGCGCATCACTTCCGCATACAGCCCTTCGGTCGGCAGGAACAGGATGGCAAAGTCGGTGGTGTGCGGCGGCCCGACATATTTTTCCGAGATGGTCCTGGCCTCGGTGCGCACCGCGCGTTCGAGCTCGCGCCCGGCCTGCGCCACGCCGTCCGCATCGGCGCTGTCGGCCGCTTCCAGCAGGCGTTCGTATTGCTCTTTGGGGAACTTGGCGTCGATCGGCATCCATACCGGCGCGCCGCCTTCGGTCTGCCCCGGCAGCTTGAGCGCGAATTCGACGCGCGCACCGCTGCCGGCGATGGTTTCGACGTTCTTCGCATACTGGTCCGGCGTCAGCACCTGCTCCAGCAGCATCTCCAGCTGCACTTCGCCCCAGGTGCCGCGCGTCTTGACGTTGGTGAGCACGCGCTTCAAGTCGCCCACGCCCAGCGCCAGCTGCTGCATTTCGCCCAGCCCCTGATGCACGCGTTCGAGCCGCTCGGACACCTGCTGGAACGAGGCGCTCAGGCGCGACTCGAGCGTCGCATGCAGTTTTTCGTCCACCGTCTTGCGCATTTCCTCCAGCCGCGCACCATTGTCGGCCTGCAGGTCGCGGATCTTGATTTCCAGCGTGCCGCGCACTTCCAGCATGCGCTGGTTCATGGTGTCGGCGAACAGTTTGAGGCTGCGCGCCTGTTCGTTGCGGCTGACCGCGCCCTGCGCTTCCAGCTGGCGGCGCATGGCTTCGAACTGCTGGACGATAGCGGCGTTGCTGGTCTGGGCGGTGGTCTGCAACTGCACCCGCACTTCGCGCTCGACGCGTTCGATGCGCTCCGCCAGATCGGCGCCGGCGGCCGGCGCCGCTGCGCCGACGCCGCGCGCGCGCAGCAGCACCAATAGCTGCAGCGCGATCACCACGATCAGGGCCGCCAGCAGGACGAAAAACTCGGTCTGGGTCATGGTTTAATCCGGCTTGTTGCGCATCCAGTCGGCGGTCTGGAAGAACGAGTTCATCAGCCGCACGCGCAGCTCGACGTCGATGCCGACATCTTCCATCGCCCACGCCATGCAGCGCAGCCATTGGTCGCGTTCCTGGGTGCCGATGCCGAACGGCATGTGCCGCATGCGCAGCCGTGGATGGCCATGCGCCTGCTGGTACAGGTCCGGGCCGCCCATCCAGCCGCTGAGGAACATGAACAGGCGCTCGCGCGCATTGTCCAGCGACGGGCCGTGCACGGAGCGCAGCAGCTGGAACTCGGGTTCGAGCTCCATCAGGTCATAAAAGCGGTCGACCATGTCACGCACGGTCGGCTCGCCGCCGATTACTTCATACAGGGTACGGGATTCTTCACTCATACCCGCCATGATAGCTTATACCAGCGCCAGCTTGCGCAGACGCCGCGTCGATGACCACTCCTCCAGGCCGGCCTGGCCGCGGATTTCGTCGCAGGCGTGGACGATGCGGTCCAGCTGCGCGCGCGTCAGGCCGGCATTCAGCGTCAGCCGCACCAGCGAGCGGTTCTTGGGCGTGGCCGGCGCGCAGAACATGGCGCCGTAGATGCCGTGCGTTTCCAGCAGCTTGCGCAGCGCCAGCGTCCTGGGCTCCGGGCCGGGTTCCAGCGCGATGATCTGCTCGCTGCCGTCGCTGACGTTGTAGCCCAGCGCACGCAGTTCCGCGCGCAGTTCGGCCGTGTGCGCGCGCAACGCCGCGCGCCGCTCGTCGGCCGCGGCGATGAAGTCGACGGCCGCGTCGAACCAGGCCAGTTCATGGCCCAGCAGGCAGGAACTGAAGATCGCCGGCCGCGACTCGGACAGGAAGTAGCCCTTGAACTTGCCGCTGCAGGTGATGAAGCCGGCCCGGCCGGCAAACGCCTTGGCCAGCGAGGCGGTGCGGAAGTGCACGCGTTCGCTGAGGCCAGCCGCCGCCACCAGCCCGGCGCCGCGCGGTCCGTGCGTGCCCAGCGAGTGCGATTCGTCGACCAGCAACATGCAGCCATGGCGTTCCGCCAGCGTCACCAGTTCATGCAGCGGCGCCAGGCTGCCGTTGGTGCTGTACAGCGCATCGACCACGATCAGGCCGCGGCCGTGGCGCTGCAGCTGCCTGTGCAGATGCGCCATGTCGTTGTGCAGGAACGACACCGGCGTGGCGCCGGCCGACTGCACGCCTTCCCACAGCGAGGCGTGGGCCTGCATGTCCAGATAGACTGGAATGCCCGGTCCGGTCAGGGTCTGCACCAGCCCGACGTTGGCGGCCCAGCCGGATTGCGTCAGGATGCCTTCCTCGGCGTCCATGAAACGCGCCAGCTTGCGCTCCAGCTGATGCTGCGGGCTGCCGTCCTGCAGGTAGACGGCCGACATCAGCAACTCGCCGTGGCGCTGCCGCAGCGCGGCCATCTGCGCCCGCACCAGCGCCGGCTCGCCGGCCAGACACAGGTAGTCGTTACCGGCCAGGAAAACCGCGCCGGCCGGGGTCGGCTGCCAGGCGTGCGGATGTTCGCCGCCCAGCAGTTGTTCGATACGCGTGACGTAGTGCAGGTCCATGCGGCGCGTGACGAAATCGGGCAGCGGACAGGTGGTGTGGCGGTGGGCGATGGCGTAGGTCATGGTGAGGTCCCCTTTTGGATCTGATCAAAAGATTGTTTTTTTGTGAAGCTTGTTCCCACGATGAGGCTAAAAAAACTCACTTGAATTGATACGGATCAATCACCGATTTGATATGGCCAACCGCGTTGTAATTTAAGGCGATCATGGGCACTTGATGAAAATCAATTCGATCATGAAGCCCATACCGCAAGAGCGCTGGAAGCGCTGGCAGCAGCGACTGGTGCAGTCGCTGCTCCAGTACCATGGCCGCGAGGACCACGCGACCGTGCGCGTGCTGCTGCTCGCCTGCCTGGGCACGGTGGGCATGCCGCTGTATTACGTGATCTGGAGCCACTTCTTCCCGCAGGAATACGAATCGCTGCCGCTGCGCATGTTCGGCATCCTGCTGTGCGCGCTGGGCCTGTTCGCGCGCCAGTTCAGCCGCGGCGGCCTGCAGCTGTATCTGCTGGTGGCGCTCAGCTACATCTTTCCATTCTTCTTCACCTACATGTTCGTGATGAACCACGCGTCCGGCGTATGGGGCGAGTCGCTGCTGATCGGGCTGGTGGTGCTGTTCCACTTCGATACCGGCGTGGCGCTGCGCGCCTACCTGATCGGCACCGCGCTGGCCTGCGCCGCCGCCGTGGCACAGGGCGAGGGCGCCGTGCTGCTCAGCCGCCCGGTGCTGCAGCAGTTGCCGATCCACTGGTTCACCATCACCGCGCTGTCGGTGGCCAAGATCAGCCGCAACGTCCTGGCGCAGGAAAAGCTGGCCGGCATGGGCGCCGGGCTGGCCACCGTGGCGCACGAGCTGCGCACGCCGCTCACCAGCGTCGACGCCAATGTGCGCGGCCTGCTGCGCATGATGGCGGACGCCCAGGGCCACACGCCGGACGAGCGGCTGAGCATCATCGACGCGCTGTCGCGCATCCAGTTCGAGGTGCGCCACATGAACCACATGATCGACCTGTTCCTGCTCAGCGCCACCGCGGTGCGGCAAAACCTGCACCCGGTGGAGACGGTGTCGATGGAAAAGGTGGTGGAGACCGTGCTGAAGCGCTATCCCTTCGCCAGCCACAGCCAGCAGAAGATGGTGCGGCTGGAGCTGCGCCACAACTTCCATTTCGCCGGCCAGAGCGAGCTGGCGGTGGTGGTGCTGCTCAACCTGATGCGCAACGCCCTGCGCGCCGTGCAGCGCGCCGGCAAGGGCCGCGTGCGCATCGTGGTGGACGGCGGCCACATGCCGCCGCGGCTACTGTTCATCGACACCGGCTGCGGCATCACGGCGCAGCAGATGGGCCTGATCTTCCGCCGCTTCTATTCGCATCCGCCGCACAACGGCGCCGGCATCGGCCTGGCGCTGTGCCGCGAGATCCTGGAAGCGTGGAGCGCCAGCATCCGCTGCGTTTCGCGCGACAGCGCCTATGCCATCTTCATTCTCGAATTTCCCCAGCCGTCCGTTCCATCGAGGTAAATCATGCAACTCCCCGTCTACGCCCATCCCACCCTGACTGTGCTGGTCGACGACAGCGACTCATTCCTGCGCAGCCTGTCGTTCCAGCTCGATCCCCTGCTGGCCAACACCACCTTTCACGACACCACCGAGGCGCTGCACTGGCTGCACGCCAGCGCGCCCGGCAGCGGCGTGCCGCTGCACGTCAATTTCGACATGCAGAACCTGCCGGCCGACCAGTGCAATGTGGCGCTGAACCTGGAATCGATCTACCGCATCGCCGAGCAGCAACGGCGCTTCGCCACGCCGTCGGTGCTGGTGGTGGATTATTCGATGCCGCAGATGAACGGCCTGGAATTCTGCGAAGCGGTGGCGCAGCTGCCGTGCAAGAAGATCCTGTTCACCGGCGCGGCCGACGAGAAGATCGCCGTCAGCGCCTTCAACCGCGGCCTGATCGACCGCTACGTGCAAAAGAGCGACGCCCACGCGCTGGATATCCTGGAAATGGAAATCAAGGCGCTGCAGAACAGCTACTTCGAGCACAGTTCCGACACCCTGCGCGAACTGCTGCTGCTGCACGACTACCGTTTTCTCAGCGATCCGGCGCTGGCCGAAGTGGTGCTGGACCTGAAGCGCAACCTCGGCTTCGTCGAACACTACATCTTCCCCAACCCGACCGGCATCCTGTTCCTCGACCAGCACGGCAAGGCCACGCTGATGGTGATCGAGACCGAGCAGGGCTTGCAGTCGCAGTACGAGATCGCGCGCGACAGCGACGCCCCGCGCTCGCTGCTGCACGCGCTGATGGAGCGCCGCGTGCTGACCTTCTTCAGCGATCCGTTCGGCGACGGCATGTACACCAGCGCCATGCGCGAGAACTGGCACCGCTACAGCGCGGCGCCGCGCGTGTGCCTGGGACGGGAGGCGTACTACTGGGCGCTGTTCGACCTGCCCGGCCACTATTTCGGGCAGACGCCAGCGCCCTACCAGCAATTCCTGCAGGAGATGCAGCTGTCGCAGCTGAACGCCGCCTAGGCTTCCCGCAGGGTTTGCAGCGGCGGCTGGCGCAGCACGTTGCGCAGTCCCAGCCAGCCGCCGGCGATCGCGCACACGGCGCCGGCCAGCAGGCCCACCAGCCACACGGCCGGGCTGAATTCCCAGGCGAACTTGAACTGGTAGGTGGCCAGCGCCCAGCCCATGGCCGCCGCGCCGCTCGCCGCCAGCACGCCGGACAGCGCGCCCACCAGCGTGAATTCGATCAGCTGCGCCTGCGACAACTGCGTGCGCGTGGCGCCCAGTGCGCGCAGCAGGCCCGCCTCGCGCGTGCGCTCGTCCTGGGAGCCCATCAGCGCGGCGTACAGCACCAGCACGCCGGACGCCAGCGTGAAGATGAACAGGAATTCCACCGCCGTGATCACCTGGTCCAGCACCGCCTGGATCTGGCGCAGGATGCCGCCGACGTCGACGATGGTCAGGTTGGGGAAATCGCGCGTCAGCGCATTCATCACCGCGCCCTGCCCCTGCGGCAAGTGGAAGGCGGTGATCCAGCTTTGCGAGATTTCCGTCATCGCCGCCGGGTTGATGATGACGAAGAAGTTGACGCGCATCGAACCCCAGTCCAGCTTGCGGATGCTGGTGATGGTCACGTCCACCGGCGCGCCGGCGATATCGAAGCGCAGCTTGTCGCCCAACTGCCAGCGCAGCGTTTTGGCGATCCCTTCCTCGACCGACGCTTCCGGCGAGCCCGGCTTGTCCTCGAACCAGCGGCCTTCCTTGAGCTTGTTTTCGGGCTGCATTTGCGCCATGGTGGACAGGTTGAATTCGCGGTCGGCCAGCCCCTTGGCGCGGTCTTCGGTGTAGGTTTCGGCGGTGACGGCCCGGCCGTTCACGGCGGTCAGGCGGCCGCGTATCATCGGATACTGCGGCGCATACGTCACGCCGGCCGCCTTCAGCCGCTGCGCGATCTCGGCCTGCTGCTCCGGCTGGATGTTGATGATGAAGCGGTTGGGCGCGTCGGCCGGCGTGGCGTTGCGCCAGGCCGTCATCAGGTCGCCGCGCACCACGGTCAGCACCAGCAGCGCCATCATGCCCAGCGCCAGCGAGACGATCTGCACGATGGTGGCGCCCGGACGGCGCTGCAGCGAGGTGATGGCGAAACGCCAGCTCTGGTGGTCGATGGCGTTGCGCAGCAGGCGCAGCGAGCGCAGGGCCAGCCAGCCGACCAGCGCGAACACGGCGAACGCGCCGACAAAGCCCAGCGCCGTGTACAGCGCCATCCGCCAGTCGCCGGCCTGCCACAGCAGCAGCGCGATGAAGCCGGCCATGCCGATGCCGTAGGTGGCCAGCGCGCTGACCTTGGGTGCGTCCTGCTCGCGGCGGATCACGCGGTTGTGCGGCACCTTGCGCAGTTGCAGGATCGGCGGCAGCGCGAACGCGGCCAGCAGCAGGATGCCGATCGCCATGCCCTGCAGCGCCGGATAAATCGTCGGCGCCGGCAGTTCGCTGGACACGAGCGTGCCCAGCACCTTGAGCAGCACGTAATGGCCACCGAAACCCACCGCGACGCCAATGGCGCTGCCGATCAAACCGACCAGCAGGAATTCGATCAGGTACATGATGGTGACCTGATTCTGCGTCAGGCCCAGGCAGCGCAGCATGGCGCAGGCGTCCAGGTGGCGCTGCATGAAGCGGCGCGCGGCCATCGCCACGGCCACCGCCGCCAGCATGGCCGACAGCAGGCCGACCAGCGACAGGAAGCGGTCCGCGCGCTCCAGCGTGGTTTCCATCTCGGGCCGGTTGTCGAGCGATTCGATGCGCACGCCCTTGATGTTCTGGCTCTTGATTTCCGCCAGCAGCGATTCCTGGTACGCCCTGGCGATGGCGGCGCCGTTCCTCAACGACGGCGGCGCGCCGACCAGCAGGCGGTAATTGACGCGCGAGCCGGGCTGGATCAGATTAGTCGCTTCCAGATCCTGCAGCGCGAACATCACGCGCGGCGCGAAGGCGAGGAAATTGGCGCCGCGGTCAGGTTCGGCGGCAATCAGTCTGGTGATCGTGAATGTCTTGTCGCCCAATTTGAGCGGCTGGCCGACGGCGGTGTTCAGGCTGCCCAGCAGACCGGGTTCCACCCATACCGTGCCCGGCGCCGGCACGCTGTCGGCCGGCGTACCGATGCTTTGCTCGGCCCGTGCGGCGTCGGTGGTGATCTTCAGCCGGCCGCGCAGCGGATAGCCGGGGCCGACCGCTTTCAGGGCGGACAGCACGGAACTCGACTGCTCGCCCGCGCCCGCCTGCGCCATGCTGGGGAAGGTGACGGTGTCTGTCACCACCAGCCCGCGCTGTAACGCGCGGGTGCGCCATTCGGCCCGCACCGGCAGATCGGCATTGATCACCACGTCCGCGCCCAGCAACTGGTGCGCGTCGCGATCGAGACCGCTGCGCAGGCGGTCGATGAAGAAACCGGTGGCCGACAGCGCCGCCACCGCCACCGTCAGCGCGATCAGCAGGAAGCGCAGCTGGCCGGCACGCCAGTCGCGCAGGGTCATTTTCCAGGCGAGTTTGAGCATGAGGGCTTATACCTTGGCGAAGAAGGCGTCCACCTGGTCGAGGTATTGCTGCTTCTGCCGCGGCGGCAGGAAGGCCGCCTCGAAGCTGTTGCGCGCCAGGCGCTGCGCGTGCGACAGGCCCAGCGGCAGCGCCTCGAAAGTGGCGATGAAGTTGTCGTTCATGTAGCCGCCGAAATAGGCCGGGTCGTCCGAGTTGATGGTGGCGGCGATGCCGGCGTCGAGCAGCTCCATGATGTTGTGCTGTTCCATCTGGTCGAACACGCACAGCTTGACGTTGGACAGCGGGCACACCGTCAGCGCCATTTTTTCGCGCGCCAGGCGCTGCGTCAGTTCGGCGTCTTCCAGGCAGCGCACGCCGTGGTCGATGCGCTCCACCTTGAGCGTGTCGAGCGCGGTCCTGATGTACTCGGGCGGGCCTTCCTCGCCGGCGTGCGCCACCAGGTGCAGGCCCAGCTCGCGACAGCGGGCGAACACGCGCGCGAACTTCTCGGGCGGATTGCCGACTTCGGACGAATCGAGGCCGACGCCGATGAACTTGTCGCGGTATGGCAGCGCCGCCTCCAGCGTGGCGATCGCGTCCTCTTCCGACAGATGGCGCAGGAAGCACAGGATCAGCGTGGCGCTGACCGGGCTGTCCTGGCAGGCGCGGTAAATGCCGTTGATGACGACCTCGATCGGCACGCCGCGGTGGGTGTGCGTCTGCGGATCGAAGAAGATTTCGGCGTGACGCACGTTGTCCTGCTCGGCGCGCTTCAGGTAGGCCGCCGTCATGTCATGGAAATCCTGCTCGCGCAGCAGCACGCTGGCGCCGGCGTAATAAATGTCGAGGAAGGATTGCAGGTCGGTGAAGGCGTACGCCGCGCGCAGCGCTTCCACCGAGTCGTAAGCGAGCTTGACGCCGTTGCGTTCGGCCAGCGCGAAGATCAGTTCCGGTTCCAGCGATCCTTCGATATGGATGTGCAGTTCGGCCTTGGGCATCTGCTGCAACACGCGCCGCAATTGTTCGTTCAACATGGTTTTTTTCCTGTTACATGAGTTGCTTAACCGGTCCATCTTAGCGCATGCGGCGAGAGTGTGTCAGCACATCTTTCAAAGGCGTGATACTGTGGTGTCAACGCACAGGAAAACCTCAACAGAACCGCAGGCTGGAGGCCGCTTTTATTTTTAAAATCATGGCCTTACGAAAGAGTATTAACGACATGAAGACATATCTTTTGACTTCCTGCAGTAATAGCGCAATAATCAATTTCATAGACGTAAGAAGCGTTTCGACCAACACATAAAAGCCGTCACCCGGCGATAAAGCCAGCTCATACGGCACGGGCAATCCGTGCCACGTCGAGGAAGCTGGCCATAAGAAAAATAAAGAAAGGAATATACATAACAGAGCCAGGGCAGCGATCTGCCGGTGACTCGTGACATGCAGGTTTTCATCATCAAAGGACATTCAAATGACCATTTTTGACAATTACGCCTCGCGGTACGAACGAACCAAGGAAGAAGAGATGTCCATGAAGGAATATCTCGAACTCTGCAAAAAAGACCGGCTTACTTATGCCTCCGCCGCGGAACGCATGCTGGCGGCCATCGGCGAGCCGACCCTGGTCGATACTCGTAACGACACGCGGCTGTCACGCATCTTCGCAAACAAGGTCATCAAGATTTATCCGGCATTCCGCGAGTTCTACGGCACCGAGGAAGTGATCGAGCAAGTGGTGTCCTACTTCCGCCACGCGGCCCAGGGCCTGGAGGAACGCAAGCAAATCCTGTATCTGCTGGGTCCGGTTGGGGGCGGCAAGTCGTCGATCGCCGAAAAGCTGAAGTCGCTGATGGAGCATGTGCCCTTCTACTGTCTGAAGGGGTCGCCGGTCAACGAGTCGCCGCTGGGCCTGTTCAACGAGGACGAGGACGGCACCATCCTCGAGGAAGACTACGGCATCCCGCGCCGCTACCTGCGCAATATTCCGTCGCCGTGGGCGGTCAAGCGCCTGCACGAGTTCAACGGCGACATCAACCAGTTCCGCGTGGTCAAGCGCTATCCGTCCGTGCTCAAGCAGGTGGCGATTTCCAAGACCGAGCCGGGCGACGAAAACAACCAGGACATTTCTTCGCTGGTCGGCAAGGTCGACATCCGCAAGCTCGAGGATTATTCGCAGGACGATCCGGACGCCTACAGCTACTCGGGCGGCCTGTGCCTGGCCAACCAGGGCCTGATGGAATTCGTCGAGATGTTCAAGGCGCCGATCAAGGTGCTGCACCCGCTGCTGACCGCCACCCAGGAAGGCAACTACAAGGGCACCGAGGGCTTCGGCGCGATCCCGTTCGACGGCATCATCCTGGCCCACTCGAACGAGTCGGAATGGAAGTCGTTCAAGAACAATCGCAACAACGAGGCCTTCCTCGACCGTATCTACATCGTCAAGGTGCCGTACTGCCTGCGCGTGGCCGACGAGATCAAGATTTACGACAAGCTGCTGCTGAATTCCTCGCTGTCGAACGCGCCGTGCGCGCCCGGCACCCTGCGCATGATGGCGCAGTTCGCCATCCTGTCGCGCCTGAAGGAGCCGGAGAATTCGTCGATCTTCAGCAAGATGCTGGTCTACGACGGCGAGAACCTCAAGGACACCGATCCGAAAGCCAAGTCCATCCATGAATACGTGGACTATGCCGGCGTCGACGAGGGCATGAACGGGCTGTCGACACGGTTTGCGTTCAAAATCCTGTCCAAAGTCTTCAACTTCGACAATACTGAAGTAGCGGCCAATCCGGTGCACCTGCTGTACGTGCTGGAGCAGCAGGTCGAGCGCGAGCAGTTCCCGCCTGAGCTGGAACAGAAATACTTCTCTTATATTAAGGAGCACCTGGCGCAGCGTTACGTCGAGTTCATCGGCAAGGAGATTCAGACCGCCTACCTGGAATCGTATTCCGAGTATGGCCAGAACATCTTCGACCGCTACGTGACCTTCGCCGACTTCTGGATTCAGGACCAGGAATACCGCGACCCCGACACCGGCGAGAGCTTCGACCGCGAATCGCTGAACAACGAGCTGGAGAAAATCGAGAAACCGGCAGGCATATCGAACCCGAAAGATTTCCGTAACGAGATCGTCAACTTCGGTCTGCGCGCGCGCGCCAACAACGGCGGCAAGAATCCCGCCTGGACCAGCTATGAGAAGTTCCGCACGGTGATCGAGAAGAAGATGTTCTCCAATACGGAGGAACTGCTGCCGGTGATTTCGTTCAACGCCAAAGCCAGCGCCGAGGACGCCAACAAGCACGCCGACTTCGTCGCGCGCATGGTGGAGAAAGGCTATACGGCCAAGCAGGTGCGGTTGCTGTGCGAATGGTATCTGCGCGTGAGGAAGTCGTCCTAAGCAGTACCCCGCGCCGCCGCCGTGGCGACACGGCGCGGCGCCGACCAATAGCAGCAGGAGGCATCATTTGACTTACCTCATCGACCGTCGCCTTCAGGGCAAGAACAAGTCGGCCGTCAACCGCGAACGGTTCTTGCGGCGCTACAAGGCCCAGATCAAGGACGCGGTGGGACGCGCCATCAAGGGACGTTCCATCACCGACATTGAAAATGGCGAAAAAGTTTCCATCCCGGTCAAGGATGTGAACGAGCCCACCTTTGGCCACGCCCACGGCGGCGTGTGGGAGGTGGTCAACCCCGGCAACCAGGAATACCAGCGCGGCGACCAGATCAACCGGCCCAAGGGCGGCGGCGGCGCCGGCCGCGGCAAGGCCGGCAACAGCGACCAGACCACCGAGGATGACTTCATCTTCGAGCTGTCGCGCGAAGAATTCATGAATTACTTCTTCGAAGACCTGGAACTGCCGCACATGGTCAAGACCCAGCTGACCGCCACCACCGAATTCAAGAACCAGCGCGCCGGCTACAACATGTCGGGCACGCCGTCCAACATCCACGTGCTGCGCTCGCTGCGCGGCGCGCTGGGCCGGCGCATCGCCGTCGGCGGCAGTTCGCGCAAGCGCGTGATCGAGGCCGAGCGCGAGCTCGAGGACTTGCTGGCCGAAGGGCTGCCGCTGCAGGACCCGCGCGTGGTGGAGCTGAAGAAGCTGATCCATCACCTGCACACGCGGCTGCTGGCGATCCCCTTCATCGATCCGTTCGACCTGCGCTACACCAATCGCATCAAGGTGCCCAAGCCGATGACGCAGGCGGTGATGTTCTGCATCATGGACGTCTCCGGTTCCATGGACGAGACGCGCAAGGACACGGCCAAGCGCTTCTTCATCCTGCTGTACCTGTTCCTCAAGCGCGTGTACGACAAGATCGAGGTGGTGTTCATCCGCCACCACACGGCCGCGGCCGAGGTCGACGAGAACGAATTCTTCCACTCGCGCGAATCGGGCGGCACCGTGGTGTCGTCGGCGCTGCACCTGCTGAACAAGATCATCGACGAGCGCTACGGCGCGGGCAGCTGGAATTCCTACGTGGCCCAGGCCTCGGACGGCGACAACTGGGACAACGACTCGATGCTGTGCCGGCAGCTGCTGGTCAACACCATCATGCCCAAGGTGCAGTACTACACCTATGTCGAGATCACCGATGGCCCGCCGCAGAACCTGTGGGAGCAGTATGCGCAGGTGCCGGAATACCATCCGAACTTCGCCATGCAGAAAATCGTCACGCCGGCCGACATTTATCCGGTGTTCCGCGAACTGTTCAAGAAGCAGCCGAAATCATGAACGATATGACGCCCAAGCCGCGACATCCGAACGCCCTGCCGGAGCAATCCGAATGGACCTTCGACCTGATCGAGCAAATCCACCAGGAAATCCGCCGCGTGGCCGGCAACTTCGGCCTGGACACCTACCCCAACCAGCTGGAAATCATCACCGCCGAGCAGATGATGGATGCCTACACCTCGGTCGGCATGCCGGTGTCGTACAACCACTGGTCATTCGGCAAGCACTTCCTCAGCACCGAGAAGGGCTACAAGCGCGGGCAGATGGGCCTGGCCTACGAGATCGTCATCAACTCCAACCCCTGCATCGCCTACCTGATGGAGGAAAACAGCCTGACCATGCAGTCGCTGGTGATCGCGCACGCGGCGTACGGCCATAACTCCTTCTTCAAAGGCAATTACCTGTTCCGCACCTGGACCGACGCCGACGCCATCGTCGACTATATGGTGTTTGCCAAAAATTACATCGCCGAGTGCGAGCAGCGCCACGGCATCGACGCGGTCGAGCTGCTGCTCGATTCCTGCCACGCGATCCAGAACTACGGCGTGGACCGCTACAAGCGGCCGGCCAAGCTGTCGATGGCGCAGGAACGCGCGCGGCAGAAGGAGCGCGAAGCCTATGTGCAGTCGCAGGTCAACGAGCTGTGGCGCACTGTGCCGCGCCGCGCCGAGGAGGAAGCGGTGCGCGCGGCGCCGCGCTTCCCGCCCGAGCCCGAGGAAAACCTGCTGTACTTCATCGAAAAATATGCGCCGCTGCTGGAACCGTGGCAGCGCGAGATGGTGCGCATCGTGCGCAAGATTTCCCAGTACTTCTACCCGCAGCGCCAGACCCAGGTGATGAACGAGGGCTGGGCCACGTTCTGGCACTACACCATCCTCAACCAGTTGTACGACGAGGGCGTGGTCGGCGACGGCTTCATGATGGAGTTTTTGAAGAGCCACACCAACGTGGTCTACCAGCCGCCCGTCAACAGCCCATATTACAGCGGCATCAATCCGTACGCGCTGGGCTTTGCCATGATGACCGACATCCGCCGCATCTGCGAGCACCCCACCGACGAGGACCGCGAATGGTTCCCCGACATCGCCGGCAGCGACTGGCGTAAGACGCTGGACTTCGCCATGCGCAATTTCAAGGATGAAAGCTTCATCGCCCAGTATTTGTCGCCCAAGCTGATACGCGAATTCCACTTCTTTGCCGTGCTCGACGACGACCACCACGAGAAGCTGACCGTCTCGGCGATCCACGACGATCTCGGTTACCGATACGTGCGCCAGCAACTTGCGGAACAATATAATCTGGGTAATCGCGAACCCAACATCCAGGTATGGTCGGTCAACACCCAGGACGACCGCGCGCTGACCCTGCGCCATACCCAGTTCCAGCGCCGCCCGCTGAACCAGCAGGCCGGCGAGGTGCTGAAGCACGTCGCACGCTTATGGGGCTTCGATGTCCGTCTGGAGACGGTCAGCCCCGCGGGCGAGGTGGTCAACACGCTGGAAGTGAAGCGTGAAAAACGGGGGCGCCTGCCATGACCTGATATAGATATGTCTGTCGGCCGGCCGGATCAGATTCAGGCACGGCTTTTGCAAGGACTAAAACCGGGGTCGGCGGCGGCGCGCTGAACCCGGTTTTTTTATGGGATGCATGAGCGGCAAGAGAAGTCAACGTTTTTCTGAAAGTACTTGTATAGGAGGCTCGGCAAGAATTTCATACAAGAAACATTTACGGCCAAATTATTAACTGCGCGTAGTAAAGTTACTCGCATAAAATTCCGTTTTTGGCCTTAAGGGAAAACTAAGTAACGTCATGGTGCAAGCGCGCACAAAATTGCGCGGAACAAGCTTGTCGAATGTTCCAGAACGGTGCAAAGTGAGCGCTACCATATAGGAAAACCCTATGAAATTTAACCGGTTTTAGGGATGAAAATTCTATGTAAAATCAAGAATTCGTATGTATAATTCGCCGACGTCCCGGATGCGGCTGTTGTTTTGTGTCGCCATTTTGGGGTTCAGTAGCACCAAAAAGAGTAGGTATTGGAGAAAGCAGGCATGAATTTCACGCACAACGAGAAAAGCACCGGGAAGAACTTTACAGGCATCACAATTGTCGTTTTGTTGCACCTCCTGGTCGCTTATGGGATCGTGACGGGCTTGGGAAAACGTCTGGTGGCCAAGATGGTCGCACCAGTGGAGACCAAGATCATCGAGGAGGTGAAACCTCCTCCACCGAAAGAACTCCCACCGCCACCACCTCCGCCAGAGATGAAAGCGCCACCGCCGCCTTTCATCCCGCCAGTTGAGGTGAACGTGCAGCAGCCGCCGCCACCGCAGAACGTTATTCAGAACGCGACTAACGTGAAGCCGCCGACAACCGAGATCCAGAAAGCCCCGCCAGCCCCGCCGGCAGCGCCACCTGGCCCTCCGAAAACCGGTGTCCGTACGGCTGCTGTGGTCGACTTCAGCACTTGCGCCAAACCGGAATGGCCGAAGTCGTCGCTGCGTAATGAAGAAACCGGTACCGTGCAACTGTCGTTCCTGATCGCGACCGATGGTCACGTTGCCGACGCCAAGGTTGTGAAATCCAGTGGCTTCCGCGATCTGGATAAAGCAGCAGTGAATGGCATCAGTAAGTGCCGCTTCAAACCGGGAACGGAAGATGGCGTGCCAAAAGAAGGCTGGCAGCAGATGCAATACGTCTGGACGCTGGAGTAAACCCGAGACAACCCATTGTCTCAACTTAGTAATTTCGTTGTCATTACGCCAGCGATCTGATTATTTTTCAATTTGGAGGAAGCATGTTTAAGAATACCCGTTTGTCCGCTGTACTGGCCGCTGTGCTGTTCTCGGTGTCCGCAGCTACTGCCCTGGTGAGCGCTCCAGCCTTCGCGCAGGACCAAGCCTCGGCCGCCGCTTCGGCCCCTGCAGCCGCGCCAGCCGCGGACGCGGCCGCAGCTCCTGCTGCTCCTGCCGCTGACGCCGCCGCTCCGGCCGCCGCGCCAGCAGCCGCTCACGGTGGTAAAGAAGAAGTGGAAAACCCATACGGCTTCGCCGCCGTGTGGGAAGCTGGTTTCGTGTCGCGTGGCACCCTGATCATCCTGTCGCTGATGTCGATGGGTTCGTGGTACATCATCATCACCAAGCTGATCGACCAGATGAAGATCTTCAAGCAGTCGAAAGAAGCGTCGGCCAAGTTCTGGAAGGCCTCGTCGATCGCCGCTGGTTCGTCGACCCTGACCGATGGTTCGCCATTCCGCTTCATCGCTGAAACCGGCACCAAGGCCACCGCTCACCACGACGGCGCCCTGCTGGAACAAATCGACCTGTCGACCTGGGTGACCATGTCGATCCAGCGCGCTGTTGACAAAGTTCAATCGCGTCTGCAAGACGGCCTGTCGTTCCTGGCAACCGTGGGTTCGACCGCACCGTTCATCGGTCTGTTCGGTACCGTTTGGGGTATTTACAACGCGCTGATCGCGATCGGCATGTCGGGTAACGCCTCGATCGACAAAGTGGCAGGTCCAGTGGGTGAAGCGCTGATCATGACCGCCTTCGGTCTGTTCGTTGCAGTTCCTGCGGTTCTGGGCTACAACTGGCTGGTGCGTCGTAACAAAGCCGCGATGGAAGACGTGCGCGCCTTCTCCGCTGACGTTCACTCGGTGCTGATCTCGGGCGCAATGTCGACCGCTACCGGCTCCAAAAAAGTTGGGTAATTAATCATGTCCATGTCCGTAGGCTCCGATACCGGAGACGAAGATACCGTCATGTCGGAGATCAACACGACGCCCCTCGTGGACATCATGTTGGTTCTGCTGATTATCTTCCTGATTACGAGCCCGGTTGTGCTGAAGCTGGTGAAGATCAAGCTGCCAGAAGAAACCAATCAGGTTATCCAGACCAAACCAGAAGACATCAACATCGTGGTCAGCAAAGATGGCGATATCTACTGGGGTAACAAGAAAATGCGCGATGCCAACGATCTGTTCGACCAGCTCAAGGTCGAAGCCGTGAAGGTACCGCAGCCGGAAGTGCACGTTCGTGGCGACCAGGAAACCCGCTACGAAGCCATCGGCAAGGTGATCTACACGACCCAGCGCGCGGGCATTCAGAAGGTCGGTTTCATCACCGAACCGCCTGATAAGGGTTAATCCCCGATACGTGCATCGCAGGTTCGGGACTTCGGTCCCAACCTGCCTTTCTTAAAGGAAACACCATGAGTATGAATGTCGGTTCCCCTGCAGGTGGTGGCGCGGATCCGGAACCAATGATGGAAATGAATATGACGCCCCTCATCGACGTGATGCTGGTGCTGATTATCATGATGATCATTACGATTCCAAAAGCCAACCACTCGGTTAACCTGAACATGCCGGTCGGCACCCCGCCGCCGCCAACCAAGGAACCAGTGGTCGTCACCATTGACGTCGACTTCGACGGTACGATTCTGTGGGATAACGCTGTCGTTCCCGACCGCGCCACCCTGGAAGCGAAACTGACCGATGTCGCGGCGCAAGCTGACCAGCCGGAAGTGCATCTGCGTCCGAACAAGCTGGTATCGTACAAAGTTGTCGCAGGCGTGATGGCTTCGGCCCAGCGTCTGGGCGTGACCAAGATTGGTCTGGTCGGTAACGAACAGTTCCAGTAATAAGTCCCATGTACAATGATAGGCAGGACATTCCTGCCTATTTCGTTTTTTGAAGAAAGAAAACTCACCCATGACCAAGTTTCGTCTCGCCCATCTCGGCCTGGTAATGGCCGCTATTGGTTTCACCGCAGCAGTTCCTGTCACCGGCCTGTCGTCGGTCGCCTACGCCGCCGAGACCGTGCGTGCTGAAATCGGCAAACCGCTGCAAGAAGCCCAGAAGCTGGCCGGCTCCGGCAAGAACAAGGAAGCGCTGGCCAAGCTGAAGGAAACCGACAGCGTCGGTGGCAAGTCCGCAAACGAAACTTATCTGATCGAACGTACCCGCGCCTCGGCCGCCGCCGCCGCCGGCGAATACGAGACCGCCGCGAAAGCATTCGAGACCGTGATCAATTCCGGCAAGCTGTCGCCTGCCGAACAACCGAAATTCACCCAGGCGCTGGCCGGCATCTACTACCGCATCAAGGATTACCCGAAAGCCATCACCTGGATTCAGCGCGCGCTGAAAGACAATCCGAACGACAGCCAGATGTACGAACTGCTGGTGCAGACCTACTACATCAGCGGCAAATACCAGGAAGCCGCCAAGGAACTGTCGAACGCCAAGAACCTGACCGAAGCCCAGCTGGGCATGCTGGCCAACATCCAGCTCAAGCAGAACGACAAGGCCGGTTACGTCCAGACCCTGGAAAAGATGGCCGCCTCGTATCCGAAAGCCCAGACCTGGGCCGACCTGCTGCAGCGCGTGCAGACCAAGCCAGGCTTCTCCTCGACCCTGTCGCTGGACCTGCTGCGCCTGCGCCTGCAACTGGGCCTGCTGACCAAGCCGTCCGACTACCTGGAAATGGCCCAGCTGTCGCTGCAGGCCGGCAATCCGGCTGAAGCGATCAAGATCATCGACCAGGGTTACAAGAAAGGCGCCCTGGGCACCGGTTCCGACGCCCCGCGTCACCAGCGTCTGAAAGACCTGGCGGCCAAGACCCAGACCGAGTTCGACGCCAAGGCCGCCGCCACCGAAGCGGAAGCCACCAAGGCCAAGGATGCCGACACCCTGTCCAACCTGGGCTACGGCCTGGTGTCGGAAGGCAAGGCCGACAAGGGCCTGCCGCTGATGGAACAGGCGGTCAAGCTGGGCACCGGCAAGAATCCGGAAGCCCTGAAGCTGCACCTGGGCATCGCCCAATTCGTCGCCGGCAAGAAGCCAGCCGCGCTGGCGACCCTGAAGACCGTCAAAGGCACCGACGGTACCGGCGACCTGGCGCGTTACTGGGCCATGAACATCAACCACCCGATGCAATAATTCGGGCAGTCTGATGCGCAAAGCGCTGTCCGGCCCGGCCGACAGCGCTTTTTTTATTCGGGGTCGTGTCCGAATGTCGGCTCTGACCCCGATGTTGGTGTCCGGTATAATCCCGTATTTGCGATTGTTTCCACCAGATTCCCCATGAAGGTATTCCGAGGTCTCCCCAATGCAGCGGCGCGCGCGCCCTGCGCGCTCACGATCGGCAACTTTGACGGTGTCCACCTGGGCCACCAGGCATTGCTGGCCCGCGTGCGCGCCGCCGCCACCGGCCTCGGACTGGAAGCGGCCGTGATGACCTTCGAACCGCATCCGCGCGAATTCTTCGCGCAGAAGGCCGGCGACCTGTCCCGCGCCCCGGCCCGCATCGCCAATTTGCGTGACAAGCTGCAATCGCTGTCCGATAACGGCATCGACCGCGTGATCGTCGAACACTTCTCGGCGCCGTTCGCGGCGCTGACGCCGCGGGAATTCACCGAGAAAGTGCTGGTCGAGGGACTGCACGTGAAATGGCTGATGGTCGGCGACGACTTCTGCTACGGCGCCCGCCGCGCCGGCAATGTGCAGATGCTGCTGGAAGCCGGCAAACAGTATGGCTTCCACGTCGAGACCCTGCCTACCGTGATGAACGGCAGCACCCGCATCTCCTCGTCGGCCGTGCGCGAGGCGCTGCACGCCGGCGATTTCGCGCATGCCCAGGCGCTGCTCGGCCACCCTTACGCCATCTCCGGCCATGTGATCCACGGCCAGAAACTGGGCCGCACGCTGGGCTTCCCGACGCTGAACCTGCGCGTGCCGCACCGCCCCGCCCTGGCGGGCATCTTCATCGTGCAGGTGCACGGCCTGGCCGGGCAGCCGTTACCGGCCGTGGCCAGCCTGGGCGTGCGCCCCACCGTCGACGACAGCGGCCGCGTGCTGCTGGAAGTGCACGTGTTCGACTTCGCCCGGAGCTGCTACGGCAAACAGGTGCGCGTCGAGTTCCTGCACAAGATCCGCGACGAGGAAAAATACGTCGATCTGCCGACGCTGACGGCCGCCATCCACAACGACGCCGCCGTGGCGCGCGCCTTCTTCGCCAAGCGCGCCACCGACCGAATTTGACCGCGCGATCAGCTACGCGCGCCGGCTACCAACGAATTCCCGAATACCCATACTGAACGCATACCATGTCCGATAACAAATCCGCAAAGAAGCCTGAGAGTAAATACCCGGTCAACATGACCGAAACCCCGTTCCCGATGCGCGGCGATATGGCCAAGCGCGAGCCGAACTGGGTCAAGCAATGGCAGGACAAGAAGATCTACGAGCGCGTGCGCAAGGCTGCCGCCGGCCGTCCGAAATTCATCCTGCACGATGGTCCGCCGTACGCCAACGGCGACATCCACATCGGCCACGCCGTCAACAAGATCCTGAAGGACATGGTGGTCAAGGCCCGCACCTTCGCCGGCTACGACGCGCCATACGTGCCGGGCTGGGATTGCCACGGCATGCCGATCGAGATCCAGATCGAAAAACAGTACGGCAAGAATCTGCCGACCGCCGACGTGCTGACCAAGGCCCGCGCCTACGCGCTGGAGCAGGTCGACCGCCAGCGCAAGGACTTCATCCGCCTGGGCGTGCTGGGCGAATGGCAGAATCCTTACCTGACCATGAACTACTCCAACGAGGCCGACGAACTGCGCGCCCTCGGCACCCTGCTGGAAAAGGGCTACGTCTACCGCGGCCTGAAGCCGGTCAACTGGTGCTTCGACTGCCAATCGGCGCTGGCCGAGGCGGAAGTGGAATACAAGGACAAGCGCGATCCGGCCATCGACGTCGGCTTCAAGTTCGACGATACCGACAGGCTGGCGCGGATCTTCGGCCTGGACAAACTGCCGACCGATAACGGCTACATCGTGATCTGGACCACCACGCCATGGACCATCCCGTCCAACCAGGCGCTGAACGTGCATCCGGAAGTGATCTACGCGCTGGTGCAGACCGAGCGTGACGGCCAGCCGCTGCTGCTGATCCTGGCCCAGGATCTGGTGGAATCCTGCCTGTCCCGCTACAAGCTGGAAGGCACCACCATCGCCACCGCCCACGGCGCGGCCTTCGACGGCGTCAGCTTCCGCCATCCGCTGCACGCGGCCGATCCGTTCTACGACCGCCTGTCGCCGGTCTACATGGCCGACTACGTGACCACCGATTCCGGCACCGGCGTGGTGCACTCGGCGCCGGCCTATGGCCTGGACGACTTCATCTCGTGCCGCGCGCACGGCATGAAGGACGCGAACATCCTGACCCCGGTCATGGGCGACGGCAAATACGCCTCCACCCTGCCGCTGTTCGGCGGCCTGACCATCTGGGAAGCCTCCAAGCCGATCTGCAACGCGCTGAAGGAAGCCGGCGCCCTGTTTGAACTGAAGATGTTCGACCACAGCTACATGCACTGCTGGCGCCACAAGACCCCGATCATCTACCGCGCCACCTCGCAGTGGTTCGCCGGCATGGACGTGCATCCGAAGGACGGCGGCGCCACCCTGCGCCAGACCGCGCTGAAAGGCATCGACGAGACCCGGTTCTTCCCGGACTGGGGCAAGGCGCGCCTGCACGGCATGATCGCCAACCGTCCCGACTGGACCCTGTCGCGCCAGCGCCAGTGGGGCGTGCCGATGGCCTTCGTGGTCCACAAGGAAACCGGCGCCCTGCATCCGCGCACCCCCGAGCTGCTCGAGCAGGTGGCGAAACTGATCGAGAAGGACGGCATCGCCGCCTGGCAGTCGCTGGACCTGAAAGACCTGATCGGCGACGAAGCCGCCCAATACGAGAAGAACAAGGACACGCTGGACGTGTGGTTCGACTCGGGCACCACCCACCAGACCGTGCTGCGCGGCTCGCACAAGGAGCAATCGGCGTTCCCGGCCGACCTGTATCTGGAAGGTTCGGACCAGCACCGCGGCTGGTTCCACTCCTCGCTGCTGACCTCTTCGATGCTGAACGGCGCGCCGCCCTACAAGGCGCTGCTGACCCACGGCTTCGTGGTCGACGGCGAAGGCAAGAAGATGTCCAAGTCCATCGGCAACACCGTCGCACCGCAGGATGTGTGGAACAAGCTGGGCGCCGACATGCTGCGCCTGTGGGTGGCCTCGACCGATTACACCGGCGAGCTGTCGATCTCCGACGAAATCCTCAAGCGCGTGACCGAATCGTATCGCCGCATCCGCAACACCCTGCGCTTCCTGCTGGCCAACCTGTCGGACTTCGACGCCGCCAAGGACGCGGTACCGGTGGAAGAACTGCTGGAGATCGACCGCTACGCCATCGCCAACATGGCGCAGCTGCAGAAGGAAATCGAAGCGCACTACATGCAGTACGAATTCCAGCCGGTGACGTCCAAGCTGCAGAACTACTGCTCGGAAGACCTGGGCGGCTTCTACCTGGACATCCTCAAGGACCGCCTGTACACCACGGCCGTGACCTCGCTGTCGCGCCGCTCGGCGCAGACCGCTCTGTGGCACATCACGCAAAGCCTGCTGCGCCTGATGGCCCCGGCCCTGTCCTTCACCGCCGAGGAAGCATGGGAGATCTTCGCCGGTCCGGAAGGCTGGAAGGCCAGCGACGAAACCATCTTCACCCAGACCTGGTGGCAGCTGCCGCAGCTGGCCGACGCCGACGCGCTGCTGAGCAAGTACGCGACCCTGCGCGCGGTGCGCACCGACGTCACCAAGCAGCTGGAAGACCTGCGCACCTCGGGCGCGATCGGATCCTCGCTGCAGGCGGAACTGAGCATCAAGGCCGCCGGCGACAAGTACCAGGCGCTGGCCAGCCTCGATGACGATCTGAAGTTCATCTTCATCACCTCGGTGGCGACGGTGGCGGAAGTGGCGAGCGAGGCGGAAGAAGCGGTCAGCGTGGCCGCATCGACGGCCGAGAAGTGCGAGCGCTGCTGGCACTACCGCGCCGACGTCGGCGCCCACGCCGACCACCCCACCCTGTGCGGCCGCTGCTACAGCAACCTGTTTGGTGCGGGCGAGAAACGCAAGTTCGCTTAATATGACGGCCGCCGCGCTGCCAAAAAGCGCGGCGGCATCGCCACGACGAACCAACAAGAACTTTTATGGCCACCAAAAAAATCTTCCCGACCAAATCCTCGGCCAGCCTGACGCCCTGGCTGTGCATCGCCGCCCTCGTGATCCTGATCGACCAGCTGACCAAGATCACCATCGCCAAGACCTTCCAGCTGGGCGAAGAAAAAGTGATCACCACTTTCTTCAACCTGGTGCTGGCGTATAACAAGGGCGCGGCCTTCAGCTTCCTCAGCGACAGCGGCGGCTGGCAGCGTTACTTCTTCACCGGCATCGCGCTGGCCGCGGCCGTGTTCATCATCTACCTGCTGAAAAAGCACAGCGGCCAGCGCATGTTCTCGTGGGCGCTGGCATTGATCCTCGGCGGCGCCATCGGCAATGTGATCGACCGCATGGTCTACGGCCACGTGATCGACTTCCTCGATTTCCACTGGCCGGGACTCGGCCACTTCCCGGCGTTTAACGTCGCCGATTCGGCGATCTGCATCGGCGCCGGCCTGTTCATCCTGGACGAACTACGCCGGGTGAATCGCTAAGAACGGAGCAGCATCATGATGGAACTCACTGGTAAAAATATCGTCCTCGGCCTGTCCGGCGGCGTGGCCTGCTACAAATCGGCGGAACTGTGCCGCGCGCTGACCAAGGCCGGCGCCTCGGTGCAGGTGGTAATGACCGACGCCGCCACCCAATTCATCACGCCCGTGACCATGCAGGCGCTGTCCGGCAAACCGGTCTACTCCAGCCAGTGGGACCCGCGCGTGGACAACAACATGGCCCACATCGACGTCACCCGCGAGGCCGACGCCATCATCATCGCGCCCTGCTCGGCGGACTTCATCCGCAAGCTGGCGCACGGCGCCTGCGACGACCTGCTGTCCACCATGTGCGTGGCGCGTCCGCGCCATGTGCCGCTGCTGGTGGCGCCGGCGATGAACGTGGAGATGTGGCAGAACCCCGCCACCCAGCGCAATGTGCAGCAGCTGCGTGAGGATGGTATCGTCATCTTCGGGCCGGCGGCCGGCGACCAGGCCTGCGGTGAGGTGGGCCTGGGCCGCATGCTGGAACCGGCGCAACTGCTGGAGGAAGTGGTGGCCTCGTTCCAGGAAAAAGTCCTGGCCGGCAAGCGCATCCTGATCACCGCCGGGCCGACCTTCGAGCCGATCGATCCGGTGCGCGGCATCACCAATCTGTCCTCCGGCAAGATGGGCTATGCCGTGGCGCGCGCCGCGCGCGAGGCGGGCGCCGAGGTGGTGCTGGTCTCCGGCCCCACCGCCCTGCCGGCGCCGTTCGGCGTGCAGCGCATCGACGTGCAGAGCGCGCAGCAGATGTTCGACGCCGTGATGGCCAACGTCGATCACCAGCACATCTTCATCGCGGTGGCGGCGGTGGCCGACTGGCGCATCGCCAACGCCAGCGAGCAGAAACTGAAGAAGAATCCGGACGGCACCGCGCCCGACCTCAAGTTCGAACAGAACCCGGACATCCTGGCCACCGTGGCCGCCCGCACCAACCTGGCCGGTCATCCGTATTGCGTGGGTTTTGCCGCGGAATCGGAAAACCTGGTGCAGTTCGGCGCCGACAAGCGCGAGAAAAAGGGCATCCCGCTGCTGGTCGGGAATATCGGCCACCACACCTTCGGCCAGGACGACAACACCATCATCCTGTTCGACGAGAACGGTCACACCATCCTGCCGCGCGCCGACAAACTGACCCTGGCGCGCCAGCTGATTTCGGAGATCTCGAAACGGATCTCGCAACACTCTCTATTCGCAAAATAAGCGCTAAATAAATGAAAACCGTTGACGTTAAAATCCTAGACCCACGCATGAAGGATCAGCTGCCGGCCTACGCCACGCCCGGTTCCGCCGGCCTCGATCTGCGCGCCTGCATCGACGCGCCGATGACGATCGAGCCTGGCCAGACCGTGCTGGTGCCGACCGGCCTGGCGATTCACATCGCCGATCCGGGCTATGCCGCCATGATCCTGCCGCGCAGCGGCATGGGACACAAAAACGGCATCGTGCTGGGGAATCTGGTAGGCTTGATCGACTCCGACTATCAGGGCCAGTTGATGATCTCGACCTGGAACCGCGGCCACAGCACCTTCACGCTGAACCCGATGGAACGCCTGGCGCAGCTGATCATCGTGCCGGTCCTGCAGGTCGGTTTCAACGTGGTGGAAGAATTCGATACCAGCGAGCGCGGCGCCGGCGGTTTCGGCAGCACTGGCAAACACTAAAACGGAGACGGAGCAACGGGATGGTTCAGCAGAAAACGATCAACACATTCGGCACATTATCCCTCGCATCGGCCACCGGCGCGGCGGCGCTGCTGCTGTCGGCCTGCTCCACCCTTCAACCGCAGCCGGCCGCACCGGCCGCGCCGGCGGCGGTGGTCAGCAGCGTGACCGAGGCGCCGCCGCAGGTCACCGCCAGGATGGCCGAAGCGCGCAAGCAGCTGGGCGACATGGTGGCGCTGCAAGAGCGCTTGTACCGTGTAGCGGGCCCGCTGTTGATCAATAACGCGGACCTGTGCCGCACGCAGGCGCGCAACCTGCTCGGCTTCACCGCCAAGAACAAATACTCCTATCCCGGCGACTTCGCCGATGCCGCCGCCGCGGTGCTGAACTACGGTGACCGCCTGGAAGTGGCCAGCGTGCTGGCCGGCAGCGGCGCCGCCCGCGTCGGCCTGCGCAAGGGCGACGGCCTGGTCGCCGCCGAAGGCAAGCTGCTGCCGGTGGGCGCCAACGCCGAAACCGACGCCGCCGCCATTCTCGGCCCGCTGGCGTCCAGTGCGCGCACCATCACCCTCACCATCGCCCGCGGCGGCAATAACCAGCAGCTGAAGATGCCGGTCACGCGCGCCTGCGCCTTCAAGATCGATATCGGCAATTCGGACAACGTCAACGCGTATTCCGACGGCCAGCGCGTGATGATCACGCGCGGCATGATCCACTTCGCCCAGAGCGACGAAGCCATCGCCTACGTGCTGGCCAAGGACATCGCCCACAATGTGCTGGGTCACGCGGCCACCACCAAACAGGCGTACACCGTGGGTGGCATCATCGACAACCTGGTGTCGGTGCGTCCCGACCTGTCGATGTTGATCGGCAGCGCCGGCGTCAAGCCCATGCCGCAGGAACTTGATGCGGCGGCGGACCGGCTGTCGCTGTACATGGTGGCGCGCGCCGGCTACAGCGTGGAAGGCGCGCACGCCTTCTGGCAAAAGCTCGCCACGCAGTATCCGGCCTCGGTGCTGAACGGTTATAACGCCAACCATCCGGGCATCGCCTACCGCCTGTCGGCCATCGACAAGACGGTGGCGGAAATCCGCAGCAAGCAATCGGCCCAGCGTCCGCTGGTGCCCTGAACGGGAGCCCGCCATGAGCAAATCCGGTCTGATCGCAATCGCCCTGCTGCTGGCGGCCGGATCGGCGCAGGCGGCGCAGTGGATGCGCGTGGGCGGCGGCAGCGGCAACGCCTTCTACATCGACAAGGCCAGCATCGTCAAAAACGAGAAGACGCGCAAGGTGTGGTCGATGCAGAGCTATGCGCGGCCGCAGAAGACGCCGGAGGGACGACTGTACCGCTCGGTGAAGATGCTGCACATCTACGCCTGCGAGGACCACACCAGCACCCTGATGGCGCAGATCTACTATCCCGAAACCATGGGCAAGGGCGAGCCGGTGGAGAACTACAAGTTCGAGAAATTCAGTCCGGAAGACATCGTGCCCGACACGCCGCTGGACAGCGCGCTGGCGGCGGCCTGCAAGATCTAGTTGGGGAAATTCGGGTAGACGGTCGCCATCAGCCAGGTCAGGCCGGCGCAGACCAGCACCGCGCAAATCAGCACAATCAGCAAACGCCCGAATTTGGGGGTACCGTCGTCTTCCTTATGAGGCATATCCGTTCCCTGCAAGCTTTGATGAGCCGTAGTATATTCCATCCATGGACTCCATCGACCTCGAAGTACTGAAAACCAGCGCCGGCTGGATCGCCGCCGGCAAGCGCTGCGAACTGATCACCGTCATCAAGACCTGGGGCTCGAGCCCGCGTCCGATAGGCGCGACGCTGGCCATCTGCGAAGACGGCACCGTGATCGGCTCCGTCTCGGGCGGCTGCATCGAAGATGATTTGATCGCGCGCGTACGCGACGAGGGCATCAGCCGCACCGTGCCCGAAATCGTCAGCTACGGCATCACCGCCGACGAAGCCCACCGTTTCGGCCTGCCCTGCGGCGGCACCATCGAACTGGCGATCGAGCCGCTGTCTGGCGCCAGCCGCATCGACGAGCTGCTGCAGCGGCTGGAGCAGCATGAACTGGTGCAGCGCCGCGTCGACCTGCGCGACGGCGCGGTGACGCTGTCCAAGGCGGCGCCGGGAGCGCAGCTGCAGGTCAGCGAGCAGGCCATGGTGACCATCCACGGCCCGCGCTGGCGGCTGCTGATCATTGGCGCCGGCCAGCTGTCGCGCTTCCTGGCGCAGATCGCCACCGCCATGGATTACCACGTGATCGTGTGCGACCCGCGCGAGGAATACCGGGCCGGCTGGCACGTCGACGGCGTGCAACTGGTGCACGACATGCCGGACGATATCGTGCTGTCCATGCAGCTGGACCGCCGCAGCGCGGTGGTGGCCCTGACCCACGACCCCAAGCTGGACGACCTGGCGCTGATGGAAGCGCTGAAATCGGACGCCTTCTACGTCGGCGCCATCGGCTCGCGCAAGAACAACGCCAAGCGCCGCGAGCGGCTGGTGGAGTTTGACGTGACGCCTGAGCAGCTGGCGCGCCTGCATGGGCCGATCGGCCTGTACATCGGCAGCAAGACGCCGTCGGAAATCGCCATCTCCATCCTGGCCGAAATGACCGCGATCAAAAACGGCGTTCCCACCGACATGATCGTGCCGCACGCCGCCGCCCCCACCGCGCCGGGCGACGCCGTGTGCGCCGTCGAAACCGGCGCCGTCTAACCCGGGGACAGGCCACGTTTTCGCAATATTTCAAAAACGTGGTCTGTGCCCGAATTGAAAGCAAGAATCGGCTGGTGCCGCGTGCGCGGATGCGCGACAATATCCGGCCGGAGCGCGCCGCTCCGATCTCGACTGGATATCGCATGAGCACCGCCAACCTGCTACGACTCTTCCTGCTCGCCGCCATCTGGGGCGGCTCCTTCCTGTTCATGCGCATCGCCGCGCCGGTGCTGGGCGCGGCGGTGCTGATCGAATACCGGGTGCTGTTCGCCTCCCTCTTCCTGGCCGCGATCGGCGTCTTCCTGAAAAAGTCGCTGCAACTGCGTCAGCACTGGAAGCACTACTTCATCCTCGGCCTGTTCAACTCGGCCCTGCCTTTCCTGATGTTCGCGTTCGCCGCACGCACCCTGTCCGCTTCCGTGCTGGCGGTGCTGAACGCCACCACGCCGCTGTGGGGCACGCTGATCGCCGCCGTCTGGTCGCGCACCATGGTCAGCGCCAAGGTGCTGCTCGGCCTTGCGCTGGGCACCTGCGGCGTGGCGCTGCTGGTCGGCTTCGACCACGTCAGTTCCAAGCCGGGCGCCGCGATCGCGATTGCGGCGGTGCTGTTCGCCTCCTTCAACTACGGCATCGCCAGCAACTACGCCAAGCACGCCAAGGCGGTCGAACCGTTCGCCAATGCGCACGGTTCGATGTGGGCCTCCACGCTGCTGGTGCTGCCGGTGGTGCCGTTCTTCCCGGCACCGGGCGCGCCGACCTTCGGCATCATGAGCGCGGTGCTGGCGCTCGGCATTCTGTGCAGCGGCGTCGCTTATCTGATCTACTTCCGGCTGATCCAGGATGTCGGGCCATCGTCGGCGCTGACCGTGACTTTCCTCAGCCCGCTGTTCGGCATCCTGTGGGGCGTCGCCTTCCTCAGCGAGACGGTGGGGTGGTACACCTTTGTCGGCGCGGCCATCGTGTTGACCGGCACCGCACTGGTCACCGGCTTCCGCCCGAGCCTCGGCCTGAAGGCGCGCACCGCATGAAGCCATATACCCTGGCGCTTCCGGCCGATTACCGTGTCGGCGATGTCCTGAGCTTCCACCGTCGCGATGCCGAAAGCATCGCCGAGCAGGTGGCGCCGGAACGCCTGCGCAAAGGCGTGCTGCTGGAAGGCGTGCCGGTGGTGCTCGATCTCGCGCTGTCGCCGGCCAGCGCCAGCGTCAACGTCGATGCGGACGGCAAGCTGTCCAAAGCCGCGCAGGAACAGGCGCGCGAGGCGGTGCTCAACATTCTCGGGCTGCGCATCGATCCGGCGCCGTTCAGCGCCTTCGTGAAGAAGGACCAGCTGTTCGCGGCGCTGGCGCGCCGTCAGCCCGGCCTGCGCATCGTGCAATCGGCCACCGTGTTCGAGGCGCTGACCTGGGCCATCATCGGCCAGCAGATCAACCTGTCGTTTGCGATTGCGCTGCGCCGCACCTTCATCCTGCTGGCCGGGCGCCAGCACAGCAGCGGCTTGTGGTGCTATCCCGACGCGCGCAGCGCCGCGGCGCTGTCGCTGGACGACCTCACCAGCCGCAAATTCTCGCGCGCCAAGGCCGAGACCTTGCTGCGGCTGGCGCAACTCATCACCGCCGGGGAACTGCAACTGGACCTCACATCCGCCAACAGCATCGAACAGATCTCCGCCGCGCTGCTGGCCGTCAAAGGCATCGGCCCGTGGACCGTCAACTACGGCCTGTTGCGCGGCTACGGCTACGCCGACTGCTCGCTGCACGGTGACGTTGCCGTGCGCGCCGCGCTGCAAACCCTGCTTGGCGACGCGGAGCGGCCCGACATCAAACGCACCGAGGAAATCCTGGCCCGTTACAGCCCGCACCGCACCATGGCCGCCGCTCACCTGTGGGCCAGCCTGCATGACCGCGACGCCGGCTAAATTCCGCTTGAGCCTCACGTAACGTCAGGCTTTATGCTCCCTTCATTGTCGATGAAGGAGAGCCATCAATGTCTTACCCCGCGCCACCCAAATCCAGCGCCTGGATCGCGGCCACCGCCCGCGCCGCGCACCAGCTGTACGATCAGCCGCTAGTCTTGAACGACCCGCTGGCCCTGCGCATCCTCGGCCCGCAGCGCGAAGCCGGACTGCGCGCCGACGAGCAGCGCCAGCGCCACCCGCTGGCCGTCGCCATGCGCGCCGCCATGGCCGCGCGCGCCCGTGCGGCGGAGGATTGCTGGCACGCCACGCAGCGGCAGGGCGTGACGCAATACGTGATCCTCGGCGCAGGACTCGACACCTATGCTTACCGCATGGCGCCCGCGCACGGTGTGCGCATCTACGAAGCCGATCTGCCGACCATGCAGCAATGGAAGCGCGATTGTCTGCGCATTTCCGGCATCGCCGAACCGGAGCACTTACGCTACGTCGCCACCGATTTCGCCGCCGGCACGCTGAGCGAAGATTTGCAGCAGGCCGGTTTCGATGCCGCCCTGCCGGCCTGCTTCTCCTGGCTGGGCGTCAGCATGTATCTGCAACCGGACCAGGTGATGCAAACGCTGGCCGACATCGGCGCCTGCGCGCCGGGCAGCGTGATCGTGTTCGACTACTGCGTCCACCGCAAACACCTGAGCGACGAACTGTGCGCGGGCCTGGACTTTGTCGCCGCCTCGCTGACCGCACAAGGTGAGCATCTGCGCAGCAGCTTCGAACCGCCGCTGCTGGAACACATGCTGCGCCATCTGGGCTTCCGCCAGGTCGAGCATCTGGCGCCGCCGGGACTGAGCGGCATCTTTCGCATGATATGCGCGACGGTTTAAACTTCAGCCCATGAACAGCGTATTGAAGATCGGCGAACTGGCGGCGCACTCGGGCCTCACCGTGCGCGCCCTGCACCACTACGACAGCATCGGCCTGCTGACGCCATCGGCGCGCGCCGATTCCGGCTATCGTCTCTACAATCGCGACGATGTGGAACGCCTGCACAAGATCCAGGCCTTGCGCAAGTTCGGCATGTCACTGGCCGACATCGCCACCTTCCTCGCCAGCCCCGACGCGCCGTTTGCCGGCGTGGTGTCGCAACAGATCGCCGCGCTGGACCAGCAGATCGCCCAGGCCAGCGCGCTGCGCGGCCAACTGAGCCGCCTGCAGCAGCAGATGGATGGCGACAGCAATCCCGAGCTGCAGGACTGGCTGGACGCGTTGGAGCAGATGAAGCTGTACGAGCAGTACTTCACGCCCGAAGAACTGCGCCGCCTGCCATTCTGGCAGCAGGAAGCGCGCCGCAACGCCCGCTGGCGCGCGCTGATCGGCGATGTGCGCAGCCTGATGGCGCAAGGCGTACCGGCCGACAGCGAGCAGGCCAGCCGCCTGTCGCAGCAATGGATGGAGATGCTGGAGCAGGACACCGGCGCCAATCCGGAGTTCGCCCGGCGCATGACCGCCATGATGGAGCAGGACGCGCGCGCGCGGCGTCAGCCCGTCATCAGCGAAGACATGCAACAGTATGTCGGCATCGCCTTCCATGAACGCAAGATGGCCTTGTATGCGAAGTACCTCAAAGAAGCGCAGATGCGCCACCTGCGCGCCAACAGCCGCAATAGGCAGCACGAATGGATCGCGCTGTTCATCAAGGTCCACCGGCAGATGGAAGACGGCATCGCGCCGGAACACCCGTCCACCCAGGCGCTGGCGCGGGAATGGATGGCATTGTTCCGCGCGCGCGCCGGCGACAGTCCCGAAGTGCAGGCCAAGATACGCCACGCGCACGAGCAGGAACCCGAACTGCTGCGCGGCACTTGGGTCAACGCCGACACCCTGGCCTACATCCGCCGCGCCGTGGCCGCTTGCGAGGACGTTTGATCGGGCATAAAGTGGAAGTGTTCTCACCGTCCTACCATGGTGCCCCATGGACGACCACATCAACAGCCTTTACGAAACCGACGCCCTGATCTGGACCGAAACCCAGATCGCCTTGCTGCGCGCCGGAAAGTTCGATCAGCTGGATCTGGAAAACATCATTTCCGAGCTGGGGTATCAGGTGAGAAAAGACAAACGGGAAGTGGCGAGCCGCCTGCGCCGACTAGTGCATCATCTGCTGAAATACCAATTCCAGCCTGCACGCGTCTGCAACAGCTGGCGCCAGACAATTGAGACGCAGCGCCAGCAGATCATGATGGTGCTCGACGACATGCCCAGTCTGCGCCGGCAGCTCGGCGACTATGCTGCCCGCGTTTATCCTAAAGCAGTCAGGGACGCGGCCAGAGAAACCTATTTGCCCGTCTCAGCCTTTCCGAAAGCAATGCCTTACTCGATCGAGCAGATACTCGATGAAGATTTCTTGCCGGCGCCAAGTAAAAAAGCCGTTGACACCTGACGGTCTCAACGGCTCTTTCGAATTTGGTTGCGGGGACAGGATTTGAACCTGTGACCTTCGGGTTATGAGCCCGACGAGCTGCCAGACTGCTCCACCCCGCGTCTGATGGAAAGTATTATACGGCAGATCCCGGACTTAGGCAATATCAATCCCCCAAACTCCTCCGATAGATCGAATAAATCCAAATGGCCGGACGGTGCGATCACGCCGCGTCTGCGGCAAACGGTGTAAAGTAATCGCTAAACCGACTTGATCACTTTTTATGAAATTCTGTTCCGAATGCGCTTCGCCCGTCAGCCTGAGCATCCCGGCCGGCGACAACCGCCCGCGCTACGTCTGCACCAGCTGCGCCGCCATCCATTATCAGAACCCGAAAATGGTGCTGGGCTCGATTCCGGTGTGGGAGCGCGACGGCGAGCTCAAGGTACTGCTGTGCAAGCGCGCGATCGAACCGCGCTACGGTTATTGGACGCTGCCCGCCGGCTTCATGGAAAACAATGAGACCACGGCCGAGGCCGCCATCCGCGAAACCCAGGAAGAAGCAGGCGCCAACATCAAACTTGGCAATCTGTTCACGCTGCTCAACGTGGCACGCGTGCACCAGGTCCACATGTTCTACCTGGCCGAGCTGGTCGACCTCGATTTCGCGCCCGGCGAGGAAAGCCTGGAGGTGCAGCTGTTCAGCGAACGGGACATACCGTGGAGCGAGCTGGCCTTCCCCACCATTCAGACCACGCTGGAACTGTTCTTCGCCGACCGTGTCAAAATCCGCGAGGGCGGCAGCTACGGTTTCCACACGCAGGACATCAACCGCACCATGCGCGCGGAGGGCGAAGAGGCAAAGTGATCCCCTGGTTAGACACCCATACCCCGTTCCCCGACGTCTCCGAGGCGCTCACCAGGGACGCGCCCGGCCTGCTGGCCGCCGGCGCCGACCTGTCGCCGCAGCGCCTGCTGATGGCGTATAAACACGGCATCTTTCCCTGGTTTTCCGAAGGCCAGCCGATTCTGTGGTGGAGCACCGATCCGCGCATGGTGCTGATGACGGCCAACTTCCGCATCGCCGACTCGCTGAAGAAAACCCTGCGCAAGGTCGAGCGCAGCAGGCGGGAAGGCGGCCGCTGGCAGGTGCGCTTCGACAGCGCCTTCGAGCAGGTGATGCGCGCCTGCGCGGCGCCGCGCCGCGACGGTCCCGGCACCTGGATATCGGAAGACATCATCGCCGGCTACACCGGCCTGCACCGCATGGGCTACGCGCACTCGGCCGAGGTCTGGCTCGACGGTGAGCTGGTGGGCGGCGCCTACGGCGTCAGCATCGGCCGCATGTTTTATGGCGAATCGATGTTCGCGCGCGTCACCGACGCCTCCAAGATCGCGCTGGCCTACCTGGTGCGCTTCCTGCGCGCCCATCAGGTCAGCATGATCGATTGCCAACAGGAGACCGGCCACCTGGCTTCGCTGGGCGCGGCGCCGATCGCGCGCGCGCAATTCCTGGCGCATCTGCGCAACAGTATTGAATTGCCGCAGATCACCGAGTGGGAACCGGTTGCACCACTCGCACCAGACAGTTAAGCTAGGCGTGACAAGCGTGCTGCTGGATGACACGCTATCATAGGCTATCCACAACCGCCCGATGGGACGTGCATGACGCACCTGAACGACCTTCCATTCGCGACGCTGCAGTTTTACACGACGGCGCCCTACCCTTGCAGCTACCTCGATGCGCACCAGGCGCGCTCGCAGGTGGCCACGCCCTCGCACCTGATCAATGCCGACGTGTATTCGGAACTGGTCAAAAGCGGCTTCCGCCGCAGCGGCATCTTTACCTATCGGCCGTATTGCGATGGTTGCCAGGCCTGCATCCCGGTGCGCGTGGTGGCCGACGAATTCAAGCCCAGCCGCGGCCAGCGCCGCGCCTGGGTGCGGCACGGCCACCTGCGCGCCGGCGTCGCCACGCTGTCGTTCTCGGACGAGCATTACGAGCTGTACCTGCGCTACCAGAGCCGGCGGCATGCCGGCGGCGGCATGGACCAGGACAGCCGCGACCAGTATGCGCAATTCCTGCTGCAAAGCCGGGTCAACACGCGGCTGGTGGAATTCCGCGAGCCGGACGGCACGCTGCGTATGGTCAGCATCATCGACGTGCTGTCGGACGGGCTGTCGTCCGTGTATACCTTCTTCGATCCCGATGTCGACGGCGCCTCGTTCGGCACCTTCAACGTGCTGTGGCAGATCGAGCAGGCGCGCGAGCTGAAACTGCCCTACGTCTACCTCGGTTACTGGATCCAGGAAAGCCCGAAAATGTCGTACAAAACCAATTTCCGGCCGCTGGAAGCCCGCGTCAAAGGCGTATGGAGCGTGCTGGACGCCTGATAAAATACGGGCGATCCCTAACCAGAGCGCCCCATGTCCCAAAAAATCCTGTATTCCCTGGCCCGTCCGCTGCTGTTCTCCATGGACGCCGAGGCCGCCCACCACTTCACCCTGCCCGCCCTGAAACGCGCCGCGTCGCTGGGACTGACCAAGCTTATCAGGCAACCCGAGGCGGACCCGCGCACCGTGATGGGCCTGACGTTCAAGAACCCGATCGGCCTCGCGGCCGGCCTGGACAAGGATGGCGCCTACATCGACGCGCTGGCCGACCTGGGCTTCGGCTCGATCGAAGTGGGCACGGTGACGCCGCGCGCGCAGCCTGGCAACCCAAAGCCGCGCATGTTCCGCCTGCCGGAGGCGCACGCCATCATCAACCGCATGGGCTTCAACAACGGCGGCGTCGACGCCTTCGTGGCGAACGTGCAGGCGTCGCGGTTTTATCAGGACCAGGCCGGCATCCTCGGCCTGAACATCGGCAAGAACGCCGACACGCCGATCGAGCGCGCCACCGACGACTACCTGCACTGCCTGCAGAAAGTCTATCCCTACGCCAGCTACGTGACGGTCAACATCTCTTCGCCCAACACCAAGAACCTGCGCCAGCTGCAGGGCGGCTCGGAGCTGGACGGCCTGCTGAGTACGCTGAAAGACGCCCAGCTGCGGCTGGCCGACCAGCACCGGCGCTACGTGCCGCTGGCCTTGAAGATCGCGCCGGACATGGATGGCGACCAGGTCAAGAACATCGCCGACGCGCTGATCCGTCACAAGATCGACGGCGTGATTGCCACCAACACCACACTGAACCGCGACGCCGTGACCGGCATGCTGCATGGCGCCGAGGCCGGCGGCCTGTCGGGCGCGCCGGTGTTCCAGTTTTCCAACACCGTGATCCGGCTGCTGAAGGCCGAGCTGGGCGACGCCGTGCCGATCATCGGCGTCGGCGGCATCATGCAGGGCCTGGACGCGCGCGTCAAAATCGAGTGCGGCGCGCAGCTGGTGCAACTCTACAGCGGCCTGATCTACGCCGGCCCCGGACTGATCCACGACTGCGCCAAAGCCGTCCGCGGCATTTGAAATAGCGCCAGCCTTGCAGGCCGGGAACAGCGCCACCGCCGCCTTGCTGGCCAGCAGCGGGCCGGTGACGTGGACATCGAACATGCGGCGCATGCTGTCTGCGTCGCCGCGACAGGCGCTCCAGATCGGCAGCGATGTGCTGCCGTCGAAGACATCCTCGCTCATGCGAAAAACCTGCGCTAGCCGGTGCTTCGGTGAATTCGAGCAAGACATGAAAAATTCACATATGCTAAGTTATAACGATTCGTGGGCAGCCTACCCGCGCGCAGATAAGATTTCGCCATTTCCGTCATAGAGAGATTGTTGCCATGCCTATATACCGTCCCGCTGCCCTCGCCCTCGCCCCGCTGCCGCGCGCCCTGTTCCTGTGCGGACTGATGGCGACCGGCATGGCCGCGCAGGCGCAGGACAACGCCGCGGACAGCGAGCTGCAGTCGGTGGTCGTCACCGGCACCTACGCCAAGAACCGCCGCACCGTCGATTCCGAATCGCCGATCGATATCATCGGCACGCGCGAGCTGCAGGCCAGCGGCTCGACCGAACTGGCGACCGTGCTGGGCCGCGTGCTGCCATCGCTGAACTTCCCGCGCCCGTCCGGCGCGGACGCCAGCGATGCGGTGCGTCCGGCCCAGCTGCGCGGCCTGTCACCGGACCAGGTGCTGGTGCTGGTGAACGGCAAGCGCCGCCATGCCTCGGCCGTGGTCAACGTCAACGGCACCCAGGGCCGCGGCTCGGCGCCGGTGGACCTGAACGCGATCCCGCTGTCGGCCATCGACCACATCGAGGTGCTGCGCGATGGCGCCGCCGCCCAGTACGGTTCCGATGCGATTGCCGGCGTGATCAACATCATCCTGAAAAAAGGCGCCGACGGCGGCGATGCCGAAGTCGGCTTCGGCGAGTACCAGGAACACGACGGCCGTCAGCGCTCGTTGCGCGCCTCGGGCGGCCTGAATCTCGGCGAAAACGGTTGGGTACGCGTGGCGGTCGACGTCGCCGACCGCGATCCCACCAACCGCGCCGGCGCCGACGTGCGCAATCCGCTCGAACCGCGCTACGGCCAGGTCACGCAGCGCTTCGGCGATCCGAAGACCAAGCCGGCCGCGCTGTTCCTGAACAGCGAATACCACATCAACGACGATATCGACTGGTACGCCTTCGCCAACTACGGCCAGCGCGACACCTCGGCCGCCGCCACTTGGCGCACGGCGCTGGTGGCGGTCAACGTCGCCTCCACGCCGACGGTACCGGCGCACACCGAATACGTGCAACGCACGCCGGTATATCCGCGCGGCTTCCTGCCGCTGGAAAACAGCCGCTCCACCGATGGTGCGGTCGTGACCGGCCTGCGCGGCGAGGCCGGCGGCTGGCGTTGGGATGTCAGCCTCAACTACGGCGAAAATGAATTCCGCCTCAACCTCGATGACACCGTCAACCAGGACCTGGGGGCGAAAAGCCCGACCCACTTCTACGCCGGCCGCCTGAAAAATGCGCAGACGCTGGTCAACCTCGACGTCGCGCGCGACTTCCCGGTCGAAGCGTTCAGCGGCCCGGTGACCGTGGCGCTGGGCAGCGAATACCGCCGCGAGACCTACGAAATCGGCGCCGGCGACGAGGCGTCGTACAGCGGCACCGGGGCGCAGGGCTTTTCCGGCTTCCGTCCCGTCAACGCGGGCAGCAACAGCCGCCACAACCAATCGGTCTACGCCAACGTCGAGGCGGAAATCACCAAACAATTCTCGGCCTCGGGCGCGCTGCGGCACGAGCGTTACAGCGACTTCGGCAACACCACCTCGGCCAAGGGCTCGGCGCGCTATGCCTTCAACGACATCGTGTCGCTGCGCGCGACCGGCTCGTCCGGCTTCCGCGCGCCGTCGCTGGCGCAGCAGTTCTACACCATCACCACCACCAACTTCTCGGTGGTGAACAATGTCAACACGGCGATCGAGACCGGCACCTTCGCGGTCGGCAGCGCGGCCGCCAGCGCGCTGGGCGCGACCCCGCTGAAGGCCGAGAAAGCCCGCAACTACAGCCTCGGCCTGGTGATCCAGCCGAGCCGCAACTGGACCACCACGGTCGATGCCTACCGCATCAAGATCGACGACCGCGTGGCGCTGTCGGCCAACATGACGCTGAACCAGACCCTGAAGGACGCGCTGGCCAAACAAGGCATCCTGGTCGGCGCCGGCCGCTACTTCACCAACGCCATCGACACCCGCACCACCGGCGTGGATGTGCTCAGCACCTATCGGCTGGACACGCGCGACGCCGGCCGCTTCGACTTCACCGGCGCCTACAACCACAACAAGACGGAGCTGGAACACGTCAACGCCAATCCGGCCATCCTGAGCGCCAACGGCCTGACCCTGATCGACCGCCAGACCATCAACCGCATCACGGTCGGCTCGCCCAGGGACAAGTTCAGCCTGGCGACCGACTGGAGCATCAACCAGTGGGGCGCGCGCGCCGTGGTGACGCGCTACGGCAAGTTCACCGTGCCGCAGAACAACGCCGCGCTGGACCAGACCTACGATCCGCAATGGGTGCTGGACCTGTCGGCCAGCGTCAAGCTCGGCAAGAACTGGCGCCTGACGGCCGGCGTGGACAACGTGACCGACCGCTATCCGGACCAGGTCACCACGGCGGGCAATCTGAACAACAACGGCATCAACCCGTACAGCGGCTTCGCGCCCAACGGCTTCAACGGCCGCTACTACTACGCCAAGGCCGGCTACACCTGGTAATCGAGCGGCGTCAGCAGTCGGCTCTGACCCCGATGTTGTTTCAGGCGGGATCGCCGCCGCTGACCGCGGCTTCGATCTCGGCGCGGCTCAGGTCCGGCGCAAACTGCTGGATGAAGTGGTAGGCATACGCGCGCAGGTAAGCGCCCCTGCGCACCGCCAGCCGCGTCGTATTCGAGGCGAACAGGTGCGACGCTTCCACCGCGCGCATCCCCTTGTCGCGGCCATGGTCGAACGCCATCGAGGCGACGATGCCCACCCCCAGGCCCAACGCCACGTACTGCTTGATCACGTCCGAGTCCATCGCGGTCAGCACGATGTCGGGCTTGACGCCGGCCTGGTCGAACGCCGCGTCGATGTGGCCGCGGCCGGTAAAGCCGACGTCGTAGGTAATCAGCGGGAACTCGGCCAGATCCGCCAGCCGGATCGGCGAGCGCGACAGCAACGGGTGGCCATCCGGCACCACGATCAGATGGCTCCAGCGGTAGCACGGGAAAGACACCAGGTCCGGGAACGCCGACAAGCCTTCGGTGGCGATGCCGATGTCGGTCTTGCCCGACAAGATCCATTCGGCAATGTGCTCGGGCGCGCTCTGTTGCAGGGCGATGCGCACCTCCGGATAGGCGGCGCGGAAGCTCTGCACCACCTTCGGCAGCGCATAGCGCGCCTGCGTGTGGGTGGCCGCCACGCTCAGCGTGCCGCTCTGCTGGCCGGTGTATTCCAGGCTGGCCTGCTGCAGATTTTCGGCCTCGATCAGCAGGCGGTCGATGATCTTCAGGATGCCCTTGCCGGGCTCGGTCATGCCGGTCAGGCGTTTGCCGTTGCGCTCGAAGATCACCACGCCGAGTTCATCTTCCAGCTCGCGGATCTGGCGCGACACGCCCGGTTGCGAGGTGAACAGGGCATTCGCCACTTCGGTCAGGTTGTAGCCGCGGCGCGCGGCTTCGCGGATCGATCGTAACTGTTGAAAATTCATATGGACGCTCCTTCATCCACGAACACGCGCAAGCGTTTGGGACGCACCACCAGGGTTTCTCCTTCTTGCAATCCCAGGCTGCTGAAGCGTTCGTTCGGTATCACCGCTTCGATCAGCTCGGCGTTATCGCCGCGCTCCAGGTCCAGCTGGGCCAGCGGACCGATGGCGTGCGCGCGGCGCAGCTTGACCACGATGCCTTCCGCGCCCGGCGTATAGCGGTCCACGTCCAGCTCGTGCGGCCGCACATAGGCGATGCCCTTGCCCGCCGCAGCCGGCTGGTCCGGCACGTGGAAGGACGCATCGCCGCTGGCCAGCACGCCATCCTGCACGCGGCCATGGAACATGTTGACGTTGCCGAGGAAGCCGTACACGAACGGCGAGGCCGGATGGTTGTACACCTCGTCCGGCGCGCCGATCTGCTCGACGTTGCCCTTGTTCATCAGCACTACCTGGTCGGCCACCTCCAGCGCCTCTTCCTGGTCGTGGGTGACGAAAATCGAAGTGACGTGCAGCTCGTCGTGCAGGCGGCGCAGCCAGCGGCGCAGTTCCTTGCGCACCTTGGCGTCCAGCGCGCCGAACGGCTCGTCCAGCAGCAGCACGCGCGGCTCCACCGCCAGCGCGCGCGCCAGCGCGATCCGCTGCCGCTGGCCGCCCGACAGCTGCGGCGGATAACGGTCGGCCAGCCAGTCCAGCTGCACCAGTTCCAGCAGTTCCTTGACCTTGCGGCGGATCTGCTCTTCCGACGGCCGCTCGTTGCGCGGCTTGACCCGCAGGCCGAACGCGACGTTCTCGAACACGGTCATGTGCTTGAACAGCGCGTAATGCTGGAACACGAAACCGACCTGGCGCTCGCGCACGTGGCGCGCGGACGCATCCTTACCGTCGAGCAGCACCTGGCCCGAGTCCGGATGTTCGAGGCCGGCGATGCAGCGCAGCAGCGTGGTCTTGCCGCAGCCGGACGGTCCCAGCAGCGCGGTCAGTTCGCCCTGCGGGAAGTCCAGCGAAATATTGTTGAGGGCGACAAAATCGCCGAAACGCTTGTTGATGTTCTTGACTGCGATTGTCATGGTTCACTCCGTAATGCGCACGTCGTCGGCGACCGATTCGTTCAGGCGCCAGGCGATAAAGGTTTTCACGACCAGCGTCACCAGGGCCAGCAGCGCCAGCAGCGACGCCACGGCAAAGGCGGCGGCAAAGTTGTATTCGTTGTAGAGGATCTCGACCTGCAGCGGCATGGTGTTGGTCTCGCCGCGGATGTGGCCGGACACCACCGAGACCGCGCCGAACTCGCCCATGGCGCGGGCGTTACACAGGATCACGCCGTACAGCAGCCCCCACTTGATGTTGGGCAGCGTGACGCGGCGGAAGGTGTCCCAGCCGGACGCGCCCAGCACGATGGCGGCTTCCTCCTCTTCGCTGCCCTGCGCCTGCATCAGCGGGATCAGCTCGCGCGCCACGAACGGGAAGGTGACGAACACGGTGGCCAGCACGATGCCCGGCACGGCGAACAGGATCTTGATATCGTGCTCCTGCAGCCACGGGCCGAACCAGCCCTGCGCGCCGAACAGCAGCACATAGATCAGCCCGGAGATCACCGGCGACACCGAGAACGGCAGGTCGATCAAGGTCAGCAGGATGCTCTTGCCGCGGAATTCGAACTTGGCGATGCACCACGATGCCGCCACGCCGAACACCAGGTTCAGCGGCACGGCGATGGCGGCGGTGATCAGCGTCAGCTTGATGGCCGAGATCGCGTCGTCTTCGAAGATGGCGGCGCTGTAGGCGTCCCAGCCCTTTTTCAGCGCTTCGAAAAACACCGACACCAGCGGCACGAACAGGAACAGCGTCAGGAAGATCAGCGCGACGGCGATCAGGACCACACGCACCCAGCGCGGCTCCAGCACATCCGGGGCCGACGGCAGCTCGCCGCGGCGACTCACATTTCCACTCATTTATTTCCCCGACTTTCCGCGCGCCCAGGCTTGCAACAGGTTGATGGCCAACAGCAGGATGAAGGACACCACCAGCATCACCACCGCGATCGCGGTGGCGCCGGCGTAGTCGTACTGCTCCAGCTTGGTGATGATGAACAGCGGCGTGATTTCCGACACCATCGGCATATTGCCGGCGATGAAGATCACCGAACCGTACTCGCCGGTGGCGCGCGCGAAGGCCAGCGCGAAGCCGGTCATCAGCGATGGCAGGATGGTCGGGAACACCACGCGCGAAAAGGTCTGCCAGGCGTTGGCGCCCAGGCTGGCGGCGGCCTCCTCCAGCTCGCGCTCGGCGTCTTCCAGCACCGGCTGCACGGTGCGCACCACGAACGGCAGGCCGATGAAGGTCAGCGCGATCACCACGCCCAGCGGCGTGAACGCCACCTTGATGCCCAGCACGCCTTCGATGTAGCGGCCGATCCAGCCGTTCGACGAATACAGCGACGTCAGCGTGATGCCGGCCACGGCGGTGGGCAGCGCGAACGGCAGATCGACCAGCGCATCGACGATGCGCTTGCCGGGGAATTCATAGCGCACCAGCACCCACGCCACGATGCCGCCGAAGATCACGTTGATGAACGCGCCGATCAGCGAGGCGCCGAACGTCAGCTTGTAGGAAGCCACCACGCGCGCCGAGGTGACGGTGGCCCAGAACGACTCCCAGCTCAGCGTGAAGGTTTTCAGGAACACGGCCGACAGCGGGATCAGGACGATCAGCGTCAGGTAGAAAATCGTGAAACCCAGCGACAGCCGGAAGCCCGGCATGACGCGGAATGGTGCGCCCTTGGCGGCCACTGGCGTGCCAGCGGCCGGCGCGGCGAGAACTGCAGACATGGAGGCTCCCTTATTACAAATCCTTCTATAAGGGCTGCATATTCTCATCTATGCTTCATAATACAAACGAAGCATTTCTCATTTGGTTAGATGTTTCAGCTATAAGCGTTACCAAATGAGCTTGGCGGCGACAGCCACCAGCGTGACCGCCAGCAACCCGCGCAGCAGGCGCTCGGGCACGGCGCGGGCGGCATAGGCGCCCAGGGTGATGCCCGGCACGGAACCGACCAGCAAGTTCAGCAGCAAAGTCCAGTCGATCGAGCCCAGCCACCAGTGGCCGGCGGCGGCGATCGCGGTCAGCGGCACGGCATAGGCGATGTCGGTGCCGGCCACTTCGGCGGCGGTCAGGCGCGGATACAGCATCACCAGCAGGGTGGCGCCGATGGCGCCGGCGCCGATGGAGGAAATCGTCACCAGGATGCCCAGCAAGGCGCCACAGGAGATGGTGGCGTTGCGCAGCGCCGCGCCCTGCAGCTGGCGTTCCGGGTGGGCGGTGATCCAGGCCAGCATCTTGCGTTTGAACAGCAGCGCGACCACGGTCAGCAGCACCGAGGTGGCGATCATGTAGCGGATGACCTGGCCGATTTCCCGGTTGAGCGTACCGAAATGTTTGAGCGCGAAGCTGGCCAGCAGCGCTGCCGGCAGCGCGCCCAGGCACAGCCGGCGCACGATGTCCCAGTGGACGGTGCCGCGCATTTTGTGGGTGAAGGTGCCGACGCCCTTGGTCAGCGAGGCAAACGCCAGATCGGTGCCGACCGCCACCGCCGGGACCACGCCGAACAGCAAGGTCAGCAGCGGCGTCATCAGCGAGCCGCCGCCGACGCCGGTCATGCCGACCAGCAGGCCGACCGCAAATCCTGAGGCAACAAACGATAAGTCCATACAATTTCCCCAAAGTAGGCCCGCAGGGTACCTACTCGGAGGAAATTTCCAAACAACGGAATCTTTATAAGCTTATTTGTTCGGTTGCGGCGTCACACGCAGGTATGGACGTTCGGCGGTGTAGCCTTTGGGATATTTTTGTTTCAGCACGTCCGGGTCCTGCACGGTCAGCGGGATGATCACGTCGTCGCCGTCCTTCCAGTTGCCCGGGGTGGCCACGGTGTAGCCGTCGGTCAGCTGCAGCGCATCGATCACGCGCAGCACTTCGTCGAAGTTGCGGCCGGTGCTCATCGGATAGGTCAGGGTCAGGCGCACTTTCTTGTTCGGGTCGATCACGAACAGGGTACGTACGGTGGCCGTCGCCGAGGCTTCCGGATGGATCATGTCGTACAGGTTGGACACCTTGCGGTCGGCGTCGGCGATGATCGGGAAGCCGACCACGGTGTTCTGGGTCGCTTCGATATCCTTGATCCACGCCTGGTGCGATTCGGCCGGGTCCACCGACAGCGCGATGGCTTTCACGTTGCGCTTGTCGAATTCCGGCTTGAGCTTGGCGGTCAGGCCCAGCTCGGTGGTGCAGACCGGCGTGAAATCGGCCGGGTGCGAGAACAGCACGACCCACGAATCGCCAGCCCATTCGTGGAATTTCAGTTTGCCGATCGACGAGTCTTGTTCAAAATCGGGCGCGGTATCGCCCAGGCGGATGGTCATTTTGGTCTCCAGAAGTGTAAGGTGTCACGTGGACAGTGCGCCATTGTGCGCCTGCTCTGCTAAAAAATACAAGGTTTCCAATCCTTCGGGCCAGTCGCCCAGGCCGGACTCGGCATTGATGTGGCCCAGCGGCCCGCCGTTGATGAAGCGGCTATGCCAGCGCTGCGCCCACAACTGCGCACGCGGCGCCGCCATCCACGGATCGTTGGTGCTGCCAACCATGATGGACGGCACCGGCAACGCCTGCTGCGGCAGCAGCGCGGCCACCCGGAACTTGTCGGGATCGGCCGGCGCCACCAGCAGCACGCCGGCAACGCCGTGCGCGTCGCCGGCCAGACTGTGCACGCTGGCCAGCGCGCCAAAGCTGTGTGCCACGATCAGCGTGGGCTTGTGGCGGTCGCGCCGGCGCACGTCATCCACGCGGTCGGACCAGCGCGCCAGGTCAGGCATTTCCCAGTCGTCCTGCTGCACCCGCTCGAACGCGGGGAACAAGCGCTGCCAGCGGCTTTGCCAGTGGTCCGGCCCGCTGTTGTGCAGACCGGGCGCAATCAGGACGCGGAATTCGGCGAGGACGCTGGCCATGGACACTTACTTGTTGGCTTACTTGTTGGGTTGATAGATCTGGTCGAACAGGCCGCCATCGGCAAAGTGGGTCTTCTGTGCCTTGGTCCAGTCACCGGCCACCTGCGCCAGCGTGAACAGCTTGACGTTGGGGAACTGCGACGCGTATTTCTTGGCCGCCTTTTCGGTGGCCGGACGGTAGTAGTTCTTGGCGATGATGTCCTGCGCTTCGTCAGTGTAGAGGAAGTTCAGATATGCCTCCGCCACCTTGCGCGTGCCGCGCTTGTCGACCACCTTGTCGACCACCGCCACCGGCGGTTCGGCCAGGATGGACACCGACGGCGCCACGATGTCGAACTTGGTCGGTCCCAGTTCCTTGATCGCCAGCAGCGCTTCATTTTCCCAGGCGATCAGCACGTCGCCGATGCCGCGTTCGACAAAGGTGGTGGTGGCGCCGCGCGCGCCGGAATCGAGCACCGGCACATTCTTGTACAGCTTGGTCAGGAAGTCCCTGGCCGACGCTTCGCTGCCGCCCGGCGCGCGCAGCGCGTAGCCGTAGGCCGCCAGGTGGTTCCAGCGTGCGCCGCCGGAAGTTTTCGGATTCGGGGTGATCACCGAGACGCCGGGCTTGATCAGGTCGGCCCAATCCTTGATGCCTTTCGGATTGCCCTTGCGCACCAGGAACACGATGGTGGAAGTGTACGGGGTGCTGTTATGCGGCAGCTTTTTCTGCCAGTCCGGCGCCAGCAGCTTGTGCTCGGCGATGGCGTCGATATCGTAGGCCAGTGCCAGCGAGACCACGTCCGCTTCCAGGCCGTCGATCACGGCGCGGCCCTGTTTGCCGGAGCCGCCGTGCGATTGCTTGATCTTGACGGTGTCGCCGCTCTTGGCTTTCCACTCTTTGGCGAACGCGACGTTGACATCCTGATACAGCTCGCGGGTTGGATCGTAGGACACATTCAGCAGTGAAATGTCGGCGGCCAGCGCGGGGGCGATGGCGGCAACGGCGAGAACGGCAGCGGCGATGATTTTTTTGGACAGCATCGGATTCCCCTAGTAATGAAGATCTCCAGATTAATCCTGCCCTTTATAAATGAGAACTAAGCTTTTAGCAGTTCAATATACAAGAAAATCATAAGAAGCGATTGTAAAGCACCACCGCCCAGGTGGCGATGGCCAGCAGACAGGTCAGCAGCACGGCGGCGCTGCCGAAGTCCTTGGCGTTCTTGGACAGCGGATGGCGCTCCAGCGACACCCGGTCCACCACCGCCTCAATGGAAGAATTGATCAGTTCGACGATGAGTATCAGCAGCAGCACGCCGATCAGCACCAGTTTTTCAAACGCCGAGATGCGCAAGATCAAGGCAATGATGGCGCCAACCGCGAAAATACTGACTTCCTGCCGAAACGCATGCTCATGCTTCCACGCCGACTTGAAACCGTCGATGGAATACCAGAACGCCGCGTAGATACGCTTGAGGCCGCTCTTACTTTTGAATTCGCTTTGGGGAGGCATGAGATGTAGCAACAAATCAATAATGACACATTATGCATCAGTTGCGTCCATCAATTGCGCGCTTTTTCCGCATTATGGTATAAAGAGCTATCCGATACCGCATCGCACCAACCACATCATGAAAATCGAATCCGTTCCCGAGCAAAAGACCACCATCCAGGTGATCGAGCGCATGGTAGCGCTGCTCGATGCCCTGGCCAAGTATCCCGATCCCGTGAGCCTGAAGGAATTGTCCAAGGTTTCCGGGCTGCACCCCTCGACCGCGCACCGGATCTTGAACGACATGGTGGTCACCCGCTTTGTCGACCGGGTCGAGCCGGGCACCTACCGCCTCGGCATGCGCCTGCTGGAATTGGGCAATGTCGTCAAGAGCCGGCTGTCGGTGCGCGAGGCGGCGCTGGATTTCATGCGTGCACTGCACAAGAAAACCCAGCAGACGGTCAACCTGTCGGTGCGCCAGGGCGACGAGATCGTCTACATCGACCGCGCGTTCTCGGAACGCTCGGGCATGCAGGTGGTGCGCGCCATCGGCGGCCGCGGCCCGCTGCACCTGACCTCGACCGGCAAGCTGTTCCTGTCGGTGGACGAGCCCAAGGCAATCCGCGCCTACGCCACGCGCACCGGTCTGGCCGGGCACAACAAGAATTCGATCACCGATCTGGGACGGCTGGAGCGGGAGCTGAGCCTGGTGAAATCGCGCGGTTATTCGCGCGACAATGAGGAACTGGAGCTGGGCGTGCGCTGCATGGCCGCCGGCATCTACGACGACAGCGGCAAGCTGATCGCCGGGCTGTCGATCTCGGCGCCGGCCGACCGTCTGCAGGAAGACTGGCTGGAAGACCTGGTGCTGACCGCGCAGCAGATCTCCACCACCCTCGGTTACATTCCGGTCGAATAAGCCTGCGCCGTCGCGCCGCCGACCAGGTTGGCGGGACGCAGCGCTTCCAGCCATTTGCGCATGCGGCCGGCGTCGGCCGTCCGCGACAGTTTGCCCTTGGAATCCAGGAACACCATGATCACCGAGCGGCCCTCGATCACCGCCTGCATCATCAGGCAGCGTCCAGCTTCGTTGATGAAGCCGGTTTTTTGCAGGCCGATGGTCCAGTCGGGCTGGGCCACCAGGTAATTGGTGGTGCCGAACTGCATCGGCCGGCCATTGCTGACTTCGACCGTGGCCTTGGCGTCGGTCGAGAACTGACGCAGCATTGGCTGCTGGTAGGCCGCCATCGCCAGCTTGGCCAGATCGCGCGCGCTGGCCACATTCATTTTCGACAAGCCGTTCGAGTCGACGTAATGGGTATCGTTCATGCCCAGTTCGCGCGCCTTGGCGTTCATCGCTTCCACGAATGCGGCGCGGCCGCCCGGATAGTTACGGCCCAGTGCCGAGGCTGCGCGGTTTTCCGAACTCATCAGGGCGATATGCAGCATGTTGCCGCGGGTCATCTGGGTACCGACCTTCAGGCGCGAGCTGCTGAACTTTTCCCGGTCCACGTCCTCGTCGGTGATGGTCAGGATCTCATCCATGTCCTGCTTGGCTTCGACCACGATCAGGCCCGTCATCATCTTGGTAATGGAGGCGATCGGCAGCGCCACGTTGGAATTTTTCTCGAACAGCACTTCCGCATTGGCCTGGTCCAGCACCAGCGCCACATTCGACTTCAGGTCCAGCGGATCGTAGGTGCCGTTCAGGCCGGCCAGGTCGCCCATGGTGGGCACCGCTGGCGCCGCGGCCAGCACGCGCTGGTACACCACCTTGCGCTTGCCGTTGACCCGCATTACGCGCTTGACCACACGCTCGCCCGTGTCGGCAGCAGCCACGCGCACCGGCTGGCGTTTTTTCAAGGTGACTTTTTTGGGCGCGGTGGGGCTGGCATCCGCCGCCGTGGCGGTGAAGGCGGAAGTTGCCAACGTCAGCGAAATAAGCGCGCTTAATGCGAGTTTGACCATTCGTATTCCCCAAAAAAGATTCGTGCCAAGTATCGTTGCAGTGTAGCAAATCGCTGAGCTAGCGCAAGCAAATTTAACGTTCCGGGCACAATTGGTTGTGTACGCGCAATATAGGAAAAAACAGCTTTTCCTACTCAACAAATTTAACAAATTCTTCGATGCGCATACGTTCAGTTATCAAAGAATTTTCGATCTTGCTCAAATCCGCAACACCTAGCGCCATGCCGCAGACCACGGTCTCGTTCGGCGGCAACTGCAGCTGGTCGGCAATGATGCGGTGGAACTGGGTGAAAGCGGCCTGCGGACAGGTATCGAGCCCACGTCCGCGCGCCGCCACCATGATGTTTTGCAGGAACATGCCATAGTCCAGCCATGAGCCCTGCTCCATGATGCGGTCGATGGTGAAAATCAGGCCGACCGGGGCATCGAAGAACGCGTAATTGCGGGCATGTTGGGCGGCCATGCCGGCCTTGTTGTCGCGGGTCAAGCCGAGCAAGGCATACAGATCCCAGCCCACCTTGCGGCGGCGGTCGATGTAGGGCGCCACCCACTCGCGCGGATAATACGCATATTCTTCCTGGTGCCGGCTGGCCTGCTCCGGGTCGGTGTATGCGTCCATGATGGCGGAAGACAACTCTCGTTTCTTATCGCCCTGTAACACATACACTTTCCACGGCTGGGTGTTGGTGCCCGACGGCGCCCGGCCCGCCACTTGCAGGATCTGCACGATGTCCTCGTGCGCCACCGGCGTCGGCAGGAAGGCGCGGATCGAACGACGCGAGGTGATCGCGGCGTCGACGGCTTGCTGTTCTGGACTGCAAATCATGTCGTCTCGCTTTTTGGTTTTTTGACCACGAAAATCACGCCGGTCACCGCCAGCACCATGCCGGCGATGCCGGGGGCGTTGAACGCTTCGCCGAACATCAGCCAGGCCATGATAGCGGTAGTCGGTGGCGTCAAATACATCAAGCTGGTGACCTGGGTGGCGTCATTTCGCCGTATCAGCGCGAACAACAGGAAAATCGCGCCTATCGACAGGCCCAATACCGACCACAGCAGTGCACCGACAAAGCGCGGCGTCCAATGCACCGCAGCAAAATCCGGGCCTAGTCCCTCAAACAGAACGGCCAGCGGCAGCACCAGCAGCGCCGAGGCGGCAAACTGGATCAGCGTGCCCACGCGCAGGTCGAATCGCGGGCAATGGCGCTTCTGGTACAGCGTGCCGATCGTGATCGACAGCAGGGCGCCCGCGCACAGCAGCACGGCCTGCGGCGACAACCCCACCAGTCTGACCTTGGCGGCCACCACCAGTCCGACGCCGGCGATGCCGAACAGCAGCCCGAGCCACTGGCGCGGCTTCACCCGCTCGCCCACCAGCGGCGCGGCGAAAGCGGTCAGGATGGGCTGCATACCGACGATCAAGGCCGACAAACCAGCCGGCATGCCCTGCTTGATCGCGCACCAGACGCCCATCAGATACCCGGCCTGCACCAGCAGCCCGGCGACGGCGATATGGCCAATCTGGCCGCGTGGCCACGGCGCTCTCAACAGCAACACGGCCGGGCTTAAGACCACCAGCACGCCCAGGAAGCGCAGCAACAGAAAGGTCAATGGCGGCGCATATGGCAGTCCGAACTTTGCAACGATGAAGCCACTGCTCCACAACAGCACAAAAAACAGCGGCAGCGGCGACAGAAATGAAGCGTGCCGCGTCGCGGCGACTAGGCCAGAGGATTCGGGCATCGGCGAGGCTAGTAGACTAAAAGGCAATCGGCGGCGCCGACGGGTTTGATCCAAGTCTAACACGGCAGCGCGTTCCCCGTCGGAAGGCCGCGGTTTCCCTCACACCCTAGCAATAGTTCCCTTGTTAAATGTTTATTTTTTACCAAATTCACATGCCTTGGTGCAACGCACAAAAAATCGCTTGACTTAATTTTTGAAGGCCGTAAAATCGCCCTTGTTGCGTTGCACAATACGTTGTTCGGTCTGAAACATAGAGCTGCACTGTTTCCCGCCGACGGTTAGAAACACCAGCAGTGATTCATCAACGACTATTTTCCGGAGATCTATATGTTTGCAATTCCTGAGCAATTTTCCAATGCGACCAAAGCCAACTTTGAAGCGCAATTCGCTATTTTCTCGTCGCTGACCGATAAGGCATTCGAAGGCGTCGAAAAATTCGTCGACCTGAATCTGACCGCTGCCAAGGCATCGCTGGAAGAATCGTCGGCCACCACCAAGCAATTGCTGGCCGCTAAGGACCCACAAGAATTCTTCTCGCTGGCCACCGCACAGGCGCAGCCGAACGCAGAAAAAACCCTGGCCTATGGCCGTCACCTGGCGTCGATCGCCACCACCACCGGCGCCGAATTCAGCAAAGCCGCGGAAACCCAGATCGCCGAAACCAACCGCAAGGTGATTTCGCTGGTTGAAGAAGTTAGCAAAAACGCGCCGGCCGGCACCGAAAATATGGTGGCTTTCGTTAAATCCGCCATTGGCAATGCCAGCGCCGGTTACGAGCAATTCACCAAGACCGCCAAGCAGGCAATTGAATCGATGGAAGGTAATTTCAATTCCGCAGTTAATCAGTTCGCCAACGCAGCTGCCAAGAAATAAAACAAATATCCCGGCGCGGTAGGGCGCCCGATATTTAAATCGAAAGCCCCGGTTACCCCGGGGCTTTTTTATTTCTGCTCGTCATCCTCGCGTACGCGGGGATCCATGGAACCGCAGATCATCGTCACCATGGATTCCCGCCTGTGCGGGAATGACACGGCGGCCTATACTAGAAAACAGCTTAAATAAGCCACTTTTTGGCATGTGTGGGGCGAAAAAAAGCCGCTCTAACTGAGCGGCTCCCTATGTGGTGCTTATTCGCCCAGGTAAGCGGCTTTCACACGCGGATCGTCCAGCATGTCCCTGGCGTTGCCGGTCATGGTGATGTTGCCCGAGTCCATCACGTAGCCGCGATGCGCAGCCTGCAAGGCCAGTTTGGCGTTCTGCTCCACCAGTAGAATGGTAATGCCCTGCTGCGATACATTGCGGATCACTTCAAAAATCTTTTCCACCATGATCGGCGACAAACCCATCGATGGCTCATCCAATAATAACAAGTCCGGGTGACACATTAATGCGCGCGCCATGGCCAGCATCTGTTGCTCCCCCCCCGATAAAGTACCGGCCAATTGCTGCGCCCGTTCTTTCAGTCGCGGGAATACATCAAACCATTTCGCAATATCCGCTGCAATACCGGCTTTATCGTTACGCGTATAAGCGCCCATCATCAGATTTTCAACAATCGTCATGCGGGTAAATACGCCGCGCCCTTCCGGTACCATTGCCAGCTTCTTTTCAACCAGATGAAAAGATTTGGTGCCCTTCAGCGATTCGCCTTTATAACTGATAGTCCCATCGACTTTACAAGGCGGCAAAGTACCGGTGATTGCTTTCAGCGTTGTGGTTTTACCGGCGCCATTAGCGCCGATCAGTGCGATTAATTCACCCTGATTGACTTCCAGGTCGATGCCTTTTACGGCCTTGATGCCGCCATACGCGACTTTAAGTCCCGATACTTTTAGAACATTGTCGCTCATTAATGCGATCCTCCCAGGTAGGCGTCGATGACCGCCTGATTGCTTTGTATTTCAGCCGGCAAACCCTCAGCAATTGGCTTGCCATATTCCAGCACCATCAGGCGATCGCACAGTCCCATCATCATCTTGACGTCGTGTTCGATTAACAACACCGTTTTGCCCTGTTCTTTGATCTTCACCAGCAACTCCCGCAGTGCAACTTTTTCGGTCGCATTCATGCCGGCCGCCGGTTCATCCAGCGCCAGCAGCTGCGGGTCGGTGGCCAGCGCGCGGGCGATCTCCAGACGGCGCTGGTCGCCATACGACAGGAATTTCGAGGTGCGGTTGGCGAACTTGCCGATGCCGACGAAGTCCAGCAATTCCTGCGCGCGCCGGCGGATGTCGGCCTCCTCCTCGCGTGCCGCCTTGTGGCGGAAGATGGCGCCGAACACGCCCTGCTTCGAGCGCACGTGGCGGCCGACCATGACGTTTTCCAGCGCCGTCATCTCGCCGAACAGGCGGATGTTCTGGAACGTGCGGGCGATGCCGGCCTTGGCCACCTCGTGCGGCGCCGACGGCGAATATGGCTGGCCGGCCAGCTCGAACGTGCCGGTATCGGGCTGGTACAGGCCGGTGATCACGTTAAAAAACGTGGTCTTGCCGGCGCCGTTGGGGCCGATCAGGCCGTAAATCTGGCCCTTCATGATCTTGATGCCCACGTCGGTCAAGGCCTGCAGGCCGCCAAAACGCTTGTTGACGCCGGCAATATGGAGCATTACTTGTTCACTCATCACTGTCTCCTCAAGCCGCCATCACGCCGGACGACTGATTCTTGGTGTCGGAATCGCCATCCGGACGATCCTCATGCTTGGGCGCGGGCCACAGGCCAGCCGGACGGTTCAGCATGATCAGCACCATGGCCAGGCCGTACAGCAGCTGGCGCAGCACTTCCGCCTCGATCAGCACGTGGCCGAACAGTTTTTCCTGCAACGGTTCCACCACGTGACGCAGGATTTCCGGCAAGGCCGCCAGCAACGCGCCGCCCATGATGACGCCGGGAATGTGGCCTATGCCGCCCAGCACCACCATCGCCAGCACGGCGATCGACTCGGTCAGCGAGAACGATTCCGGCGACACAAAGCCCTGGAAGGCGCCGAACATGGCGCCGGCGATGCCGCCGAACGAAGCGCCCATCGAAAACGCCAGCAGCTTGACGTTGCGGGTATTGATGCCCATCGCCTTGGCGGCGATCTCGTCTTCGCGGATCGCCACCCAGGCGCGGCCCAGGCGCGAGTGCTGCAGGCGCGAGGTGACAAAAATCACGGCGATGCACAGCAGCAGGAACAGGAAATAATAGGCGTTGACCGAGGGCATGCCGTAGCCGCCGATGAACACAGTCGCGCGCGAACCGGCCTCGCCGGCCAGGTTGACGCCAAACACCTTGATCGGGTCGATCAGGTTGATGCCCTGCGGGCCGTTGGTGAAGTTGATCGGCTCATTCAGGTTGTTCATGAAGATACGAATGATCTCGCCGAAGCCCAGCGTCACGATGGCCAGGTAGTCGCCGCGCAGCTTCAGCGTCGGCGCGCCCAGCAAGGCGCCAAAGAAGGCCGCCAGCGCGGCCGCCAGCGGCACGATCACCCACACCGACAGGTGGATACCGTTCTGCTGGACCTCCGGCCCCAGCACCGACACCAGCCAGTCGCCCAGCATCGGATACTCGGAAATCACCGATTCCAGCAGCGTGGCGAACTGGGGCGAGGCCAGCAGGCCGGCCAGATAGGCGCCGACCGCATAAAACGCGATGTAGCCCAGGTCCAGCAGGCCGGCGAAGCCGACCACGATGTTCAGGCCCAGCGCCAGCATGATGTACAGCAGCGCCATGTCGGCGATGCGTACCCAGGAATTGCCGTATTGCGCGGCAAAGAACGGAAACGCCACCAGCAACAACAGCAGCACCGCCATGCTGGTGTACGCCTTGCGCGGCTGGCGGGTGGTATCGAAACTCAGAATAGCCATCTGTCCTGCTCCTTATGCCCGGTCCGCCACGCGCTCGCCCATGATGCCGGACGGCCGCACCGTCAGCACCAGGATCAGCACCACAAACGCGAAGATGTCCTGATAATGGCTGCCGAGGAAGCCGCCGGTCAGGTCGCCGATGTAGCCGGCGCCCAGGCTCTCGATGATGCCCAGCACAATGCCGCCCACCATCGCGCCATAAATGTTGCCGATGCCGCCCAGCACCGCTGCGCAAAAGGCTTTCAGGCCCGGCAGGAAGCCCATCGAGAATTGAATCGAGGCATAGTTGGCGCCCCACATCACGCCCGCCACCGCCGCCAGTGCCGCGCCCAGCGCGAACGTCACCACGATCACTTTGTTCGAATCGACGCCCATCAAGCCGGCAACACGCGGGTTCTCCGCGGTGGCCCGCATCGCGCGGCCCATCTTGGTCTTTTCCACCAGCAGCACCAGACCGGCCATCGACACCAGCGCCAGCGCCAGCAGCAGAATCTGCGTCGGCGTAATGACGGCGCCACCGATCAGGACAGGATCAGATGGCAGCAGTTGCGGGAAAGGCAGCGGATTGCGGCCCCAGATCATCATCGCAAACGTGTTCAGCAGCGTCGACACGCCGATCGCCGTGATCAGCGGCGCCAGCCGCGGCGCGTTGCGCAGGCGGCGATACGCCACGCGTTCGATGATCACGTTCACCAGCATGCAGACCGGGATCGCACCGCCGATGGCGATCGCCAGCTTGACGTAGCCGGGCAAGTCCGGCGCGTGCTGGTTGAGAAGGTTGAGTATGGTCAAACCGGTCATCGCGCCTATCATCAGCACATCGCCGTGGGCGAAGTTGATCAGATTCAGGACGCCATACACCATGGTGTAACCGAGCGCGACCAGTGCATACATGCTGCCCAGCACTAGCCCGTTAATAATTTGTTGGATAAAAGTATCCATCTGTGCCTTTACCGTTGTTATGTCGACATGTAACAAAAACGGCACCCGGTTACCCGTAGTGCCGCCGTTGACTACACGTTCACGATGCAAGTTTCATGCCTGACCGTTCGTCTCCGTCGCCCCGGTTTATAAGCCGAAACGACAACTTTTTAGAGCGAAGCAAATGATAGCCAGAATTCAGGAAAACTAACAGCGAAATAACAACAGATGCACCGAATTTAATTCCGGACGCTCTGCGGGGCAGGTATTAAACCACGCCCTCAACTGGTGCAGTTTTTTGTCCGCCATCCAGGCCCTTGGGCAACGGGAAGGTGACGTTCTCTTCCACGCCTTCCAGCGGACGCACGCTGCGCACACCCAACTCTTTCAGGCGATCGATTACCGCCTGCACCAGCACTTCGGGCGCCGAGGCGCCGGCGGTGACGCCCACGCGCAGTTTGCCCTCCAGCCATTCCGGCTGGATCTGGGTGGCGTTGTCGACCATGTAGGCCGGCGTGCCCTTCTTTTCCGCCACTTCGCGCAGACGGTTGGAGTTCGAGCTGTTCGGGCTGCCGACGACGATCACCACCTCCACCTGCGGCGCCATGAATTTGACGGCTTCCTGGCGATTGGTGGTGGCGTAGCAGATATCGCCTTTTTTCGGTTCGATAATGGCAGGATATTTCGCTTTCAACGCAGCGATAATATCGGCCGTATCGTCCACCGACAGCGTGGTTTGCGACACGTAGGCCAGCTGCTGCGGTTTCGCCACTTGCAGCCGAGCCACATCCTCCACCGTCTCGACCAGGTACATGCCCTCTTCCGTCTGGCCCATGGTGCCTTCGACTTCGGGATGACCGCTGTGGCCGATCATGATGATTTCGCAGCCCTGCTTGCGCATCTTGGCGACTTCCACGTGCACCTTGGTAACCAATGGGCAAGTGGCGTCGAAAATGCTGAAGCCGCGGGCATCGGCTTCCGCACGCACCGCCTTGGAGACACCGTGGGCGGAGAACACCAGCGTCTGGCCGGCCGGCACTTCGTTGAGATCTTCGATGAAAATGGCGCCTTTTGCGCGCAGATCGGCGACTACGTAAGCGTTATGGACGATTTCATGACGCACGTAGATGGGTGCGCCAAACTGGACCAATGCCCGCTCGACGATTTCGATCGCGCGGTCGACGCCGGCGCAGAAACCGCGCGGCTGGGCCAACAGAAGTTCTTTATCGCTCATGCCATCCTCACAGCACAGAAATCAGCTGGACTTCGAACTTCACCGGCTGGCCGGCCAGCGGGTGGTTGAAGTCGAACAAACAGGCCTCCTCGCCCAGCTCGCGCAGGATGCCGGCAAAGCGGCCGCCGCCGGGCGCGGCGAAGTCGACCAGATCGCCGATCTGGTAATCGGTGCCCGGCGCGGAGTTTTCGTCCAGCGTCGCCCGCGACACATGCCGGATCAGCTCAGGATTGCGCGGACCGAACGCCACACCAGGTTCCAGGTCAAACGTCTTGTGCGTCCCTTCGGGCAGGCCGATCAGCAACTCTTCCAGCACCGGCGCCAGCTGGCCCTGGCCAAGCAGCAGCGTGGCCGGCGTGCTGCCGAAGGTGGTGACGATATCGCTACCGTCCATGGAAGCCAGACGGTAATTCAAGGTGAGGTACGACGACGCGTTGACGACAGGTTGCTCGTTAGACATGGACTTAAGCTTCGATGAACTGACAAAGGCCATATTGTAAGCCACCTTGCGATTTACGCCCGCCGCCGGCTAAATAAAGGCATGAAAAAGCCGCAGGCTTGACCAGATCAGTGGCGCCCTGCGCGCGGTACCGAATAATGGCAGGGTGGAAGGAGAACTGTCATGCCCATACTGGACTGGCCACAGGAAAAACGTCCGCGCGAGCGGCTGATACGGGAGGGCGCGCAGGCGCTGTCGGAGGCGGAACTGCTGGCGATCTTCCTGCGCACCGGCGTGACCGGCAAGGACGCCGTCACGCTCGCCAGGGAGCTGATCCAGCACTTCGGTTCGCTGCAAAAACTGTTCGGCGCCAACCTGGAGGAATTTTCGCTGGTACACGGCATGGGGCCGGCCAAGTTCGCGCAACTGCAGGCGGTGATGGAACTGGCGCGGCGCGCGCTGCTGGAGGAAATCCGCCAGGGCGTCGTGCTGGGCTCACCCAGGGCGGTCAAGGACTATCTGCGGGTGGCGTTTGCCGGCAAGTCCTTCGAATCCTTCCATGTGCTGTTCCTCGACGTGAAGAACCGCCTGATCGACAGCCGCGAACTGTTTCGCGGCACGCTGACCCACACCTCGGTCTACCCGCGTGAAGTGGTGAAGGAAGCACTGGCGCGCAACGCCGCCTCGGTGATGCTGGCGCACAACCACCCGTCCGGCACGCCCGATCCCAGCGAATCCGACTTGCTGCTGACGCGCGCGCTGATGCAGGCGCTGGCCCTGGTCGAGATCCGCGTGCTCGACCATTTTGTGGTCGCCGGGCATCAGGTGCACTCCTTCGCCGAGCATGGCCAGCTGTAGGTTTACCCCTGTCGGCTCAAGGGTTTACGCGCCGGTTCACAATTGTTAAATTTTTTGATTTAATCGAGACACAATTGTTTTTCGTAAGTGATTGAAAATCCTGATTTTTTTGGATATACTCTCGTTTTTCCAATTGTGGAATGTCTTTTAAGGAGTGCGTTATGGCACGTGTTTGCCAAGTTACTGGGAAGAAGCCGATGGTCGGCAACAATGTTTCCCACGCAAACAACAAAACCAAACGTCGTTTCCTGCCTAACCTGCAGAACCGTCGTATTTTTGTTGAATCTGAAAACCGCTGGGTCTCCCTGCGTCTGTCCAACGCTGGTCTGCGTGTAATCGACAAGGTCGGCATCGATGCCGTCCTGGCCGACATGCGCGCACGCGGCGAAAAAGTCTAATAGGGAGCTATCATGGCGAAAACTGGCCGCGACAAAATCAAGCTGGAATCGACCGCAGGTACCGGTCACTTCTACACCACCACCAAAAACAAGCGTACCATGCCTGCCAAGATGGAGATCATGAAGTTCGATCCCAAGGCACGCAAGCACGTGATGTACAAAGAAACCAAGATCAAGTAATCCGGTCTTCGCTTCAATAAAAAAGCCGCTGAATGCAAATTCAGCGGCTTTTTTTTGAGTCGGGGTCAGAGCCGACATTCGGACATTTGATCGTATGCGAATCAATGTCCGAATGTCGGCTCTGACCCCGACTTGCTTACGCGTAGCTGCGCAGGCGCAGGGAGAAGTCCTGCAGCGATTTGATGCCCGAGGCTTCGGCGCGGTTGCACCAGTCCTGCAGCTTGTGCAGCAGGTCGTCGCGGGTGAAGTGCGAACGCTCCCAGATCACGCCCAGCTCGACACGCATGTTGTGCATGGTTTCCAGCGCTTTGCTGTGCTGGAACAGTTCCACCAGCTGCTGCTTCTGCGGCGCTTCCAGTTTGGCCGGCTCACGCTGCATCAGCTTGCGCGACGATTTCAGGAAGCGCGCTTCCAGCTCGGCCTTGTGCTTCAGGTGTTCCAGTTCCTCTTTCCACGCGTGCTTGATCGATTTGGCGTACTTGGCCATCACGTCGTAACGGTTGGCGATCACCGATTGCAGGGTGTCGAAGTCGGCTTGCTGCTTGCCCTTGGCGAACTTCGGTTCCGGCGCGCGTTTCTTGACTTTGGCCAGGCCCACCATTTCCAGCACGCGGATGTAGCCCCAGCCGATGTCGAACTCGTACCACTTGGACGACAGCTTGGCCGACGTGGCGAAGGTGTGGTGGTTGTTATGCAGTTCTTCGCCACCGATCAGCAAGCCCAGCGGGATGATGTTGGTGGCCGCGTCGGCGCAGTCGTAGTTGCGGTAGCCCCAGTAGTGGCCGATACCGTTGATGATGCCGGCCGCGGTGATCGGAATCCACAGCATCTGCACGGCCCACACGGTGACGCCGATTACGCCGAACAGCACGAAGTTCAGCACCAGCAGCATCGATACGCCCAGCGCGCTGTGGCGGGTATAGACGTTGCGCTCCATCCAGTCATCGGGCGTGCCGTGACCGTACTTGTCCATGGTTTCCTGGTTTTTGGCTTCCGCGCGGTACAGCTCGGCCCCTTCCCAGAACACTTTCTTGATGCCGCGCGTGACCGGGCTGTGCGGATCTTCCTCGGTGTCGCACTTGGCGTGGTGCTTGCGGTGGATGGATGCCCACTCCTTGGTCACCTGGCCGGTGGTCAGCCACAGCCAGAAACGGAAGAAGTGGCTGGCGATCGGGTGCAGGTCCAGCGCGCGGTGCGCCTGGCAGCGGTGCAGGTAGATCGTCACCGAGGCGATGGTGATGTGGGTGACCGCCATGGTGTAAAAGAACACTTCCCAGCCGCTGAATCGGGTGATGCCGTTCGACAGGAAATCCAGTACTGCGTATAAGCTCATTACTACTCCAAATTGGGGCGCGTCCCGGTCGCCAGGAATTGTGTTTTTAACAGGCGCGAGACTCCCGCCAGTTCTTACTTTTGGACGTCATTGTACGACGAATTAATGCTGATTTGAGTAAGGTTTGCCCTGAATCACTGACTATTCCTTAGGCACGGTCGTGCTTTCCTGGCCCGCGAGGGGCGTCGGCACGCTGCCGAGGATACGCATTTCCCGTTGCGGGAAAGGTACAGAGATATTGTTCTGTTTCAAGGCGCGCCAGATTGCGCGATTGACATCGGAGGTCACGCCGCCGCGGCCATTTTCCGGGTCGTTGATCCAGAAACTGACCGTCAGCTCCAACCCGTCCGCGCCGAATGCGCTCAGGTTCACCGACGGCGATTTTTCCTTCAGCACACGCTCCACCGTCAGCGTGGCCTCGCTCAGCAGCTGGATCACGAAATCGACATCGGTGTCGTACGCCACCGATACCTTGGTCGAAATATTCACCAGGCTGTTGGACAGCGAGGAGTTCTGCACCGCGCCCGACACCAGCATCTCGTTCGGCACGATGGATTCCATGCCGTCCAGGCTTTGCAGCACGGTGTAGCGGGTGTTGATCTGGGTGACGCGTCCGCTGTACTTGTCGACCGTGATCATGTCGCCGATGGTCAGGCTGCGGTCGAGCAGGATCACGAAGCCGGACACATAATTGCTGGCGATCTTTTGCAGACCCAGGCCCAGGCCGACGCCGAGCGCGCCGCCGAATACCGACAGCACGGTCAGGTCGATGCCCACCAGCGACAAGCTCATCAGCACCGCCACCAGGATCAGCACCGCGCGCGCGGTGCGCGACATCACCACCCGCAGATTGGTGTGCATGCCCTGCACCTTCATCAGCCATTCTTCCAGCGCGGCGCCGGCCCACAACGCCAGCATCAGCAGCACGATCACCGACACGGTGGCTTGCAGGATATCGGCCACGGACACCTTGTACTTACCGAACGGCAGGATGGTATCGTCGAGGAACTGCAGCACGTCGTTCCACGAGCCGGTGATGTACAGCACGAAGCCCAGCCACACCAGCAACTGGAACACTTTTTCGAACGCCAGCATGGTGGTGCTGATGGTGCGGCCATTGCGCGCGAACACGCGGCGCAGCAGATAGAAGGTGAAGCGGATCACCGCCAGCGAGCCGAAGATCGGCAGCGCCACCTTGAGCAGGTTCACATGGTAGTGATGCTTGAGCAGCAGCAGCCGCGACAGCGCCAGCAGACCGATCACCGACAGCGGCGCCATCACGCGGCCGAAGCTTTCCACTCCGAAGCCGAGCACCCCCGTCGGTCCGGCCTGATGGCGATGGCGGCCGAAACGCTTGCGCAACACCCGCGCCAGCCCGAATCCGATCACCACCGAGGCGATGATCGCCGCCAGCTGCCACAGCAGGCTGGGATCGCGCAGGTCGCCGGACAAATCTTCGATCAGGTTGAACAGGGGCTGTTGTTGGGACATTGCTTTGCTTACCGAGTTAGCGAGGTGCGTAGCATAGCAAAAAGCCGGGAGAACCCCGGCTTTCCATACTTACTCTTCTTCCGCTTCCTTGGCTTTTTTCGGCATCGGCTTGCGCTCGAACACCGCGGCAAAGAAGCCGTCGGTCTGGTGCTTGTGCGGCAGCAGCTTCAGGTAATCGCCCATCTCCAGCTCGATCTTCTGCTCGGCCAGTGCCTTGTTCATCGGCACCAGTTCGAAGTCCGGGTGGGTCTCCAGGAACTGTTTGGCGATGAAGTCGTTCTCGTCTTCCAGCACCGAGCAGGTGGCGTAGACCAGGCGGCCGCCGCCTTTCACCAGGCGCGCGGCGCCGTCCAGGATCGCCGCCTGCTTGGCTTGCAGCTCGGCGATGGCCCCCGGCTGCTGGCGCCATTTCACGTCCGGATTGCGGCGCAGCGTGCCCAGGCCCGAGCATGGCGCGTCGACCAGCACGCGGTCGATCTTGCCGGCCAGGCGTTTGATCTTGGCATCGCGTTCGTGCGCGATCACCACCGGATGCACGTTCGACAAACCGCTGCGCGCCAGGCGCGGCTTCAGCTTGGTCAGGCGTTTCTCGGACACGTCGAACGCGTACAGACGGCCGGTGTTGCGCATGGTCGCGCCCAGCGACAGCGTCTTGCCGCCGGCGCCGGCGCAGAAATCCACCACCATTTCGCCGCGCTTGGCGCCGACCAGCGCCGACAGGATCTGGCTACCCTCATCCTGCACCTCGATGTGGCCATCCTTGAACAGCGGCAGATTCTGCAGGGCCGGTTTGGTCAGGATACGCAGGCCCAGCGGCGCGTACGGCGTCGGCTCGGCCTTGATCGGCGCCTCGGCCAGCTTGGCCACCACCGCCTCGCGATTGTCCTTGAGCGCGTTGACGCGCAGGTCCAGCGGCGCCGGCTGGTTCATGCCGTCGGCCAGCGCCAGCGTTTCTTCCTCGCCGAACTGCGCCACCAGCTTCTCGAACAGCCATTTCGGCATGTTGGAGCGGCTGGACTTGTGCATCAGCTTGCGATCCACCGCCATGATGCCCTGCACCCAGGCCGCTTCGTCGGCTGTGACGCCGCCCAGCGATTCCAGGCCGACCGCGTCGCTCATGCCCAGCAGGGTCAGCCGGCGCATGGTGGCGCCGCCGCCCTGCTCGGAGAAATCGGTGTAAAAGTTTTTATTGCGCAGTACGTTATAGATGCACTCGGCAATGGCGCCGCGTTCGCGGCCGCCCAGGCGCGGATGGTCTTTGAAATAGCGCGACAGGGTGGTGTCGGCCGGCGCGGCAAAGCGCAAAATCTCGCGCAACACTTCTTCGGCGTTGGCGAGTATCGCTGGTGGCAATCTCATGGAATTCCTTTTCGTTTAACTGTGGTCCACCTGGACCGTGCCCTGCGTGATGGTCAGCCTGTCTTCCACGAACCAGCGCACCGCGCGCGGATAGATGACATGCTCCTGTTGCAGCACGCGTGCCGACAGGGTTTCGACCGTATCGTCCGGCAGCACAGGCACGGACGCCTGCAGCACCATCGGGCCATGGTCGAGTTCGGCCGTTACGAAATGCACCGTCGCGCCATGTTCCGCCACCTTGGCGGCGAGCGCCTGCGCATGCGTCGCCAGGCCCGGGAACAGCGGCAGCAGCGACGGATGGATGTTCAGCATGCGGCCGGCGTAGTGCGCGACGAACGGCTCGGTCAGGATGCGCATGAAACCGGCCAGCACCACCAGGTCGGGCGCATAGCCGTCGATCACGGTCTGCAGCGCGGCGTCGAATTCGGCGCGGCTGGCGTACTCCTTGTTGGCCACCACGGCGGTGGCGATTCCGTGTTCAGCGGCAAACGCCAGGCCGGCGGCGTCGGCGCGGTTGCTGATGACGGCGGCAATGCGCGCGGGCCAGCGCTCGTTCTCGAGCGCATGGACGATCGCTTCCATATTGCTGCCGCGACCGGAAATCAGGATGACGATATTTTTCATAACCCGGCATTGTACCTCGTCTTGGGGTCGCCGGACCACCGAAAGGCAAGGATTGTTGCAATGCAGCAGGGCCAGCGCGGACGCTGGATACCCCGCCGCGCCGGAGCGCGGCAGGCCGCGGGCTTACTCGAACGAGTAAAACACCCGGAACGGCACTTTCTTGTCGGCCCAGTAATCGGCGGCGTCGCGGAACACGTCCAGCAGGGTTTCCCGTGCTTCCTTGTCAAATTTCTGGGCGTTTGGCAATTGTTCCAGCACAACCAGAAAACCGGGCTGCTCGCCGGCCTTGGCCATGGTCTCGGTCAGCGTCTCGCGCAGCCCGTCGAAATTCTTGCCTACCCCTTTGGGAAACAGGAACGACTCCGAGATGATGCCCATCACCTGTTGCTTGGTAGCACCGGCGATGCAGTGCGCGTACAGGAAGTGCTGCCCCAACCGGGCGGCCTCTTCCTGCAGTTCACCGACGCGAAAGGCCCGGATCGACTGCACCAGATTCGGCGGCACGCTGGCCAGCAAGCTCTCGTTTCCCTCAATTTGACCTGGTGTGTACGGTGTGTCCACTTTGCTGTTGTGCGTGCCTATCTTGTGAATTAATGAGTAAATAATTTGAGCACCTGTCCACTAAACATGGCTGGCGGGTCGGCGCTGGCCATGGTTGATTCATGTGTTTCTGAATCCCATACGCTTATTAGGGTAACGTGTTGTTCCTCCCAGATCAACACGTATGTGATGTCTAACGCAATATTTGTTAAAAACAGAAGCTTTTTAAAGGATTTAGGGGCCAAATCGGCACAATTGGGTCTACCCTTTGAAAGCGGCAGGCAAACTGGCCTGCTGTTACAATTTGTTGCCACAGATACCTGTCGGGCACTAGTCGCCTTGGTGCCGCCGGATTACCATACATACCATGCAATATCAGAATTCGTCTGATAGACACCCTGAACCAGAACGAGGTATCTCATGAACTTGCAAGCCAAACTGATCGCAGCACTGTTGAGCGTAGGCGCCCTGCCGCTGGCCCAGGCCCAGGGTGCGGATTTTGAAGATTTCGGCCGCGTGGTGAGCGTGCGCCCGCAGGTGGAACAAGTCAACCGTCCACGCCAGGAATGCCGTACCGAATATGTGCAGGTACAGCAGCCGGCGCCGCAGCGCAGTGTCGGCGGCGCCATCGTCGGCGGCCTGGTGGGTGGCCTGGCCGGTAACCAGATCGGCGGCGGCTCGGGCCGCTCGGTAGCCACCGCGGCCGGCGCCATTGCCGGCGCCCTGGTCGGCGACCGCGTCGACAACGCCAACACCCCGAACAGCGGTCCGGTGAGCGACCAGGCGGTCAAACAATGCCGCACCGTCGACCACTGGGAATCGCGCACCTCGGGCTACGAAGTGACCTACGACTACCGTGGCCGCAACTACACCAGCCTGATGTCCTACGACCCGGGCGAGCGCGTGCGCCTGCGCGTGGTGGTCGAACCAGCCCAGCGCTGATATCAATCCGGGGTCAGTTCTGCCAATCGCACACGGGCTGTGCCGTAGCGCTCGCTACGGCACAGCCCGTGTGCGATTGGCAGAACTGACCCCGGATTTGCTTGCAATGCCGGCCTTGCGCCGGCATTGTTGTTTTCAGATAATGCATCCCATGCTGATCAAACGTAAATCCATCGAAAAAGAAGAATCGTCGCGCCGCGCTGCGGCGCCGGCGCCGGCCAAGACCCGCAAGCCGAAATATGCGCCGGTGACCCTGTCGGAAAGCGATGGCGTACGCTATCTGCATTTCGGCACGGAGTGGGTCCAGGGCGCCATGCGCATCCGCAAGCCCAACTGGCCGGAACTCGAATACGCGCAGCAGATGATGGCCTGGATGCTGTGGGTGGAGCAGCCGCGGCGCATCGCCCAGCTCGGCCTAGGCACGGCCGCGCTGACCAAGTTCTGCTACGCCACCTTCCCGCAGGCGCAGGTCACGGCGGTGGAGCTGAATCCGTCGGTGATCGCCATCTGCGCGTCCATGTTCAAGCTGCCGCCCGACGATGAGCGCCTGCAGGTGCTGGAAATGGATGCGCTCGACTTCGTCCACGACAAGGCCAACGCCGACACGCTCGATGCGCTGCAGGTAGACTTGTACGACGCCACCGCGCGCGGCCCGGTGCTCGACACGCCGGAGTTCTACCAGGCCTGCAATCAAGTCCTGTGCGCAGACGGTGTGATGACCGTCAATCTGTTCGGCGACCACCCGAGCTACGCTCGCAATCTGAAGGCCATGAAGTTCGCCTTCGCGCAGGTGATTTGCCTGCCGCAGGTGCATGATGGTAATGTGGTCGCCATCGCCTTCAAACGCGCGCGCGAGATTGACCTCGAGGCGCTGAAGACGCGGGCGGCACAGATCGTCGCCGACACCAAATTGCCGGCCAAGTCCTGGATCAAAGGGATCGCGGCGGGCCTCTAACCCTGACGGAAAGGCGGGCCGCAACCATGAACCTCCCCCACGCGAGCAAGGCGGCCCCGCTCGATCTGCAGCAGATCTACACCTGGCTGCTGGCCGACGGCATGGTGCGCAAGGCCGAGGTCAAGGAGCTGTACGCGCAAAGCCAGGCCATCCTCAAGAACACCAGCGGCCCGATGCATCCGCTCAGCGCGGTGGCGCACGTCAAGCTGCTGTCGGCGCAGCCGCCGCACAAGCTGCTGACCCTGGACGCGCTGTGCGAATGGCTGGCGCAGCGCGTCGGCCTGCCCTTCATCCGCATCGATCCGCTGAAAATCGATTTCACCCGCGTGGCCGATGTGATGTCGGCCAGCTACGCGGCGCGCTTCAACATCCTGCCGGTGGAGCTGAGCGCCGACACGCTGGTGGTGGCCACCGCCGATCCCTGCGCGCACGAGTGGGAAGCGGAGATCGCCAAGATCTCGCGCCGCATGGTCAAGCGCGTGATCGCCAATCCGCTCGACATCGCGCAATACACCTCGCAGTTCTTCAGCCTGGCCAAGTCGATCAAGAAGGCCAACAAGTCCAGCGCCAACGACCTGACGCTGCGCAATAATTTCGAGCAGCTGGTCGAACTGGGCAAGACCAACAAGCAGGTCGACGCCAACGACCAGCACGTGATCAACATCGTCGACTGGCTGTGGCAGTACGCGTTCGAGCAGCGCGCCTCCGACATCCACCTCGAGCCCAAGCGCGACATGGCGGCGATCCGCTTCCGCATCGATGGCGTGCTGCACCAGGTCTATCAGGTGCCGGCGGTGGTGATGATCGCCATGACCGCGCGCATCAAGCTGCTGGGGCGCATGGACGTGATCGAGAAGCGCCGCCCGCAGGACGGCCGCATCAAGACCCGCACCGCCGGCGGCCAGGAGGTGGAGCTGCGCCTGTCGACGCTGCCGACCGCCTTCGGCGAAAAGCTGGTGATGCGCATCTTCGATCCCGAAGTGGTGGTCAAGACCCTGCCGGAACTCGGCTTCCCGCTCGACGACGCGCAGCGCTGGGATGCGCTGACCCAGCGTCCGCACGGCATCATCCTGGTCACCGGCCCGACCGGCTCGGGCAAGACCACCACCCTGTACACCACGCTGAAGGCGCTGGCCACTTCCGAGGTCAACGTCTGCACGGTGGAAGACCCGATCGAGATGGTGGAACCGGCCTTCAACCAGATGCAGGTGCAGCCCGGCATCGAGCTGTCGTTTGCCGACGGCGTGCGCGCGCTGATGCGGCAAGACCCGGACATCATCATGGTCGGCGAGATCCGCGACCTGGCCACGGCCGAGATGGCGATCCAGGCGGCGCTGACCGGCCACCTGGTGCTGTCCACCCTGCACACCAACGATGCGCCGTCGGCCGTGATGCGCCTGCTGGAACTGGGCGTGCCCTACTATCTGCTGGAGGCGACGCTGATCGGCATCATGGCGCAGCGCCTGGTGCGCACCCTGTGCCAAGACTGCAAGGCGGAAAGCGGCGAGCTCAGCGACGATATCTGGCACAGCCTGGCCGGCGAGGCGCAACTGCCCAAGCCGGCGCAGGTGTACAAGCCGGTCGGCTGTCCCGAATGCCGCCAGACCGGCTACCGCGGCCGCACCGGCCTGTACGAACTGCTGACGGTGACCGCAGCGTTCAGCACCCAGATCCGCGAGCAGACCGACATCAACGCCCTGCGCCGCCAGAGCATCGCCGACGGCATGAAGCCGCTGCGCATCGCCGGCGCCCTGAAGATCGCCGAAGGCGTGACCACCGCCGACGAAGTGCTGAAGGTCACTGCCGCCCAGGGCATGAAGTAAAAAATGCTTTGCAGATTGGTGGAGAGCTGTATATAATACGGCCTCTTTCGGGGGTCGTTAGCTCAGCTGGTAGAGCAGCGGACTTTTAATCCGTTGGTCGCAGGTTCGAATCCCGCACGGCCTACCACCGAATTCCAGAAAAAGCTTCCAGACCGGAAGCTTTTTTTTCGCCTGTACGCGTTGCACGGGACTGCTGGTGTAAGCTAGCGCCCGTGGGCGCGGGACGCCGGTCTTTGGGGATGATATGCGGGGTTGGTCTAGCAGCAGGCGCGGATGGCTGGCGGCGGCGTGGTGCTGTGTCTCGCTGGCCCACGCGGCGCCGCCCGCGCCGCCGATCCAGCTGCGCACCGCCGCGCAGGAGGGCACCGAGCCCAAATTTGTCCCGGCCGGCGACCGCATCACCGGCCTCTGCATCGACATCATGCGCGCCGTCGAACGGGTCGATCCCGGGCTGCGCTTTGTCGGCGACCAGCGCTGGAAGCCGCTGATCCGCGCCTATTCCGAGCTGGAAACCGGCGTCGAGGACGTGCAGTGCGCCATCCAGCGCACGCCGGAGCGCGAGAAGCGCTTCAACTATATCGGCCCGCCGCTGCTCAACATCGACTATCACTTCCTCGTGCGCGCCGACGACCACATCGTCATCAACGGCTGGAACGACGTGCGCAAGCTGGGCCCGGACGACGTGGTGCTGATCAGCCGCGGCTTCGCCGCCGCTGAAATCCTGGCCGCCATCAGCAATCTGCATGTGGACGCCAGCGCCGCCCAGCAGGAACTCAATCTGCAAAAGCTGCTGGCCGGCCGCGGCCGCCTGTACTTCCACCGCGGCCCCGGCCTGCACCAGCTGCTGGAGCGCACCGGCACCGCCGATAAAATCAAAATCCTGCCGCAGGTGATGTACAGCGCCAAGTTATACTTTGCCGCCAGCAAACAGCTGGACAGCCGTGTCAGCGAACGGCTCGCTCGTGCGTTATTTGCGCTGGAAAAGAAAGGCGAGCTGGAACGGCTGGTGCGCAAATGGGATTGAGCGGAGGAATGATGTTACGACAACGATTGCCGGCGGCGGTCGCGCTGTGCCTGGCGCTGTATCTGGCGCTGGCCGGTGGCCGCGCCTGGGCGGCGCAACCGGTGGTACTGAAGGTGGTGGCGCAGGAAGGCACCGAGCCCAAATATATCCCGGCCGGCATCGGCCGCGTGGTCGGCCTGTGCGTGGACTTGTATCGCGCCATCGAGCGCACCGATCCCGGCGTCGTCTTCGCAGGCGACCAGCAATGGACGCCGGCCCTGCAGGCGCTGTCGCAACTGGCCAGCCATGAGCACGACGCCCTGTGCGCCGTGCAGCGCACCGACGAGCGCGCGCGCCAGTATGTGTTTCTGGAACCGGCGCTGTTCCAGCTGCGCTACCAGCTGATCGCGCGCGCCGGCGATCCGGCCACCATCAACAACTGGGACGATGTGCGCAAGCTCGGTCCGCAAGGGGTGATCCTGGTCAATCGCGGCTACACCGCGCCCGGCATGCTGGAGCGCATCGGCGGCCTGCAGGTCGACGCCAGCGCCACCACCCCGGCCGCCAATCTGCAGAAACTGATCGCCGGCAAAGGCCGGTTCTTCCTGCACCGCGCGCCCGGCATGCAGGGCTTCATCGACCGCGCCGGCGCCGCCGGCAAAGTCAAAATCCTGCCGGCCGTGATGGCCACCACCCAGGTCTACATGGCGCTCGGCACCCACGTCGACCCGGCTGTGCGCGCCCGCGTGCAGCGCGCCATCGAGCAGCTGGAAAAGAATGGCGAACTGGCGCGCATCCTGCAAAAATGGGCCTGACTATTCACCCATCATGCGCGCGCTGCCGGTGACGCGGATCGAGCTGCCCGGCTGCGCGGGAATCTCCACCTGCAGATGGCAGGGCGCGCCCATGTCCTCGCCCTGGATGATTTCGATCTGTCCGCCATGCGGCCAGTCCAGATCGCGCAGATAGCCGGCCAGCGCGGCCGCGGCGGCGCCGGTCGCCGGATCTTCATACACCCCGCCCGAGGCAAACGGATTGCGCGCATGGAAGCGCTGCGGCGTCTCGGCGTACACCAGCGAAATGGTGGTGATGCCGTAGCGCTGCATCAGCCTGCGGCCGGCGTCCAGCTGGTAGCGCATCGCGGCCAGCTTCGCGCGGCTGTTCAGCGCCAGCACCAGGTGATCGGCGCCGCCATGGGCCACGGCCGGCGGAATCCGGTCGTCCAGATCGGCCAGCTGGTAACCGAACAGCGCCAGCGCTTCCTGCACCAGCGCCGGCGCGGCGGGCGCGCTGGAGGTCGCCGGCGACTGCAGCGAGGCGACGGCGCCATTGCTGTGCGCGCGGCCCTCGACCGTGACGCGCGTGTGGTTGGTGGTCAGCGGGAAGATGCCGTCGCCGTTCTGCTGCGCCAGCACGGCGCCCAGCGCGATGGTGGCGTGGCCGCAGAACGGCACTTCGCCGTCCGGCGAGAAATAGCGTACGCGCCAGCCGTCTTCATGCGGCGCCGCAAACACGGTTTCCGAGTAGCCCATCTCGGCGGCGATGCGCTGCATGGCCGGCTCCTCCGGCAGCGAGGCCCGGATCATCACGCCGGCCGGATTGCCGCCGTGGTCACCGCGCGTGAAGGCGGCGACTTTGTGAACTTTGGTAATGGTCTGCATGTTGTCTCCAAAAGAGGACTGGTTGATTGACAGCAATGACGGTTATGGCCACTATCTTTGTTTCACCGACTTTTATAGCGAATTCGCCATGACTATACCGCGACTTTCCGTGCTTGCCTTCATCATTTCGGCCTATTCCGCCGGCGCCGCCCTGGCTGCCGCCGATATCGCGCCGGCCAAGCACCCCATTACCCATGAGGACGTTTGGCTGATGAAGCGCGTCGGCGCACCGCAGCCCAGCCCGGACGGCCGCTGGGCCGTGTTCGCCGTCACCGATCCGGCATACGACAGCAAGGAGCAATGGTCGGACTTGTGGATCAAGTCGCTGACCGACGACACGCCGGCGCGTCGCCTGACCTTCAGCAAGGGCGGAGAAGGTGCGCTCAACTGGTCGCCGGACAGCAAGCAACTGATCTTCGTGGCCAAGCGCGAAGGCGATGACGCCGGCCAGATCTACCGCATCGACGTCGCCGGCGGCGGCGAGGCGCAGCGCCTGACCACCCTCACCCTGGGCGCGCGCCAGCCGAAGTTCAGCCCGGACGGCAAGCAGATCCTGTTCGTCAGCGACCTCTACCCCGGCAACGTCACCGAGGACGACGTCAAGAAAACCGCCAAGGAGCGCAAGGACCGTAAATACTCGGCGCGCGCCTACGAAAGCTTCCCGCCGCGCTTCTTCGACAAATGGCTGGACGACAAAAAAGTGCGCTTGTTCGTGATGGACGCCGCCGTCGGCGCCAAGCCGCGCGACGTCTTGAGCGGCACCAGGCTGGCGCAGTTACCCGGCTTCGGCGGCGGCCAGGGCGACGAAGGCCAGAACCTGGACGCGATCTGGGCACCGGACGGCAAATCCATCGTGTTCTCGGCCTCGATCAACCGCGACGAACTGGCGCGCGCCTCCGGCTACACCCAGCTGTTCAACCTGCCGCTGGGCGGCGGCGAAGCAACCCAGCTCACCGCCGACAAGCACAGCTACAACAACCTCAAATTCAGCGCCGACGGCAAGACCCTGTTCACCCTGAACGAAGCGGAAGAACCGGGCAAGGTGTACGACGTCTCGCGCCTGGCCAGCTTCGCCTGGCCGGTGAGCAATCCGGCGCCGAGCATCCTGACCGCCGCGCTGGACCGCTCGATCTCGCGCTACGCGCTGCCGGCCGGCAGCGGCCGCGTGGTGTTCAGCTACGAGCACGCCGGCCTCGAGCAACTGCATTCGGTCAACTACGCCGGCGGCGACCTGCGCGACGAACCATCGCTGCCGACCGGCAGCATCGGCTCGCTGAACGCCGGCGGCAAGGCGCTGGTGGGCGTGTGGGAATCGTCGATCAACCCGCCGGAGGTGTACGCCTTCGGCAACGGCGCGCCCAAGCGCCTGACCGCCTTCAACACCGAGCGCGCGGCAACCATCGACTGGCAGGCGCCCGAACATTTCTGGTTCAAGGCCAGTGACGGCCGCATGATCCACAACATGATCGTCAAACCGGCCAACTTCGACCCGGCGAAAAAATACCCGCTGTTTGCCGTGATCCACGGCGGCGCGGCCAACATGTGGCGCGACCAGTTCGTGATCCGCTGGAACTACCACCTGCTGGCGCAGCCGGGCTACGTCGTGCTGCTGACCGACTACAAGGGCTCGACCGGTTACGGCGAAGAATTCGCCCGCGCCATCCAGGGCGATCCGCTGAAAGGTCCGGGCGATGAAATCAACGAAGCGGTCGACGAAGCGGTCAAAAAATACAGCTACATCGACGGCAGCAAACTGGCCGCCGGCGGCGCCAGCTACGGCGGCCACCTGGCCAACTGGCTGCAGGCCACCACCACCCGCTACAAGGCCATCATCTCCCACGCCGGCGAGATGGACCTGATCATGCAATGGGGCACCAGCGACAGCGTCTACGGCCGCGAAGTCAACAGCGGCGGCCCGGTGTGGGGCGACAAGGCGGTGTGGCGCGAACAGAGCCCGGTACTACAGGGCGGCAACTTCGAGAAAGGCACCGGCTTCAAATCGCCGATCCTGATCTCGGTGGGCGAACTGGACTACCGCGTGCCGGCCAACAACGCCCTGATGAACTTCGCCACCCAGCAGCGCCTGAATGTACCGAGCAAACTGCTGGTCTTCCCCGACGAAAACCACTGGATCCTCAAAGGCGAAAACAGCCGCTACTTCTACAGCGAAGTGCACGGCTGGCTGGCCAAGTACCTCAAATAAACTCCGGGGTCAGTTCTGCCAATCGCACACGGGCTCTGCCGTAGCGGTCGCTACGGCAGAGCCCGTGTGCGATTGGCAGAACTGACCCCGACTTTTAGTTGAAGCTCAGCGCGCTGCTGTTGGCGTTGCTGAGCTTTTGCGCTTTCAGGTCGATGGTGAAGTGATCGCTGGGCTTGCCCGAGCCCAGGCCTTTCAGGATCGCGAACACTTGCTTGAACTGCGACTGGAACGCCACGTGCACCGGGTTCTGGTCGGACAGCTGATCGCCTACCTTGAGGATGGCCGCCGGCGCGGCCGGGAAGGCGCCCATCACCACCTTGTACTGTGCCACGCGCTCGCTGCCCATGTCGCGCAGCGCCAGCTCGCCGGCGTAGGCGGTGCGGTGGAAGTCGCCATAGAACTCGTAGGCGCTGACCTTGGCGAAGTCGGCCAGCTTCAGGTTGGCGGCGGCGGCGATCTGCTCGGCCTTGGCGCTGGCGGCAGCCCAGTCGGCAGTCAGCTGGCTGGCGGCCACCGCGTCGCCCGATGGCGTGCCTTTCGCGGCGCAACTGGCGGTGATCGGCAGCACCGATGGGTTGTCCTTCAGTTGCGCCAGCGTCACCTTGGTCTGCAGCTGCGACAGGATCAGCATCTGGCGCAGATCCAGCGACATCGCCGCTTCCTTCATTTCGCACGGCCAGTAATCACCCATGAAGCGCAGGCGCGACAGTTCGCCAAAATAGGTGCGCGTGAATTCGCCGTACGATTTGCTGTCGAGGATACCGCGGTTCCAGCGCTTGGCGACGTCGCCCGCGGCCGTGCTGCCCTGCAGGTAGTCATACTCCACCTGGTAGTACGGGAACAGTTCGTTGTGGCGCGGCACGCTGTTCAGGCCCACGGTCTGCACGTCGATCATGTCCTTGCTCTGGTAGCTGACGATCTTGTACGCCGCGCCGAACACCGCCAGCGACGGCGACTGCACGTTGACCATGTAGTTGCCGGCGCTGTCCTTGTAGTCGTTGGTGCCGTTGAAGTGCATGTGCCCGCCGACGTGCAGCGGCAGGCCGGTGGCCGCCAGCGCGGCGGTGGTGGCGGCCGCCGGCATGCGCGAGATCTGGAACGCGCCCGACTTGAACACGGCCTTCATGGCATCGGTCTGGTTGGCGTAGAAGTCCATGGTCGGATAATGCGAGAACGCCATCAGCTGCTTGCCCTGCGCCTTGGCGCGCGCGGCCACCGACTTGATCCATTCCATCTGATGGATCTTGTGGGTCTGCACCTTGTTCCAGCCGGCGTCGCCGGCGTTGTCGAAGCCTTTGAAGTTCTTCGGATTGGCCGGATCGAAGCTGGCGTTGGGCACGTGCACGTTGGCGTCCAGCGCCAGCAGCCAGATGCCTTTCACCGGCTCCACCAGGTAGCTGGCGTCGATGATGCTGGTGCAGCGCGTGTAGGTCTTGCCGGCCACTTTGTACTTGCCGCCTTCGCCTTCGGCACAGATTTCGAACTGGCGCTTGCCGAGATCGGCCGCGGCGGCGGCGGCGTCGTAGCTGTACTTGCCGTCGGCGTAGGTGGTGAACGGCGTCTCCCAATACACGTCGCTCTTGTTCGGCGCGTAGCCGAACTCGGCCAGCTTGGTCAGCAGCTTGTCGTAGCCCTGCTCCATCAGCTGGTTGGTGCAGACCACGCTGGTGTCCTTGGCCTTGCAGGCGGCGTTGTTGACCGCGTAGATCTTCTGCTCCTTGCCGTCCTTGGTCAGGAAATCGTTCTTGCCCGCCTCGTCGTCGTCGTAGGGCTCGTTGGGATCGTGGTTGCCGGGGGCGATGAAGAAACGCATGCCCTTGGCCTGGTACTCGTGCAGGATGTCGACCAGGCCATCGATGTTGATCGGCTGGGCGTCGTCCGAGATATCGCCGGGCAGCGCCACCAGGCGCAGGCCCTTGGCGTAGGCGTCGTCCAGCGCGGCGCGGAAGGCGAAGTAGTTTTCGTTGAACAGCCGGGTCGAGGTCAGCTCCGCGTACATGGTGCGGATGGTGGCGTTCTTGCCATCCTTGGTGGGAATGCCGGCGAACTGGCTGCTTTTCAGGTCGCCGTATATGTTCTCGAAGTGGACGTCGCTCATGAAGGCGACGGCGGTCGAATTGAAGCTGTCACCGGGATTGGTTTCCGTGACGGGCAGACCGTCGCTGCCGCAAGCGGTCAGCAGTGCGGCAGCGGCGGCCAGGACGGCCGCGCCGGGTAAGGCGTAACGCATGCAAAACTCCATCAGGCTGGTTGAATTGCGCCGCATTGTAGATTGCGCAAATGACAAGCTGATTACATTTTGGAAGCGCTCCCAGGCGCAGCTACCGCTTATGCTGCCTTGGCGGTGGGCGCGGCGGCGGCACTGGTGGCCGGCTTGCGTATCATCAGCACCATGGCGGCGGCGATCAGGCAGGCCGCGCCGGCGGCAAACAGTGCCGGGTTGTAGGTCAGCAGCAAGGTGCGGATGCGGCCGGCGCCAAACGCGGCCACGGCGGCGCCCAGCTGGTGCGCCGAGAAGATCCAGCCGAACACCATGCCGGCCTTCTCCTTGCCGAAGCTGGCGCCGGTCAGACGCACGGTCGGCGGCACGGTGGCGATCCAGTCCAGGCCATAAAACATGGCGAACAGCGACAGGCCGTACAAGGTGAACTCCGAGTACGGCAGCCACAGCAGTGACAAACCGCGCAGGCCGTAATACATCAGCAGCAGTTTGCGGTTGTCGTAACGGTCCGACAGCCAGCCCGAGCCGATGGTGCCGACCAGGTCGAACGCGCCCATCATGGCCAGCACCGAGGCCGCCGGCACCGGGCCGAGGCCGGCGTCGCCGCACAGCGAAATGAAGTGGGTCTGGATCAGGCCATTGGTGCTGAGGCCGCAAATGAAGAAGGTGGCGGCCAGTATCCAGAACACGCGGCTGCGTGACGCCTCGGCCAGTATCCTGAACGGCGTGGCCAGCGTCACGTGCATGGCTGGCGCGCCGGCCACCACCGGTGTGCCGGGTGCGGCGCCGAATGGCGTCAGGCCGACGTCGCCAGGCCGGTTGCGCATCAACAGATACACCGCGATCGCCACCACCGCGCACGAGGCGAACACCGGCAGCACCGCCAGGCGCCAGCCGAAGTGCTCGATCATCCAGGCGCCGACCGGCAGGAAAATCAGCTGACCGGTGGCCGAGCTGGCCGTCAGCAAACCGACCACCAGTCCGCGATGCGTTTCGAACCAGCGGTTGGACACCACCGCGCTCAGCACCAGCGCGGTCATGCCGGAGCCGATGCCCAGCATGATGCCCCAGAACAGTACCAGGTGCCAGAACTGCGTCATTCGCGTGGCCAGCGCCATGCCGGCCGCCACCAGCGTCAGCGCCGTGACCACCACGTTGCGCACGCCGAAGCGCTCCATCAGGATGGCCGCAAACGGTCCCATCAGGCCGAACAGCGCGAAACGCACCGCCAGCGCCGACGAAATCTCTTCGACATTCCAGCCGAACTCTTTGGACAATGGCTGGATCAGTGCGCCCGGCAATCCCAGCGCGGCCGAGGACGACAACGCCGTCAAAAACGTCAGGGCCACGATCACCCAGGAAAAGTGCCAGCCGCGCCGGTGCAGCCAGTTGGAGAGAGGTTGAGCAAACATGATGATCCTTCGAGGATGGAATACCCTGGATTTTAAATGATGATCATCATGAATACAAGAAAAAAAATGCCCGGGCAGCGATCCCGGGCAGGCAGCCTTACTTGATGCGCAGCGAGCTTTGCACCTTATTGACGCCTTTGACATTGCGGGCGACGTCAACAGCCTTGTCGACTTCGGCCTGCGACGGCACGAAGCCGCTTAACATCACGGTACCGTTCACAGTCTCCACGTGGACGTCGAGCGACTTCAGGGCCGGCTCCGCCAGCAGTTCGGTCTTCACTTTGGTGGTGATGGTGGTGTCAGCCATGGCGTCCTTGGCCAGCTCGGTTTTCGAGCGCGCTTCGCACGATGCCTTGTCGGAGCCGGTCATGGCGCTGCAATCGATGCCGGTCTGGGCGACGTCGGCGGCTTTCTTGCCGGCCTTGGCGTCATCCACGGCGGCGACGTGCTGCGACTTGGCAGTGCTCATGCAGCTGTCCTTGTCGGCGCCGTTGCGCGAGGCGCACTGGGCCTTGGCCAGGTCATAGTTGGCGTCGGCCACGTTGATCTGTGCTTTTTCCACCGACTTCTTATCGTTCTTGTACTGCATGGCGGCCATCGACTCGGCGTTCGCACGGTTGACCTTGGCTTGTTCCTGGCAGACATCCTTGGCGTTGCCCGACTGCGCATCGCACGCGGCCTTGGCGGTCTTGTAGTCGGCGTCGGACTTGTTGATCGCAGCTTTGTAGGCAACCGTGTCGTTATTCGGGGTGGCGGCAAATGCGCAGCTGGCGGCGGTCGCCAGCACGAAGCACAGTAACTTGTTCATGATGTGTCCCTCTTGTGGTGGTTGATGGACACATTAAACGCCTGTCGCGCTACCACCTCTGTGCGGAAACGTACACAGTCCGGCATTACGGTTCTTGCATCAGGCCTTTACGCCACACCGTGTTGGCTTGATCAAACACCGAGCCGGCCGAGGCGAACGCCGCGCCGGTCGGCGCCAGTTGCAGCCACGCCACGGTGCTGTGCGAGCCGGCCGCGGGAGACGGTTCGCGCACGTGGCGCATCCAGGCCGCGACATTGGTGTATTGCTCGGGATGACGCTGCTGTATCCAGGCCAGCGCCACCAGATCGGCGTAGGCTTCCTCGCGGCGGGTGTCGCGCAGCGCCTCGGCCTGTTCGGATTGCGGCGCCTGCTCGAAGCCGGCCGGCACGGCGTGCCACACGCCCTGCGTGTAGCGCCAGCAGTGGCCGATCTCGTGGGCGACCATGGCTTCGATCATCAGCGGCCGTTGCGCCGACGGCACATCGGCCAGGATATCTTCCGCGCTGGGATTGCCGCGCATCGACAGCACCAGCTTGCAGCGGCCGTCCTGATAGCCGAGTGCCAGCGGCACATCATTGGCGCGTGCCTGCGGCTGCACCGTGATATCGATCGGCAGCTTCAGCTCCTGCTTGGCGTAGGCCAGGACAGACGAACCGGCTTGCAGCCAGCGGGTTTCCATTTCCGTCAGCTCAGCCGAAGCGGCATACGCGGACGTCAGGAGCAGCAGGGGGAGGAAGGCGCGTTTCAACATAGTGGAACCAATGTATCACGCGCCCGGCAATAAAAATTGCCTTTAGGCAGGTAAATTATTACGTAGACGAGTTGTAACGTTTAACCTTTTGGAACCGGAGTCAGAATCGGGGAATTTATTTCGCCAGCATGGTGTTGGCGGTTTTGAATTCCGGACGGATGTCGTTCGGCACCGCCTTCATCTTGTCCAGCGCTTTTTGCACGTCGGGACGGATGACCACGTATTTGGCCATCATGTCCTTGGCGCGCGCGTAGTCGCCGGTGGCTTCGATGGTCAGGAATTCGCGGTCGAGGTCGGCCACGGCCTGCTTGATCTTTTTGAAGTCCACCGCGAAGGTGCCGTCGCCGTGCGAGATGAAGCCGCCCTTGTCGAGGATGTAGTTCATCTGGATCGCCATGCCGCGCGCGTGCGAGTCGGTCAGCCCGAAGTGCAGGGTGCGGAAGCCCGAGGCCAGGAAGGTGGTGTACAGCTTGCGCTCGGCCGCTTCGCCCTGCCCCAGCGTGCCGTTCAGCTGGCCCTTGTCCATCATGTACGCCAGCGCGTACAGGCCGGTGATGTCGGCCTTGGCTTCTTCGATGGTCGAGTAGGCTTCCTTCAGGTCCTGGCGCGGGGTCGATGGCTTGCCGTCCACGGTGGTGATGTGCGGCCCCAGGCCGTGGGTGATTTCGTGCGCCAGGATGTGGGTGAAGAAGGAGTCGAAGTCGATGTCCTTCTGGTCGGCCGGCCGCAGCACCAGCCTGGCGATCGGCGTCAGTGTCGATTTGAACTTGGCCTGCTGTACGTTCTTCAGCATGACGCGCTTGGAACCGCGCTGGCTGATGATGCGCTCGTCGTTCGGCAAATTGTAGGCGGCGGTCTGCACGCCCATGTTGCCGTCGCCGGCGCCGTACACCTGGTTCACCACCACCATCGGCGCCAGCGCGCCGACTTTGGGGTTGCGGTATTGCGCGTCCAGCGGCAGGTTGTCTTCCAGCTCCTGCATGTGCTTGGCGAAGAAGTTGAGCTTCTCGGTTTCCTTCTGGTCGCGGATGTTGACGTAGGCTTCGAACGCGGCCTTGTAGCCGAACAGTTCGTCGTTATAGGTTTCGTACGGGCCGATGGTGATGTCGACCGGCGAATCCAGGTCCATCCAGGCGAAGTCGGATGCCAGGTAGTCATTGCTCAGGAAGGCGTCGGCGCGCAGTTCCAGGAATTTCTTCAGCGAGGCGTTGTCGGTGTCGGCCGCGGCGGATTTCAGCAGCGCGGCAGCCTTTTCCAGCTCCGGCTTGTACTCGTCCGAGTATTTGACGGTGGTGAACAGGCCATCCTTGTTCTTGCGGATCACGGTGAAGAACCATTGCGCCTGTTCCTTGTCCATCGCCGGCAGCGCGTTGATCCAGGTTTCCAGTTCGGCCTTGCTGGCGCCTTCCGGATAGAAGTTGCCGCCTTCCGGCTTCTTGGCCGGCACGGCGATGCCCGCCACCTGCGCCGGCAGGAACGATTGATGGTCGTCGAGGATCGACCACGGGCCCTTGTTGAGCCAGAAGTAGTTGAGGCGCGCCTTGCCCAGCGGCGTCGTATCCTTTTGCAGCGCGGCCCACAGCGCTTCGTTGCCGGCCCAACGCTGGCGCAGTTGCAGCACGTCGATGATCCTGGCCGCTTCGATCAGCTTGGCGATGGCTTTCTTGTCGCCGGCCGACAGCTGGCGGGTATCGGCGGTCAGGGCGACCGGCGCGTAGCGTTTGGTCATCTGGTTCAGTTCGGCCAGGCCGGCCGGTGCGGCACAGACGCTGGCGCACGCAGCGGCGAGCGCCAGCGGAAGCAGGATTTTTTTCATTGTGGTCCTCGGGTGGAGTGAGGGCCACATTGTAAAGCACTACCAGGCCTTGTACACCTTGCCGCTCTGGACGCCGTCCACGCTGCGCGCATACGACAGGGCGCCGCGGTTGGCGGCGATCGGTCCGAAGCCGACAAAAAACGGACAATGCTGCCCATCGATTCCTTCCGCACGGGTCGCACTGGGCGCACGCCACTGCCTCCGGCAGCGAGTGGCTGCGCGCCAACAGTGGCCGCCTGCGCTCAATAACGGACGAAGTTGGTCTCGTCCACCGGCACGGCGTAGCGTTCGCTGGCCATGCGCCGCGTCTGCGCCGGACGGGACCGGATGTCGCGCACCGGCGCGCGCGCCGGCCCCGCCGCGCCGCTGCCGGCGACCTTGAAGAAACTGATCGCCGTCTGCAGCTCGCTGGCCTGCGCGCTCATTTCCTCGGCGGTGGAGGCCAGTTGCTCGGAACCGGCCGCGTTCTGCTGCGTGGTCTGGCTCAGTTGCGTGATGGCGGCGTTGATCTGCGACAGCCCGGTCGACTGTTCCTCGGACGCCGCCGTGATTTCCTGCACCAGGTCCGAGGTGCGTTTGATGCTCGGCACCATCGCATCCAGCATCTGCCCGGCGCGTTCGGCCAGATCCACGCTGCTGCCGGCCACCTGGCCGATTTCCTGCGCCGCCACCTGGCTGCGTTCGGCCAGCTTGCGTACCTCGGCCGCCACCACGGCAAAGCCCTTGCCATGCTCGCCGGCGCGCGCGGCCTCGATCGCCGCGTTCAGCGCCAGCAGATTGGTCTGGTAAGCGATATCGTCGATGATCAGTACCTTGGCGGCGATCTGCTTCATGGCGGCAACGGTGGACTTGACCGCCGCCCCGCCCTCGGTCGCTTCGCCGGCGGCCTTGCCGGCGATGCCGTCGGTGACCTTGGCGTTCTCGGTGTTCTGCGACACCGAGGCCGTCATCTGCTCGACCGAGGCCGAGGTCTCTTCCACACTGGCGGCCTGCTCGCTGGCCGCCTGCGCCAGCGCCTGCGCGGTGGAGCTGACCTGCTCCGACGCGGCCGCCAGCGCCTCGGCGTTGGCGTTGACCTCGCCCACCACCTGGGCCAGCCGCGCCATGGTGTTGTTGGCATAGGTCTTCAGTTCGCCGAACGCGCCCTGGTAATCCTTGTTGATGTTGCGGGTCAGGTCGCCTTCGGCCATCGCACCCATCACCTGCACCATGTCGTTGATGCTGGCGCCGGTGGTGATCGCCAGCTGGTTCAAGCCCTCGCCCAGGTCGCGCTGGAAGCCCTGCAAGCCGTTCAGATCGACGCGCGCATCGAAGTTGCCGCGGTTGGCCGCCTCCACCACCTGGCGCTGGCCGTCGATCACCTGGCGCAGCTTGTCGAGCATGGTCTTGACCGCGAACAGCAGGCTGCTGTTGTCGCCCGGGCGGATGCGCACCTCGCAATTGAGATCGCCGTCGCAGACGCGCTGCATCAGCCCGGCCGCATACGCCGGCTCGCCGCCCAGCCGGTGCACCAGATCGCGCGTGATCAGGGTGGCGACCAGCACCGCCGCCAGCACGGCAACGGTGGCCAGGCCGATGACGATCTTTCGCGTCTCGGCATAGGTATCGCCGGCGGCCTTGGCGCTTTGATCCATCAGCTCGCTCTGGAATTTGGCCAGCGCCTCCAGTGCGCCCCAGTAGGCGGTATTGGCGGCGGCGAAATCGTTGCGCAGGAACTCGGCGGCGCGGGTCGGATCGCTGCGCATCAACGCGTACAGCTGCTCGTATTTGGGCGTCAGCACCGCGCCCTTTTCGCTGATTTCCCTGAACAGCACGCGGCCTCTTTCGGTGCTGATCATTTTGTCCATGCGCGCCATCGCGTCGGCAATTCTGGGGCGGTTGGCTTCGGCCATGGTCTTGAACTTGTCGCGCTCGGCGTCGGAAGTGGCTAGCAGCATGCTACGCAAAATGCGGCCGTTATCGATGGTCAGCTTGATCGCCTCGTTCGACAGCAGCACCTTGGGATAGCGGTCTTCCATGATCAGCTGCATGCCGTCGTTGATGGCCGCCAGCCGGACCACGCTGACCACGGACAGCACCAGCAACAGCACAACAACAGCACCAAAACCCAGACCCAGGCGGGTCGCCACTCTCATGTTTGCGAACATAATCTCTCCGGTAGAACGGTGGTGCCAGCGGAAGAAACGGGGGCGGAACACTGCGTGGCACATCATGCCACGCGTCAGTTCCGCAAGGCAAGCAAGACGTCTGGACTGTTGCTGGGGAGGGAAACGCATAGGGCCAGCGGCACATCTGCCGCTGGCCTCGTCCGCGTCAGGAGGGTCTTACTTTTGAGCGATCTGCGTGCCCTGCGCCAGCTGCGGCGAAGGCTGCCAGCCGGCGCCCAGCGCGCGCGCCACCGAGACGGCGGCCAGCAGACGCTGGGTGTTGATCTGCACCGCCGCGCGGTCGGCCGCCAGCGCGCTGCGCTGGGCGTCGGTGACGTCGAGGTAGGTCGAGACGCCGCGCTCGTAGCGGGTGCGCGCCACCAGGTAGGCGCGCGCCGCCGCCACTTGCGAAGTCTTCTGCGCCTCGCCCTGCAACTGACGCTGCTGCACATCGGACAGCGCATCTTCCACTTCGCGCAGCGCGGTCAGCAGTTTGGTCTGGTGATTGGCCACCGCCTCTTCGTAGCGCGCCTTGGCGATCGCCAGGTTGGCCTTGTTGCGGCCGCCGTCGAACACCGGCAGCGACAGGCCCAGCGGACCGATGCTGAACTGGCGCGCATCGCCCTTGGCCAGGTTGCTCAAGCTTTCCGAAGCAAAGCCGAAGTTGCCGGTCAACGAGAACGATGGATAGAACGCGCCTTCCGCCACGCCGATCTGCGCATTGGCGGCGCGCAGCGTCGCCACGCTGCCGGCCAGGTCGGGACGGTGCGACAGCAGACTGGCCGGCAGGCCGACCGGAATCGCCGGCGGCGGCGGCAGCGCGGCGGCATCGGCCTTGGCGGCGGTCAGCATGGCCGACGGCGAGGCGCCCACCAGCGTGGCCAGGCTGTGCTCCAGCAGATTGCGCTGGCGCTGCACCTCGTGCAGGTCGGCCTGCGCGTTGGCGCGTTCGATGCGCGCGCGCGAGACGTCCAGTTCGTTCGACAGGCCGGCGTCGAAGCGCGCGGTCACCAGTTCCTCGGTTTCGCGGCGGGTGTCCAGCGCGCCGTTGAGGATGGCGATTTCCGCGTCCAGGCCGCGCAGCTGCCAGTAGGTGGTGGCCAGTTGCGAAGACAGCATCAGCAGCACGCCGTCGCGGTCCGCCTCGGCGACCAGCGCCTGCGCGTCGGCGGCTTCCACCAGGCGGCGCACGCGGCCCAGCAGATCGATCTCGTAGGAGAAGCTGGAACCGACCGAGTAGTTGGCGCCCTTGATCGACTGGCCGCCGAACAGCTGGCCGGTCGAGGTCTCGGCCGAGGTGCGCTCGTAGGCGGCGCCGGCGCTGACATTGACCTGCGGCCGTTCGCTGGCACGCGAGACGTTGGCCTGCGCCAGCGCCTGCAGCAGGCGCTGGGCGGCTGCCTGCACGCTCGGGTTGTCGCGCAGCGCGGCGTCTTCCAGGCGGTTCAGGGTGTCGTCGTTGAACACGGTCCACCATTGCGCCGGCAGCGTGGCCTGGCTGGCCGCCGCCGGCTGATGACGGAACGCCGCATCGGCCACATTGGCCGGCGCCTTGAAATCGCTGCCGACAGTGGCGCAGCCGGTGACGGCCAGGGTTACGGAGACAGCGAGCGTCAGGCGCTTCAAAGCTGAATTCATCATGATTACCTCAGTTGGATTTTTTGTTAGTGAGCGCCGCCGCCGCCGCCGCCCGAAGGGGCTTTGACTTTGTCCGAGAACCACAGCACGCCGATGCAGCCGAACAGCACCATCGCCACCAGGAAGAAGCCGTCGTTATAGGCCATCACGTAAGCCTCGCGGCGCACCACGCCGTCGACCGCCTTCAGCGCCATGTTGGCCGCGGTGGCCGGGTCGAAGCCCTGGCCGAGGAAGTTCGACGTCATCGCATTCAGACGGTCCTGCGTCGCCAGCGAGTAATTGCTGACCGCCTCGCCGATGCGTGCCGAATGGAAGTGCTCGCGGTTGGTGAGCGCGGTGGCCAGCAGCGCGATGCCGATCGAACCGCCCAGGTTGCGGGTCATGTTGATCAGGCTCGATGCCGACGGCATGTCTTTCGGCTGGATGCCGTTCATCGCGAAGTTCGACAGGGTCAGCATGACGAACGGCTGGCCCAGCGCACGCACGATCTGCGACAGCAGCAGCTGGTCGTAACCGGTGGTGGCGTCCATGTAGGCGTTCATCAGGCAGGAACCGCCGAACAGCAGCAGGCCGAACGAGCACAGGATGCGGTTGTCGATTTTCGACGACAGCTTGGCCACGAACGGCATGATGAACAGCTGCGGCAGGCCGGCCCACATGATCACTTCACCGATCTGCATCGGCGAGTAGCCGGGGATCTGCGCGAGAAACAGCGGCAGGATGAAGGCCGAACCATACAGGCCCATGCCCATCGCCATCGATAGCGCGGTGGCCGCGGTGAAATTGCGCTGACCGTACAGGCCCAGATTGACGAACGGCTGCTTGCGGATCGCGCTGTTCACCACCCAGCCCAGCAGACCGATCACCGCCAGCGCGGCGAAGGTATTGATGAACGGGGAATCGAACCAGTCCTTGGTATTGCCTTCTTCCAGGAACACGGTCAGGCTGCCCAGGCCCAGCGCCATGAAGAAGATGCCGGTCCAGTCGGCGTTGAACAGCAGGCCGAGATTGCGCTTTTCCTTGTCGAGACCGACGGCGATGCCGCCGATCAGCAGCAGGCCGGGCACCCAGTTGATGTAGAAGATCGAGGGCCAGCCATACAGCTCGCTCAGGTAACCGCCCAGGGTCGGTCCCATCGACGGCGCCAGCGTTGCGGTCAGGCCGAAGATGGCCATGCCGGTGGCGCGCTTGGACGGCGGCAGCTTGGCCATCACCAGCGTCATCGCCATCGGGATCAGCGCGCCGCCGGTGAAGCCCTGCAGCATGCGGAAGGCGATCATGCTGGGCAGATTCCAGGCGAAGCCGCACAGCGTGGAGAAGCCGAGGAACAGCGCGGTGGTGCCCATCATGTAGGCGCGCATGCCGAACACGCGCACGAACAAGCCGGTCATCGGGATCACGATGATCTCCGCCACCAGGTAGGCGGTGGCGACCCACGAGCCCTCTTCCTGCGTGGCCGACAGCGTGCCGAGGATATCCTTCAGCGAGGAATTGGTGATCTGGATGTCGAGCACCGCCATGAAGGCGCCCAGCATGCCGGCCGCCACCGCCAGCCAGGTGCGTCCGGACACCTTCTCGGACGGCGCCGGCGGGGCGAACGGCTTCCCGCCGGCCGCCGGCGTATCGATAGTCGTACTGGCCATGGGAGGCTCCGCTTATTTCTGCGATTCTTTTTGATTGATCGCGACTTCGGCGACCGCCGACATGCCCGGCACCAGGCGGCCGCTCAGCGCCCGCACGTCCTCCGGCTTGAAGGTGACCTTGACCGGCACGCGCTGCACGATCTTGGTGAAGTTGCCGGTGGCGTTATCCGGCGGCAGCAGCGAGAACTGCGCGCCCGACGCCGGCGCAAAGCTGTCGACGCGGCCGATCAGTTCGCGGCCGGGAATCGCGTCCACGGAGACTTTCACTTCCTGACCGATCTTCATGTCCGGCAGCTGGGTTTCCTTGAAGTTGGCGATCAGCCAGACATCCTCTTCCACCAGCGCGGCGAACTGCTGGCCGGCCTGCACGCGCTGGCCGACTTCCAGCGAGCGCTTGCTGATGCGGCCCGACACCGGCGCCACGATCTGATTGTAGGCCAGCTGCTGCTTGGCGTCCTTCAGCTGCACCTGCAGCACGGCGACCTGCGCGTTGAGCACGTCGCGCGCCGATTTGGCGGAGGCGATCTGCGCCTTGGCGGCGGCGGCGCTGTCCTTGCGCGCGGCCACGTCGGCCACGGCGCTGGCGCGCGCGGCGACGGCGGCGTCCAGCTCGGCTTTCGACACGGCCTTCATCTGGCTGTTGTACAGCTGGCCGAAACGCTCGGCATCCTGTTTGGTGCGCACCAGCTGCGCTTCCGACTGTGCCACCTGGGCGGCGGCGGCGCTGGCCTGCGCCTGCACCTGGGCGATCTGCGCGTCGGCCTGCACCACCTGCTGCTGGGCCGAGGCGATCTGCGCCTGGATCTGCTCCACTTTCACGCCCTGATCGAACGGATCCAGTTCGGCGATGACGTCGCCTTCCTTGACCATCTGGTTATCCTTGACCAGCACCTTGCTGACCACGCCGGCAATGCGCGACGACACGGGGTGCACGTGACCGGTCACATACGCATTTTCGGTCTCGACATAATGGGCGCTGCGATACCACATGCGGCCGCCGATCCCCAGCGCCGCCAGCGCCACGACGGCCGCCACCACCAGCACGCGGCGGTTCGGTCCCTGCTGGCCCGGTGGCGCCGCCGGCGCCGCTGCGGGAGCGGGAGGCACGGCACTGAGTTTTTGTTCTTGGGTGGTCATGGATGGCTCCAGGAAAAAATGAAATGAGATAGGTGCATTATGGCGGGTTTGCGCACAAAGTCAAGAAATGAAACGATTGCATTTCATTTTTTTTTGGACTAGCATGGCGGCATTCGCTATCATTCCACCGCCATGAATACCACCGCCCCGACCGACGCGGCCGCGCCGGACGAGCAAGATTGTCCGGAAGGCCAGTATTTCCCCGATTCGCCCTGCTTCGGCAAGTCCGCCGGGCGCCCGCGCGCATCCGACAAGGAAGCCCGCCGCGCCGCGCTGCTGCATACGGCCGGCCAGCTGTTCCTGGAAAAAGGCTACAGCAAGGTCAGCCTGGAAATGATCGCGCGCGAGGCGCATGTGGCGGTCCGTACAATTTACGTCAAGTTCGGCGGCAAGGCCGGACTGTTGAATGCCGTCATCGCCGACGGCCGCGCCCGCTTCTTCGGCGGCATGCAGAACATGGAAACCGATCCGCGGCCGATGGAGGAAATCCTCGGCGATTTCGCCGTGCGCTTCCTCGAACTGGTATCGCTGCCGACCTTCAGCAGCCTGCACCGCATGGTGGTGGCCGAGGCCAAGAGCACGCCGGAGCTGGCGGAAACCTTCTATCAGGCCGGTCCGCTGCGCACGCGCCGGGAACTGGCGGCCTTCTTTGCCCGGCCCGACATCGCCACCCAGCTGCGCGCCGACCTGCGGCCCGACGTGCTGCCGGTATTCCTGATCAATTGCATCATGGGCGACCACATGACGCGGCTGCTGTTCCCGACCGACGCGCCCATGTCGATGGAACAGTTGCGTGCGGCGGCGGCCGAGGGGCTGGACCTGTTCCTGCGTGGCGTGCGCCGTTAAGTACGCCAGCGCACATTAAAAGCCTCCAAACATTTGCTATTTGTTCTATACTGGTTTTTTAGAAATTGGAGCAACCATGAGCAAAACAAATCGTCTGGACTGGAGCAAACAAATCACGCTCATGAACGAGCGCATCAAACACTTCCAGGCCAACCCCGGCCAGGAGCAACTGGATGCCGTTATCGCCGAACTGAAGGCCTATGCCGACGCCGCGCGCAACGGTGGCATCGAAATCCCCGCCCGCTTCACCGTCAATTAATGAAGGCCCTGGGCCGGACCGTGCTGGTGCTGGCATTGGCCGGCATCGCAGCGGCCGGCTATTACCAGTACCGCAATCCCGAGCATCAACAGCTCGATGATGCCGCGCGCCGGCAGGCCGCCGCGCCGGGCGCGTTCGCCGCGCTCAGCGACGGCGTCACCCATTACGAAATGGCCGGCCCGGCGGATGGCCGCGTGGCCGTGCTGGTGCATGGTTTCTCGGTTCCCTCTTACATCTGGGACCCCACCTTCGCCGCCCTGCGCGACGCCGGCTACCGCGTGATCCGCTACGACCTGTACGGCCGCGGCCTGTCCGACCGTCCCGACGCCGGCTACGATGGCGCGTTCTACGACCGCCAGCTCGACGAGCTGCTCAAGGCACTGAAGGTGAATGGCAAGATCGACCTGTTCGGCCTGTCGTTCGGCGGTTACGTCAGCGCGCATTACGCGGCCACGCATCCGCAGCGCATCCGCACCCTGAACCTGGTCGATCCGTCCAACAGCGCCCCGACGCTGCCATGGCAGCTGCGCACGCCGCTGCTCGGCCCCTATCTGTTCCAGGTCGGCGCGGTGCCGGACATGGCCGCCAACCAGAGCGGCGACTTTCTGCATCCCGACCGATTCCCCGGCTGGGCCGAGCGCTACCGGCCGCAGATGCAGTACCACGGTTTCGGCCGCGCGCTGTACCGTTCGCGTCTGAGCCTCTCGCAGGAAAACTTCGACGGCCTGTACGCCGCCATCGCCAAGGCCGGCACGCCGGTGCACCTGATCTGGGGCAGGCAGGACCCGACCATCCCGGTGGCCCAGTCGGCGCACATCCGCCAGGCCATCCCGCAGACCGAATACACCGAGATCGACCAGTCCGGCCACCTGCCGCAGATGGAGCAGACCGCCCTGTTCAACCAGCAAGCGCTGGCCTATCTCGCCGCCCACCCATGATGATCCGCACGCTGCAAGCCGAAGACGCCGCGCGGCTGATGGCGTTCGAACTGGAAAACCGCGCCTGGTTCGAGCAGTATGTGGAAGCGCGCGGCGATGACTTCTACACTCCCGCAGGTCTGGCCGCCCACATCGCCGACTACCTGGAAACCCAGCGCAAAGGCGGCATGCATCCCTGCGTGCTGCTGGACGACCACGGCGCCATCATCGGCCGCGCCAACCTGCGCTACATCAACCGCTACGCCGGCATCGGCGAAGTCGGCTACCGCATCGCCCACGATCAGGCGCGCAAGGGTCTTGCCAGTGCCGCGCTCACGCATCTGCAGGAAGTGGCGCGCACCCGGTACGGCCTGACCCGGCTGCGCGCCTGGATTTCCGAGCACAACACAGGCTCGCAGCGCGTGATGGACAAGTGCGGATTCAGGCGCGATACGCTGTCCGCGCCGCGCGTGGTGCAGGTCGGCGGCGGCGACCATCTGTCGCACCTGTACTACTGCGCCTTATAGCGCGACCGCCGGCGGCCGCGGCTCCAGGCCCTCGATATCCTGCAGCAGCGCGATCAGGCGGCGCGCGCCCAGGCCCTGCGGGCGGTCGTTGCGCCAGACGACGTCCACCCACAGCCGCAGTTCGTTGCTCATGTGGGCGAAGGCCACCGCCAGCAGTTCGCCGCTGGCGATCAGCGGCTGGGCCAGACGGCGCGGCAAATAGGCCCAGCCCAGGCCCGAACGCACCAGTCCCAGCGCCGCCAGGTGGCTGTCGGTGCGCCACAGCTTGCGCGAGATGAGCACCCGCTGGTCGATCCCTTCCGGCTCGCTGCTGACGATGGCGATCTGGCGCAGGTCGACCAGGTCTTCGAGCCGGAAGCTGCCGTTGCGCTCCAGCGCCAGCGGGTGGCGCGGCGAAATCACCGCCACCAGCAGCTCGCTGCCCAGTTCCTGAAAGCTTTCGTGGTCGTTGACCTTGGGACGTTCGTACAGCAGCGCCAGTTGCACCGCGCCGTCGTGCAGCATGCGCAGCGCGGCGTCCTGCGGCGCCGACAGCACGTCCACTTCCAGCGACGGGAATTCCTGCGCCAGCCGCGCCAGCGGCTCGCTCCACGGCGCCGACAGCAGCTCGGGCGCGATCGCCAGCGTCAGACGGCGCTCCAGGCCCCGATGCAGCGACAGCGCGTGCGCCTGCAGGCGACGCAGCTGGCCCGCCATCTGGCGCGCTTCCGGCTCCAGCGCGCGCGCCGATTCGGTCGGCCGCACTTCGCGCGAACTGCGCTCGAACAGCGTCAGGTCGAGTTCCGCCTCCAGCTGCGCCACCGCCATGCTGACCGCCGATGGCACCCGTCCCAGCGCGCGCGCCGCGGCCGAGAACGAACCGTGGTCCAGCACGGCCAAAAATACCGCGATGTTGTCGGATGAAAAAGCCATAGCCGACAATCTATCAGAAAAATTGACAGCAGCTGACTTTTCCCATCAGCCGGATCGCCATAGGATGCCGGGCGTTGTCATCCAGAAGGAAATCTCATGCAAGGCCTGAAACGCAGGGTGGTCTACGTCACCCTGTTCGAACTGATCGCGATCTGCCTGACCAGCGGCGTGCTGATGCTGTCCGGGCACGATGCCGGCCATGCCGGCGTGGCTGGCGCCGCCTCGTCCGCGATCGCCATCGTCTGGAACTTCATCTACAACGGCGCGTTCGAGGCGTGGGAAGCGCGCCAGACGGTGCGCGGCCGCGGCTTCCTGCGCCGCGCGGCGCACGCCATCGGCTTCGAGGGCGGCCTGGTGCTGATCCTGGTGCCGCTGTTTGCCTGGTGGCTGAACATCACGCTGCTGCAGGCGTTGATACTGGACATAGGCCTGCTACTGTTCTTCATGGTCTATACCTTCCTGTTCAGCCTCGCGTTCGACCGCGTATTCGGGCTGCCCGCATCGGCGCAAGCCTGAGCTACAATCGGCGGCATACCTACACACCGGAGGAATGCCGCATGAAGTTGAAACCGTACGTCCTTGCAGTACTGGCCCTGGCATGCGGCGCGGCCAACGCCGCCGCGCTGTCGCCCATCGAACAGAAAATCGTCGCCGAAGTCAAAGCCCATTCGGCGCAGGGGCTGGAGCTGCTGGAGCGTTCGGTCAACATCAACAGCGGCACCATGAACCACGACGGCGTGCGCGCGGTCGGCAAGCTGTTTCGCGAGCAGTTCGACCAACTGGGTTTCACCACCCGCTGGTCGGAGATGCCGCCGGCCATGCAACGCGCCGGCCACCTGATCGCCACGCGCGAGGGCAAACAGGGCAAGCGCCTGCTGCTGATCGGCCACCTCGACACCGTGTTCGAGAAGGACAGCCCGGTGCAGCTGTGGCAGCGCAACGGCGAGCGCGTGCGCGGCCAGGGCGTCAACGACATGAAGGGCGGCGACGTGATCATCATCGAGGCACTGCGCGCCTTGCAGCGCGTGGGCGCGCTCGATAACACCAGCATCAGCGTGGTGTTCAGCGGCGACGAGGAAAACGCCGGCGACCCGATCGAAGTCTCGCGCGCCGACATGGTCAATGCCGCCAGGCGCAGCGACATCGCGCTGGCGTTCGAGGCCACGGTACGCAACAAGGAAGGCAAGGATACCGGCACCATCGGCCGCCGTTCCTCGTCGTCGTGGGAGCTGAAGGTCAGCGGCAAGCAGGGGCATTCCAGCGGCATCTTCAGCGAAGGTGCCGGCTATGGTGCGATCTACGAAACGGCCCGCATCCTGGACGGCTTCCGCCAGCAGCTGGCCGAGCCGGATCTGACCTACAGCCCCGGCCTGATCGTCGGCGGCACCGAAGGCAGCACCAACGCGCTCGGCACCACCGGCCAGGCGGCCGGCAAGACCAACGTGATCGCGCGCACCGCCACCGTCGAAGGCGACCTGCGCTACCTGAACTACGCACAGCGCGACCGTGCGCACGCGAAAATGAAGGCCATCGTGGCGCAGAACCTGCCGGGCACCAGCGCCAGCATCAGCTTCCACGAATCGTATCCGCCGATGTCGCCGACGCCGGGCAACCTGGCGGTGCTGAAAATCTATTCGCAGGCCAGTGCCGATGCCGGCCTGGGCGAGATTCCCGCCCTGCCGCCGGGCCAGCGCGGCGCCGGCGACGTGCAGTTCGTGGCGCCGCTGCTGGACAGCCTGGACGGCCTGGGCGCCACCGGCAACGGCGCCCACTCGCCCGACGAAGACCTGGAAATCGCCTCCATCGAGCGCGCCACCATCCGCACCGCGGTCCTGCTGTACCGCTTGACGCGCTAGACCGCTTCGCCAGGCGGAGATAGATCAAACTCTGCAGCCAACCTCAGTGCTACCATGGCCGAATCGATTGGGAGGACGCCATGGACACTTTCACCACAGTTAACAGCGACGGCACCGTCATCATCCCCAAGGAAATCATCGAAGCCTACGGCATCCTGACGGGCGCGCAGGTCCACTGCGTCATGAATGGCTGCCAGCTCGAAATGAGGTTTGTCGGCACAAAATTGCCTATCCCAAAAACCAAATCCGTCAGCGGCTACGGTATGGTGAATATCGAGCATTCTTTTGCACCTGCCGACTTCGACGCTGCCGAACTATTCAGAAATGACAGGCCTGGATACTAATGTTCTAGCCCGCTACTATATCAACGATATCACTGACGCAGAAGCACAACGCCAGCGGCCATTAGCTCAGAGTTTGATTGATTCGGGCCAAACGCTCGCGATATGCAAAACAGTAATTATTGAGTTGGAATGGCTAATGCGGGGCAAATACAACATGAAGCCGCCAATGATCATCGGCGTGTATCAACACATGTTAAGCATGGCGAATTTTACTATCGAAGACAGGCCAGCCCTTATCATGGCACTAACCAGCTACCAACAAGGCCCCTCTTTCACGGACGCGCTACATCACGCCAGCTATCGAACATCTGGCAGCATGGCCTCGTTCGATGACCGCAAGTTTGCTCGGCGGGTGGCGGCGCTGGGGCTGCGTCCGCCGGTGGTGGTGCTGCTCTGAACGTTGCGCCAGCCAATGAAAAAAGCCGGGAACGCGTCCCGGCTTTTTTGATGCTGCGAACTTGCTTAGCGCTTGCGCGGCGGCGGCAGGTCGGTGCAGGCGCCTTCGTAGACTTCCGCCGCCATGCCGATCGATTCGCCCAGCGTCGGGTGAGGATGGATGGTCTTGCCGATGTCGGTGCCGTCGGCGCCCATCTCGATGGCCAGCGCGATCTCGCCGATCATGTCGCCGGCGTGCGTGCCGACCATGGTGCCGCCGATGATGCGATGCGTCTCGGCGTCGAACAGCAGCTTGGTGAAGCCTTCCGCGCGGCCGTTGGCCACTGCGCGGCCGCTGGCCGCCCATGGGAAGTGGCCCTTCTCGACCTTGATGCCCTTGGCTTTCGCTTCGTCCTCGGTCACGCCCACCCACGCCACTTCCGGATCGGTGTAGGCCACCGATGGAATCACGGTCGCGTCGAAGTGCGACTTCTGGCCGGCGGCGGCTTCCGCCGCCACGTGCGCTTCATGCACCGCCTTGTGCGCCAACATCGGCTGGCCCACCAGGTCGCCGATGGCGAAGATGTGCGGCACGTTGGTGCGCATCTGGCTGTCGACCGGGATGAAGCCGCGATCGGTCACCGAAACGCCGGCCTTGTCGGCGGCGATCTTCTTGCCGTTCGGGCTGCGGCCGACGGCCACCAGCACCATGTCGTACACCTGCGGCGCCGGCGCGGTGGCGCCGGCTTCGGCGGCTTCGAAGGTGACCTTGATCCCTTCCGGCAGCGCTTCGACCGCGACCGTCTTGGTCTTGGTCATGATGTTGTCGAAGCGGGCTTCGTTGTACTTCTGCCAGATCTTGACCGCGTCACGGTCGGCGCCCTGCATCAGGCCATCCATCATTTCGACCACGTCGATGCGCGCGCCCAGCGTCGAGTACACGGTGGCCATTTCCAGGCCGATGATGCCGCCGCCGATCACCAGCATGCGTTTCGGGATCTGGCGCAGTTCCAGCGCGCCGGTCGAATCGACGATGCGCGGATCTTCCGGCACGAACGGCAGCTTCACCACCGACGAACCGGCGGCGATGATGGCCTGCTTGAACTGCACCACTTTCTTGCTGCCGTCCTTGGCGGTGACTTCGATGTGGTTCGGGCTGACGAACTGGCCGACGCCCTGCACGATCTGGGTCTTGCGCGCCTTGGCCATGCCGGCCAGGCCGTTGGTCATGGTCTTGACCACGCCATTCTTGTGCGCGCGCAGCTGGTCGATATCGACCGTCGGCTTGGCGAAGCTGACGCCAGCCTTGGACATGTGCGAGGTCTCATCGATCAGCGCGGCCACGTGCAGCAGCGCTTTCGACGGGATGCAGCCCACGTTCAGGCACACGCCGCCCAGCACATCGTAGCGCTCGACGATCACGGTGTTCAGACCCAGGTCCGCGGCGCGGAAGGCGGCCGAGTAGCCGCCAGGGCCGCTGCCCAGCACCATCATGTCGCAATCGACGTCCACCTGGCCGGCGTAGCTGCCGCCGACCGGCGCCGCCACGGGCGCTGGAGCCGGGGCCGGAGCTGGTGCGGGAGCTGGAGCCGCCGCGGCGGCCGGCGCGGACGCCGGAGCCGCAGCCGCCGCGCCGGCGGCTTCTTCCAGCACCAGCAGCGTCACGCCTTCCTTGACCTTGTCGCCGACCTTGACGCGCATTTCCTTCACCACGCCGCTGTGCGACGACGGGATTTCCATGCTGGCCTTGTCCGACTCCACGGTGATCAGCGACTGATCGGTCTTGATCGTGTCGCCCACCTTGACCATCACCTCGATCACTTCCACTTCGCTGAAGTCGCCGATATTCGGCACTTTCACTTCTACAGTGCTCATGTCGGCTCCTTACAGCAGAATTTTGCGCATGTCGCCGAGCACTTCGCTCAGGTACACGGAGAAGCGGGCGCCCATCGCACCGTCGATCACGCGGTGATCGTAGGACAGCGAGGTACCCATCATCAGGCGCGGCTGGAACGCCTTGCCGTCCCACACCGGCTTCATGGATGCCTTGGACAGGCCCAGGATCGCCACTTCCGGCGCGTTGACGATAGGCGTGAAGTGCGTACCGCCGATGCCGCCCAGCGACGAGATGGTGAAGGTCGCGCCCTGCATGTCGGTCGGTTTCAGCTTGCCTTCGCGCGCCTGTGCCGACAGTTCGGTCATTTCCTTGGCGATCTGCGTCACCGATTTCTGGTCGGCGTTCTTGATCACCGGGACCACCAGGCCGTTCGGCGTATCGGCCGCGAAGCCGATGTTATAGAACTTCTTCAGGATCAGGTTCTCGCCCTTCTCGTCCAGCGACGAGTTAAAGGTCGGGAATTTCTTCAGCGCGGCGACCGATGCCTTGATCACGAAGGCCAGCATGGTCAGCTTGACCGCGTCCTTGTTCTTGGCATTGGCGTTGTTCGATTCGACGCGGAAGGCTTCCAGATCGGTGATATCGGCATCGTCGAACTGCGTGACGTGCGGGATCTGCACCCAGTTGCGGTGCAGGTTGGGACCGGAAATCTTCTTGATGCGCGACAGCGGCAGCAGTTCGGTTTCGCCGAATTTGCTGAAGTCCAGCGACGGCCATGGCAGCACGCTGAAGGTGCCGCCGCCGCCGATCGAACCACCGGCTGCCGGCGCGCCGGACGGCGCGGCCACGGTGCCGGCCATCACGCCCTTGACGAAGTTTTGCACGTCGGTCTGGGTGATGCGGCCTTTGGCGCCGGTGCCGGGCACCTTGCCCAGGTCCACGCCCAGTTCACGGGCGAACTTGCGGATCGATGGCGATGCGTGCGCCAGCTTGCCGGTGGCAACCGAGCCGTGCGAGGCAGCCGGCGCCGGTGCAGCCGCGGCGGCTGGTGCAGGCG
>NZ_SPVG01000237.1 GCF_004614165.1 Duganella callida | reverse complement strand
GCCGGTACGCTGAGCATCGATGCCAGCGCGCCGACGCCGGCGCCCCTCAACGCCGCGCTGCGCCTCGGCACCGCTGTCGCCCCCAACGGCGACACGCTGGGCGCCAACGCGCGCTACCTGACCCGCAACGGCGCCCCGTGGCTGCCGGTGATGGGCGAATTCCACTACAGCCGCACGCCGGCGTCGATGTGGGAAGCGGAGCTGCGCAAAATGAAGGCGGCCGGCATCGACATCGTCGCCAGCTACGTGATGTGGAACCACCACGAGGAAGTCGAGGGCAGGTTCGACTGGTCCGGCAACCGCGACCTGCGCCACTTCATCCAGCTGGCGCGCAAGGCGGGGCTGGACGTGGTGGTGCGCGTCGGTCCGTGGGCGCACGCGGAAGTGCGCTACGGCGGCATCCCGGACTGGGTGGTCAACGCCATGCCCACCCGCTCCAACGATCCGCAGTACATGGTGTTCGTCGAACGCCTGTACCAGCAGATCGGCGCGCAGCTGAAAGGCCAGCTGTGGAAGGATGGCGGCAACGTCATCGGCATCCAGCTGGAAAACGAATACAACATCGATGGTCCCGGCAAGGGCGTGGCCCACATCGCCGCGCTTAAAAAGCTGGCGCTGAAGGCGGGCATGGATGTGCCCTACTACACCGTCACCGGCTGGGACGGCACCATCTATCCGAGCGGCGAAGTGACGCCGGTGTTCGGCGGCTATCCCGACGAGCCGTGGGGCGTCAGCACCAAAGAACTGCCGCCCAAAGAGACCTACGCGTTCCGTTTCGACACCCGCGTCAGCGGCGACCTGGGTGCGCAGACCGCCGCCCACGCGCCCGGCACGGCGGAGACGGACAAGGAAGTCACCCCATTCCTCGGCGCCGAATATGGCGCCGGCCTGCCCTTCATGTACCGCCGCCGCACGGTGGTGTCGGCCGACGATATCGCCGCCATGCTGCCGGTGCAGCTGGGCTCCGGCGTCAACCTGATGGGCTACTACATGTTCCATGGCGGCCGCAATCCGCTGAGCCTCGGCGGCAGCGGCATGGAGGAAAGCACCCTCAGCGGCGGCTACAACGACACCACCATGATCAGCTACGACTTCCAGGCCCCGCTCGGCCCGGACGGCCAGCAGCGCAAGGTGCTGGAAAAGCTGCGTCCTTATCATTTGTTCGTGCACGCCTTCGGTTCGCGCCTGGCACCGATGACCGTGCGTAAGCCGGCCGTTTCGCCGGCCAAGCCGGACGATCTGGCCAGCGCGCGTTTTGCCGTGCGCAGCGAGGGCGAGCGTGGCTTCCTGTTCGTGAACAACCACGTGCGCCAGTATCCGATGGCGGCGCAGAAGGCCACCCAGTTCGCCGTCAGGCTGCCTGGCCAGAACATCACCTTGCCGAGCAAACCGGTGGACATTGCCGATGGCGCCTATTTCATCTGGCCGCTGAACCTGGATCTGGACGGCACCAATCTGCACTACGCCACCGCCCAGCCGGTGACGATGCTGGATCAGGGCAAGGCTGGCGTGGTGGCGGTGTTCGCCGCCAGCGCCGGCGTGCCGGTCGAACTGTCGTTCGACGCCGGCGCACGCGTGGCCGGTCCGGGCGCACAGATCGCGTCGGCCGATGGCCATACGCTGGTCACCGGCATCCAGCCTGGCAGCGGCGCGGCACTGACCGTGCAGCGCGATGGCAGGCGCCCGCTGACCATCGTGGTGCTGAGGCCTGAACAATCGCAGCAACTGAGCGTGGTCACGCTGGGCGGCCAGCAACGCCTGCTGCTCAGCGGCGAACAAGCCTATGTCGATGGCAACGCGCTGCAACTGCGCTCGGTCGGCGACAACAAGTTCCGCTTCGCCGTCTACCCGGCGTTGGCGACTCCGCCGAAGGCCACCACCACCGGCGCGGCCTGGACCGCCATTGCAGCCCACGCGGCGGAGACGAAGGGCAAGCCTGGCGGCGCGGCCGCTGGCGGCGGCGCCGTAACAGCCACGGTCGCCCTGCAGTCGGCAGGCAACGACGGCATGTTCCAGGTTTTTGAAGCCACGCTGCCCGCGCACACGCTGCAAGCCTCCGTCACGCGGACGCGCAATGCCCAGGACGCGGCGCCCATCGTCATCGGCGGCACCGCCAAGGCGGCGATCCAGCCGCTGCCCGAAAACTTCAAGGCCGCCGCCGCATGGCAGATCAACGTCCCGCGCGAGCAGCTGAAAGGCCTGGACGACGCCCTGCTGCAGATCGACTTCGTCGGCGACATCGGCCGCCTTTATTCCGGCACGCGCATGCTGGACGACTGGTACTACAGCGGCTATCAATGGCAGTTCGGCCTGAAACAGCAGGCCGCATCGCTGGACCAGCCGCTGACCGTGTCCGTGCTGCCGTTGCGCGCCGATGCGCCCATCTACCTGCCGAAAGAAGCGCGCCCCGACTTTCAGGGTAATCGGCAGATCGCTACCGTGCGCGGCGTCAGCCTGATTCCAGTGTATCAATTACGTATCACCCCATAAAAAAACATGCATACCATGATGGAGACTCATAATGAAACGTACTTTGATCGCAGCAGCGGCGCTGTGTGCCGCTGCCTTGGCACATGCGGCTGATCCGGTAAAAATCGGCTTCCTCGTCAAGCAGGCGGAGGAGCCGTGGTTCCAGGACGAATGGCGCTATGCGGAAGTCGCCGCCAAGGAGAAAGGCTTCACGCTGGTGAAGATCGGCATCCCCAACGGCGAAAAGACCATGGCCGCCATCGACAATCTGGCGGCGCAGAAGGCGCAAGGTTTCGTCATCTGCGCGCCGGACGTCAAACTGGGCAAGGCGATCGAGCGCGCCGCCAAACGCAACAACCTGAAAGTGGTTTCAGTCGATGACCGTCTGCTGGACGGCAGCGGCAAACCGATCGAGTCCATCCCGCACATGGGCATTTCGGGCTACCAGATCGGCAAGCAGGTCGGCGAAGGCATCATCGCCGAAATCAAGGCGCGTAAATGGAATATGGCGGAAGTGGGCGCGATCCGCGTCGCCTACGACCAGCTGCCGACCGGTAAGGAACGCACCACCGGCGCGATCGATGCGCTGAAGGCCGGCGGCTTCCCGGCCGCGAACATCATCGATGCGCCGCAAGCCAAGACCGATACTGAAAATGCCTTCAACGCCGCCAATATCGCGCTGACCAAGAACGCCAGGTTCAAACACTGGGTGGCGGTTGGCCTCAACGACGAAGCGGTACTGGGCGCCGTGCGCGCCGCCGAGGGACGCGGCATCAAGGCCGACAGCATGATCGGCATCGGCATCGGCGGCGCCAAGGCAGCCGAAAATGAACTGAACAAACCCCAGCCGACCGGCTTCTTCGGCACCGTGATGATCAGCGCGAAGGAACACGGCTACCAGACTTCCGTCAATCTGTACAACTGGATCACCGGCAAAGCCACACCGCCGGCTGAAGTCCTCACCAAAGGGATGTTGATGACCCGCGCCAATCAGGCCGAGGTCCGCAAAGCGATGGGCCAGTGATCATGGCCGCATATCTGGAGTTCGACCAGGTCTGCAAATTCTTCCCCGGCGTGAAGGCGCTGAACGGCGTGAGCTTTTCTGCCCACGCCGGCCAGGTGCACGGCCTGCTGGGCGAGAATGGGGCCGGCAAATCGACGCTGCTGAAAATTCTTGGCGGCCAATACAAGCCGGATGGCGGGCGGTTGCTGGTCGATGGCAGGGAGCGTCATTTCCACAGTTCCAAGGAAGCCATCGCCGCCGGCATCGCCATCATTCACCAGGAACTGCAGTATGTGCCCGAGCTGACCGTGGCGGAAAACGTGCTGCTGGGCCGCATGCCGACCCGCTTCGGCTTCCTGGACAAGCAGAAAGCGCACCGCATCGTGGCGGAGAAACTGGCCGCGATTGGCGTCGATCTGTCGCCGTCCGCCAAACTGGCCGACCTGTCGATCGCGCAGCGGCAGATGGTGGAGATCTGCAAGGCGATCATGCAGGATGCGCAGGTGATCGCCTTCGACGAACCCACGTCCTCGCTGTCGCACCGCGAAACGGAAATCCTGTTCCGCCTCGTAAAAGAGCTGCGCGACGACGGCCGCACGCTGATCTATATTTCGCACCGTCTCGAAGAACTGTATGAGCTGTGCGACGCCTGCACCATCTTCCGCGACGGCCGCAAGATCGTCACCCACGAGGTGATGGCCGACGTGCCGCGCGAACGCCTGATCAGCGACATGGTGGGCCGCGAGCTGACCGATATCTACGATTACCGCGAACGTCCACGCCGCGAAGCGCGACTGCAGGTGCAAGGTCTGAATGGCAAGCATGTCAAAGGGCCGCAAAGCTTTGTCGTGCATGGCGGCGAGGTGCTGGGTTTCTTTGGTCTGGTCGGCGCCGGACGCAGCGAGTTGATGCGATTGCTGTACAACGCCGATACGCGCAGCGGCGGCACCGTGCTGCTGGACGGCGTGCCGGTTCCCGCCGGCGCTCCGGCGGATGCGATTGCCGCCGGCATCGTGCTGTGTCCCGAGGACCGCAAGGAGCAAGGCATACTGGCTACGGCATCGGTGGCGGAGAACATCAACATCAGCGTGCGCCGCAACGATCTGCGCGGCGGCGTGTTCCTGCGCCACAAGCGCGAGGCGGCGCTGGCCGACGAATTCATCGCCCGCCTGCGCATCAAGACGCCCAACCGTCGGCAGGAAATCCGCCTGCTCTCGGGCGGTAATCAGCAGAAGGTGATCCTGGCGCGCTGGCTGGCGGAGCCGGGACTGAAGGTGCTGATACTCGATGAGCCCACGCGCGGCATCGACGTCGGCGCCAAGAACGACATCTACCGCATCATCCATGACGTGGCGGAACGCGGCTGCTGCGTGATCGTGATTTCCAGCGAGCTGCCGGAAGTGCTGGGCATCTCGGACCGGGTGATCGTCATGCGCGAAGGGACAATCTGCGGCGAACTGCCGCGCGCGCAGGCCACCGAAACGGAAGTGCTGCGCCTCGCCCTGCCCGATGCTGCCGTGCCTGCGCCCACTGCCGGCATCGCGCCCGCCACAGCGGCCGTGACTTCGCCGCCCGTTGCCGTGGGCACGCGAACCGCTGGCGCGCCGCCTGCTCCGTCAGCGGCCACCAACACAGAACCACCAGCCCAACCTACACGGAGCATCGCATGAGCGCCTCACAACTGAATCCTTCGGCCGCGCCGGCGGCGCCGCTGGTATCGCGTCAATGGCTGTCTGAATACAGCATGCCGCTGGCTTACTTGGTGCTGTTCGCCATCCTGTCGGCCACGGTGGAGAACTTCTTCTCCGTGACCAACGTCGTCGGCCTGATGCTGTCGGTGGCGCAGATCGGCATGGTCGCCTGCACCATGATGCTGTGCCTGGCCTCGCGCGACTTCGACCTGTCGGTCGGCTCGACCATCGCCTTCGCCGGCGTGCTGGGCGCCATCGTGCTGGAACAGAGCGGCAGCGTGCTGGTGGCCGTCGGCGCCGGCCTGGGCGCCGGTGCCCTGATCGGCGCGCTGAACGGCGTGCTGATCGCCTACCTGCGCGTGAACGCCCTGATCGCCACCCTGGCCACCATGCTGATGGTGCGCGGCCTCGCCTTCATCGTCTCCAAGGGCCAGGCGGTCGGCATCAACGACGACAGCTTCATCGACTTCGGCGACAGCCGCCTGTTCGGCCTGCCGCTGCCGGTGCTGGTGGCCGGCTGCTGCTTCATCGTGTTCGGCATCCTGCTGAACCAGACCGTCTTTGGCCGCAACACGCTGGCCATCGGCGGCAACCCGGAAGCGGCGCGCCTGGCCGGCGTGCGCGTCGAGCGTCTGCGGGTGTGGATCTTTCTGCTGCAGGGCGTGGTCACCGCGATGGCGGGCCTGATCCTGGCGTCGCGCATCACCAGCGGCCAGCCGAATGCCGCCCAGGGTTTTGAACTGGACGTGATCTCGGCCTGCGTGCTGGGCGGCGTCTCGCTCCAGGGCGGCAAGGCGCGCATCTTCGGTGTCCTGATCGGGGTACTGATCATGGGCACGGTGGAAAACGTCATGAACCTGCTGGACGTCGACGCCTTCTACCAGTACCTGATGCGCGGTGTGATCCTGCTGCTGGCGGTGCTGCTCGACCAGCTGAAAACCCGCGGCGAACGTCGCTAAGGCCGAGCGTCAGGCCTGGGCCGGCAGACGCCGCCGGCGCGTCCGGTTCGCGCGCAGCACGCGCGCATGTTCCTGGTGGCCGATGGCGAAATGCCTGAGCGTCGCCACCGCCGCCAGGGATCCCAGCGTCGGCACGCCGAACGCCAGCAACTTCATGCCGTGCACCACGGCTTCGGCTTGCGCGACACCGGGGACATAGCCGATCTGGCTCAGCCCCCAGCCGATCACCGCCGATGACGCCGCGCTGCCCGATTTCAGTATCACCAGCACCGTGGCGAAAGTGGCGGTCTCGCGTCGTTCGCGGTGCCGGAATTCGGCGAAGTCGACGACGTCGGCCAGTATTCCCCACGGCAGCATGAACACGCCGCCAAAACCGATGCCCGTCAGCGCCACCGCCACCGTCAACAGCAAGCTGTCCTGCCCGGCCATGGCAAACACCAGTATGCCGAAGACACCGAGTGTATGACTGGCCGCCAGCAAATGGGTCTTGTCGTGGAAACGAATCAGATACATCCACAGGCCCGCGCCGGCGAACTGGCCCAGCGTCAGCATGAACAGGGCCTGGCCGGCAAAGGCGGGCCGGTTCAGCGCGTAGGTGGCGATGTACAGCATCATCTTGCCGAAGATCGGCGTGGCAAAACCGGTCACCACGGCGATGACCGCCATGGCGGCAAACAGCCGATCCAGCCGGGGCAGGAACACGGCGCGCACCTTGCGCGGCGCGACAGCGCCTTCTTCCCTCGACGACCACGCGGCGAACAACATGGCCGCGCAGAACAGCAAGCCGCCTGTCATGGCCATTCTCGACAGCAGCGCCGGTTCGGCATGCTGGCCGGCCGTGCCGACAAACGGCACCACCACCGTCGCGATCACCACGCTGGCGCCGGAACTGAACACCGTGCGGTAGCCGGAAGCGCGTCCGCGCGCGCGGCTGTCGCTGGCCACGCGCGCCAGCAGGCTGTTATGCGGCACGTCGATCACCGCGTAAGCGGCGCGGAAAAACAGCACGGCCGCCGCGATCACCGCCAGGTTCGCCCGTCCCAGCAAGGGCAGGCTGTAGATCAGGGCAAACGCCAGCGCGCAGGGCAGCGCCCCCAGCGCGATCAGGCGGCGATAGGCGATGCCCCGGTTCAGGGCCCACGTCGCCAGCAGGCCGGCGCTCAGGTCGAGCAACAGGTCGCCGACGAACACTACGGCCATCAACACGCTGACCCTGTGCGCGGGGACGCCCAGCAGGTCGGTCAGCAGAAACAGCAACGTGACATCGATGCTGCCCAGTAACAGGTTCTTACCGAAATTCCCCGTCGAATAACCGATCAGATGGCGATCCTGTTTCAGCAGCTGGAGATAACGGGGCATGGCGACGCGCTACCAGAACGCGACCGCGGTGGACGCGTGGATCGGCAGCAGCGCCGCGCCCAGCGCGATCGAACTGCCGCCGAGCCGCGACACGCGAATGTCCGACGCCGGCCGGTGCTCGGGCCAGCGCAGCTGGCCACGGTTCAACCGCGCCGCCAGCCGTACCATGATCGATTCCGGCAGCGGACTGGAAAAAATGATCTCGCCCGGATCGAACCACGAGATGGCGCTGTTGACCACCGACTCCAGCTGCCCGGCGGCGCGCTCCAGCCAATGCTCGATCAGCGCTTCTTGGCCGACCGTGACTTCGTCGAAGTTGGCGACCGACTCGATGGCGCATCCCGCCGCGCGCAGCACCGACATGAGATCCATGGTCGTGGGACGCGGCTGGTCCATCGGATACAGGCCGCCGATGTCGCCGAAACCGCCGAATTCCCCTTTCAGCAAGCGGCCATCCTCGATCACGCCGGCACCGATGCCATAGCCGAGCAGCAGCACCACCACCGTCGAGGAACGGCGTACCGTGTCGTTCAGGTAGTACTCCGCCAAGGCGGAGACGTTGGCATCGTTCTCCAGCATGGTCGGCAGGCCGAGCGCCTCATCCAGTATCTGGCGCAGCGGCACATTGCGCCAGCCCGGCAGATCGTTGACGATGTTCCAGCGGTCGCCATCGCGTCCGCGCGGCGGTCCGGGCAAGCCGACGCCGACACCGAGAAAGCGTCCGCCCAGCAGCTTGTGCCTGACCGACAGTTCGGTGATGCGCTGCTCCAGCAAGCGCGCAAACGCCAGTGGATCGGGCGCGCCCACCTCCTCGCTGGTCAGCGAGATGATGCCGCCGGCGTAATCGACCAGGGCGATTTCCAGCACGCCCTTGTGCACCGTCGCCCCCACCGCGAAGCCGCCGTTGGCCGAAATCGCCAGCGGCACGATCGGCCGTCCGCGTCCGCCGGCATCGGTCGAGGCCTGTTCTTCCACCAGCCCGAGACTGATCAGGTTGCGCGACAGCTTGGTCAGCGCGGAATTGCTGACCTGTAGCGCCAACGATAGCTCGGTACGCGGCGTCGGCCCCTTGGTCCGCAAATGCCACAACAAACGTTTTTCTTCCGAAGAGAGTTTTAATCGCGCAATTTTCATACAAACGCTATCAAATAGACAATTCCTGTCACATAATTGTCATATTCTATTTATTTTTCAAGTAATAAATAATTATACGCAAATCCCGGCCATATACTCGCCGCCAGTTGCTTACCCTTATCCACACTGGAGAAATCGATGAGTACGAAAAAGCAGACGCTCGCCCACGCCATCGGCGTATTGTGCGCCGTGGCCAGCCCGGCGTTCGCCCAGCAAGCCGCCGCGCCGGCAGCACCCGTTGCCGAGAGCGGCGAGGTGGAAAGCGTGGTGGTGACCGGCTCGGCCCGTCCGCAGCGGCGCTTCGACGTGTCGTACGCGGTGAATGCGCTGTCGCAGAACGAGGTGCAGAAACTGGCGCCGCAGAACATTGCGGACCTGCTGGGCAAGCTGCCCGGCATCCAGGTCGAAGCCACTGGCGGCGAGGTGCAGAACATCACCCGCGTGCGCGGCATCCCGACCGACGACGGCCTGGCCCTGTTCCAGCAGGATGGCCTGCCGCTGTTCACCGAAATCAACGGCTTCTTCTTCCGTGGCGACAGCCTGAACCGCTATGACCTGATGACCAAAACCGTGGAAGTGGTGCGCGGCGGTCCGGCGCCGATCTACGCCAGCCAGGCGGCGGCCATCGTCAACAGCAGCACCGTCACCGGCACCGACCAGACCAGGGGCAAGGCCCAGGTCACGCTCGGCACCACCGGCCTGGCCCGGCTCGACCTCTACCAGTCCGGCAAGATCGATGACAAGACTTTCTACGCGATCGGCGGCTTCATCCGCCAGGACGACGGCCACCGCGACAACGGCTTCCCCAACGACAAGGGCGGCCAGATCCGCGGCAACATCAAGCGCGTGCTGGAGAACGGCACCCTGACCGTCAGCGGCAACTATCTCAACGACCACAACACGTTCTATCTGCCGATCCCGATTGCCGATCCGCGCAATCCCGCGCTCTCGCTGGACAAATACATCGATTATTTCGACGGCACCATGAATTCGCCGGCGCTGCGCAATGTACCGATGAAGTACCGCGACGGCAGCGGCAATCTCGTCACCGATACGCGCGACCTGGCCAATGGCCGCCATCTGGAATTCGGCAATCTCGGCGTCAGCTACGAAGGCGAGATCGGCAAGTGGCTGCTGTCGGCCAAGGCCGGCGCCACCAAGGGTTCGCTGGACTTCGACGCGTTCTATTCCACCTCCAACCCGGCCGACGCCACCACATTTGCCAACGGTTTTCTGGGCGCGGCGAAGGCGGCGTTCGGCGCGGTCGATCATTTCGGTTACGCCATCGCCGGCAGTAACGGCGCGCAGGTCTACCATCCGGCCACGGCGTCCGGCCTGGTGATGCAGGCGCAGTACCGCGCTGCCGGTTCGGATTTCTATTCGAATCAGGCCGACATCAACGTCACCCGCAACTTCGAGACCGGCATGGGCAACCACGACGTCAAGCTCGGCGTCTACCTGAGCGGCTACGGCCAGACCAGCAAGTCGGTCTACAACGACATGCTGATCGAAGTACAGGGCAAGCCGCGCACGCTGGACCTGATCGCCTATTCCGCCTCCGGCGCAGTGCTGGGCTCGGTCACCGACAACGGCGTACTGCGCTACACCACCACGCTGAACCAGGGCGACGTCGACGCGCGCATGGGCGCCTTCTACTTCAACGACACCTGGGAAGTCTCGGACCGCCTGCGCCTCGATGGCGGCGTGCGGCGCGAACGTTATCACTACGACGGCTATGCACTGCTGACCAACCAGGTCAACCTCGGCGACGCCAGGACGCTGGCCGACGACACCACCCGCGCCTTCACCGGCGGCGTGCAGGCGCACAGGTACAACGTCAGCACCGTCAACTGGACGCTGGGCGCCAACTACGATTTCACCAAACAGCTGGGCGCCTATGCGCGCGCCTCGCACCTGGAAGTGCCGCCGTCGATGCAGGTGGCGGCGTCGGTCGATCCGCTGGTGCTGAAGACCAAGGCCAACCAGTTCGAAGCGGGCTTCAAGGCCACCATGGGCCGCTCGTATTTGTACGTCACCGGTTTCTACACCCAGTTCAATCCGCTCAACGCCTCGTTTGTGGCTTTCAATCCGGCCACCGGCCGCAACGACCAGACCGTGCCCTTCTTCGGCAAGGCCATCGTGCGCGGCGCCGAGCTGGATGGCGCGATGTATCTGACAGAGCGCTTCTACATCAATGGTTCGCTGACGGTACAGGACCCCGAGTACCGCGATTTCGTCAACGCCACGGGCGCCGATCCGTCCAAGGTGGTGGGCAACCAGATCATCCGCGAGCCCAAGGTGTTCGGCAACCTGCGTCCCAACTACAACTTCAGCATCGGCAACAACCTGGTCGAGCTGTACGGCAGCTATGCCTACACCGGCAAGCGCTATGTCGACTTCTTCCAGGCCACCGCGCTGCCCGCCTATCATTCGATCGGCGCCGGCGTCTCGGTTACCCACGGCGACTGGAAGGTGCAGCTGAGCGGCGATAATCTGACCAACGCCAAGGGTCTGACCGAAGGCAATACCCGTACCGACACGCTGGCCGGCCAAGGCAGCCAGGAGGCCATCTATGGCCGTCCGGTGTTCGGCCGCAGCTTCCGACTGGTGGCAAGCAAAGCATGGTAAATCCTATGATCAAGAAAACGATAGTGGCACTGTCCCTCCTCGCCTCGCTGCCGGGCGGCGCCGCGCCGGTACGCGACCAGCATTGGTCGCTGATCGCCAACCAGCTGTTCCCGGCGCTGACCGACCTGGGCAATGCGCACGCCGCCGTCGGCATCCTGTCCGAACGCCGTGCCCGCATGGACGCCTGCAAGGAAGCGCCAGCCTGCGTGCTCAACGCCGGCCTGTGGAGCAACAAGGAAATCGACGACCTGGCGGCGGCCGCCGCCAAGGCGCCCGCCAACGCCTGGCGCAAAGCCGCGCTGGCCGACGACGGCGTCAAGGCGCAGGTCAGCCGCGAGCTGCGCGGCCTGAACAGCATCATCCAGGTGTATGGCCTCGGGGCGGCCCCGCGCTATCCGCTGATCGACGGTCCGGTCGATGCGGCCGGCAGTCAGCGCTTCCATGCCACCGTGACCGATGCGGTGTGGCTGGCCAGGGCCGGCGCCGACGATCCGGCGTTGGCGCTGGACGCCAGCCTGCCGCTGGCCGTGGCGCTGCTGGACGCCAACGACCGCGACGACGCGGTCGCCTTCGAGCCGCTCGACATGACCCACAACGGTGCTGCGCTCGGCCGCGCCGGCATCATCGACTGGAAGCTGTTCCCCTACACGGCCATCATCATTCCGGGCATCGGGCCGGAAGTGCCGGGCATGGCGCTGAGCGCGCGCGGCAAGCTCAATGTGCGCATGGCGGCCAAACGCTTTGCCGAAGGCGCGGCGCCGTTCATCATCTTCAGCGGCGCCTCGGTGCATCCGAAAGGCACGCGCTTCGTGGAGGCGGTGGAAATGCGCCGCGCCCTGATCGAACGCTACGGCGTACCGGCCGAGTCCATCATCATCGAGCCCTACGCCCGGCACACCACCACCAACCTGCGCAATGTGACGCGGCGACTGGCGGCGCTGGGCGCACCGCTGGAGCGCGACACGCTGATCATCACCAACACCAGCCAGAGCAGCTATATCGAAAGCGCGGAGTTCGCGGCGCGCAATCTGAAAGAGCTGGGCTATGCGCCCGGCGCGGTCGGCAAGCGCCTGTCGCCCACCGAGCTGACCTTCCGGCCATCCGCCAAATCGCTGCGCATCGACCCGGCCGACCCGCTGGACCCCTGATCGCGTCCCGCCGCCGGGCGCAAGCCGCCCGGCTGTAGTCATATCTGCATCATTTCCGCGCTTTTTGATGTTTCACAAGCTTGTGCTCCTTGAAATGCCCCAAGGTCGTCCCTATAATTGGCACTCGTTAGGGAAGAGTGCTAACAGCTCGCCCAACTACCAACATACTGTACCATTGTTAAAAAATTAAGGAGTTTTGTATGAACCTTCGCCCTTTGAACGATCGCGTAATCGTCAAACGCCTCGACCAGGAAACCAAAACTGCGTCCGGCCTGATCATCCCTGATGCGGCTGCCGAGAAGCCGGATCAAGGTGAGGTACTGGCGGTTGGCAATGGCAAGATCCTGGACGACGGCAAGGTCCGTCCTCTGGATGTCAAAGCAGGCGACCGCGTCCTGTTCGGCAAATACGCCGGCCAGACCGTCAAGATCGACGGCCAGGAACTGCTGGTCATGCGCGAAGAAGACATCATGGCGATCGTCACCCAGTAAGCACTGGCTGAACCGATCCCGACATAACACCCTCAAGGAGTAAATAACATGGCAGCTAAAGAAGTAATCTTCGGCGACGCAGCGCGCGCCAAAATGGTTGAAGGCGTCAACATCCTGGCCAACGCGGTTAAAGTCACCCTGGGCCCGAAAGGCCGCAACGTGGTGCTGGAGCGTTCGTTCGGCGCCCCGACCGTCACCAAGGACGGCGTCTCGGTCGCCAAGGAAGTCGAACTGAAAGACAAGCTGCAGAACATGGGCGCGCAGATGGTCAAGGAAGTCGCTTCCAAGACCTCGGACAACGCCGGTGACGGCACCACCACCGCAACCGTGCTGGCCCAGGCGCTGGTGCGCGAAGGCATGAAGTTCGTGGCCGCCGGCATGAACCCGATGGACCTGAAGCGCGGCATCGACAAGGCCGTGGCCGCTACCGTCGAGCAGATCGCCGCCATCGCCCGTCCATGCACCACCTCGAAAGAGATCGCCCAGGTTGGCTCGATCTCGGCCAACTCGGATTCGTCGATCGGCGACCGCATCGCTGAAGCGATGGAAAAGGTCGGCAAGGAAGGCGTGATCACCGTGGAAGACGGCAAGTCGCTGAACGACGAGCTGGACATCGTGGAAGGCATGCAGTTCGACCGCGGCTACCTGTCGCCGTACTTCATCAACAACCAGGACAAGCAGGTTGCCGCGCTGGACAACCCGTTCGTTCTGCTGTGCGACAAGAAAATCTCGAACATCCGCGACCTGCTGCCGATCCTGGAACAGATCGCCAAGTCGGGCCGTCCACTGCTGATCATCGCTGAAGACATCGAAGGCGAAGCGCTGGCCACCCTGGTGGTCAACAACATCCGCGGCATCCTGAAGACCGTGGCCGTGAAAGCCCCAGGCTTCGGCGACCGTCGCAAAGCCATGCTGGAAGACATCGCCATCCTGACCGGCGGCCAGGTTGTTGCTGAAGAAGTCGGCCTGACCCTGGAAAAAGTGACCCTGGAAGAACTGGGCCAAGCCAAGCGTATCGAAGTCGGCAAGGAAAACACCATCGTCATCGACGGCGCCGGCCAGGCTGCCGCGATCGAGGCGCGCGTCAAGCAGATCCGCGTGCAGATCGAAGAAGCGACCTCGGACTACGACCGTGAAAAACTGCAAGAGCGCGTGGCCAAGCTGGCCGGCGGCGTGGCAGTGATCAAGGTTGGCGCAGCCACCGAAGTCGAAATGAAGGAGAAGAAAGCCCGTGTCGAAGACGCCCTGCACGCTACCCGCGCCGCAGTGGAAGAAGGCATCGTGCCAGGCGGCGGCGTGGCCCTGCTGCGCGCCCGCGCCCAGATCAAGTCGCTGAAGGGCGACAACGCCGACCAGGACGCCGGCATCAAGATCGTGCTGCGCGCCATGGAAGAACCTCTGCGCATGATCGTGCAGAACGCCGGCGAAGAATCGTCGGTGGTGGTGAACGCGGTGCTGGCAGGCGAAGGCAACTTCGGCTACAACGCCTCGAACGGCACCTACGGCGACATGGTGGAAATGGGCGTGCTGGACCCAGCCAAAGTGACCCGTTCGGCGCTGCAAAACGCCGCGTCGATCGCCGGCCTGATGCTGACCACCGACTGCATGATCGCTGAAGTGGTCGAAGACAAGCCAGCCGGCGGTATGGGTGGCATGGGCGGTATGGGTGGCATGGGCGGCATGGACGGCATGATGTAATTCGCCGCGTCAGCTTCGCTGCCAGAAGAGCCAGCTTCCTCGGGAGCTGGCTTTTCTATTTCCGCCACCTACGGCAAAGCAGCGCCGGTCTCTGCCAACGCAGCCGTGAGGCCGGAGGTGTCGTGGCTCTTTTTCGCGGCATAGATTTCTCGGTCAATCCGGCCAAATAGAACTGTATAGCGATCGCGTGTCTGCTGAGGCAAATGATCAAGATCGGCCCGCTCCGTTTCTTCTATTTCCGCCAGAATTTTGCGGCCGAGAGCAATGACTTCCGGCTCCAGCCCACGAAAAAGATAGTCATAGTAAATCTGCCGTTTCCAGTGCTTGGGCAGCTCCGACTGCTCCAGCATCAGTACGCTATAGCCTAGCGCGTTCATCGCAATTTCGCTGGGGGCAGATTCAATGGCTTTGAAGATCTTCATCGCAAATCCTTTCATAGTTCGATCGCATCGAATAGTCTGCGCGGCAGGCGTTCGATGACGTATTCTTCGGACAGCAAACCCGCACGGTTTCGTACGTCGACTCGCTTCAATAACCCTGACACAGGTCCTACTGGTATGACCAGCAAAAGCGGACGAAATTCCCTGCAATGCGCCAGAATCGAAAAATCAATGATCTCATCGTATTCGTAATGATTAATCAATCCGGCATCGAAGTTTGATTTTGCTCCTACTCGAATTCCCAATCGATTCTTTTCGATCTTTGCGGAATGCAGGTCGCCGGCATCGACCTCCTTTTTGAGATTCCAGTAGATTTCGCGCGGACTGGCGGTCGGCGGGATGGCGTTCGGCAGGCTGAGCCGGGATGAGGGGTCGAAGTACGGCGCGCACCAGACGTAGTGGAGACCGCCATAGAAGCGCTGGCAGATTTCGTAGCACAACCAGGTGCAGCACGAATAGTAGATTTTCTTGGTGTTCATTTCTGCAGACCTCAGGGTACGCAGAAATCTTAGACCGCCCGGCTGCGCGCCCGGGCGGCTTTCAGTGACGAAGTTTGCGCGGGATCAAAGCGGATCAGGCGTCGTGATACTCCGCTTCAATTTCTTCGCGCCGCGGGGCATCGGCGATGTGCAGGATCAGGGTTTGCTGGAGCTCGTGCGCGGGGTGGGCGGCGCGGTGCCGGGCGAACCAGAACACTTCATCCAGGTCGTCATCCTCGTGCGAGGTGATCAGGACTTTCTGCTCGTCGGGTATGTCTTCGTAATTGACGGCTTCGAGCGCGGCATCGTCGATCGCTTCGCGCCACGCTTCGGCATCCTTGCCCCAGGCCAGCGCGTACTGGCAACCTTCGGCGATCAGCCAGCGGCTGATGTCCCACATCATGGTTTCGTGGACCTCGGCCTCGGCAATGATGATGGCTTTGAATTGACGCAATCCTTCCAGTGCGGGTAATTCGCTGTCGGGAGTCAGATGCAGGTATTTGAGATGGGACATGATCGGGGACGAGAATGCGTTGAATCACGCATTCTCGCCGGATCAGGCCGGATCGGCAAGTCAGCCGAAACGGGCGGCCGGCAGGCCAGGGACGTCGACGCGCACCGAGAACACGGCACCGGTCAGCGGATGGGCCGCCAGTTGCTCCGGCGTGTTGTCTTCGCGCGCGGTGGTGATGAACAGGGTTTTCAGATCGTCGCCGCCGAAGGTGCAGGAGGCGGGATTGCGCACCGGCACCGGGATGGTCTCCAGCAGCTCGCCGGCCGGCGAATAGCGGCAGACACGCGCGCCGCCCCATTGCGCGATCCAGACACAGCCTTCGCTGTCCACCGTCATGCCGTCCGGCGAGCCTTCGCCCTCGCCGAACTGGCGCCAGACGCGCGGCTCGCCCAGCTGACCATCGGCCGACAGCGGATAGGCGTAGGTGCGGCCCTCGAAACTGTCGGTGTGGTACATGGTCGCGCCGTCCAGGCTGAAGGTCGGGCCATTGCAGATGTGGTAGCCCTGGTCGGCCACGTGCAGCGAGTGATCGGTGTCCAGGCGGAACAGCTTGCCCACCGCCTGGGCGTAATCGGTGTTGTGCATGGAGCCGGCCCAGATGCGGCCGGCACTGTCGACCTTGGCATCGTTCATGCGCAGGCCGCTGCCGTCGGCAAACGGACGGTGCAGGTATTCGATGCGCAGCTCCGGTTCCAGCCACACGCGCGCGATGCCGTCGCGCAGGCCGGCCATGAAGCCGTCGCCGTCGCGGCGTGCGATCAGCCAGCAGATGTAGTCCGGCATCGCCCAGCTGCAGCGCTGGCCGCTCACCACATCCTGCGCGTGCAGGGTCTGGTTCTTCAGATCGACAAAGTACAGGCGGTTTTGTTCCGCCACCCACAGCGGGCCTTCGCCCAGCTGCGCGTTCACTTCCCACAGGCATTGCACGTCATATTTATTCATCTTGAGATTCCCCGGTTGCAGACGGCCGCTATCATACGGCCAAAGTGCGCCAGGTGCCGACGAAAGTGGCGGCGCGCTCGGCCAGCTCGTCCAGTGTCACGCCCGGCGTGTACAGGTTGCTGCCGATGCCGAAACCGGTCGCGCCCGCCTTGACCCAGCCGGCCATGGTGTCCGGCGTGACGCCGCCCACCGGCCACACCGGCGTGCCGGACGGCAGCACACTCTTCAGCGCCTTCAGGCCGCCGTGGCCGACCTGCTCGGCCGGGAACAGTTTCAGCGCGTGCGCGCCGGCATCCAGCGCGGCAAACGCTTCGGTCGGGGTGACGACGCCGGGCGCGCAATACATGCCGAGGTCGGCGGCGCGGCGGATCACGGCCGGCACGCAATTCGGCGACACCAGCAGGCGGCCGCCGGCTTCGAACACCGCATCGACGTGGTCGACGTTGAGCATGGTGCCGCCGCCCAGCAGCGTGCCGGGCAGCGCCAGCTGGTCGATCAGCGCGATCGCTTCCAGCGCGCCCGGACGGTTGAGCGGCACTTCCAGCGCGCGGAAACCGGCATGGTGCAGCACCTTGGCGACATCGACCGCCTCGGCGGGGTTCAGGCCGCGCAGGATGGCGACCAACGGTGTAGCGGGATGGGAAATAGTCATGATCAAGCCTGCTGAATGAATTGGGAAATCGCGGTGCAATACACGCGATGCGGATCGAGCACCTCGCACTTCAAGCCGAAATACCCGGCGGCGACGGCATAGCGCGCGGCCAGCGCCGGCGAGCCGATCACGGCGATGCCCTGCCCTTCGGCCGCGCGCGCGGCGGCGGCAAATTCGGCGCCGATCAGCAGGCCGCTGACGGTGGCCGCCGCCTGCTCGGCCGGGGCCGACTTCGACACCACGCCGGCGCGCACGCGGAACAAGGTGTTCGACAACGGTTCATGGCGGGCCGCCTGCTTCAGACCGGCAGCAAAGCCCTCCGCCTGCTTGCTGTCGCCGCTCATCATGGCCGACAGCGTGCCGCCGGCCGACAGCATGGCAAACAGCTCGCCGGTCATGAAGGTGGCGAACGACTGGATCACGCCATCGCGCAGCAGCACCCACTTGCTGTGCGTGCCGGGTAGCACCAGCCAGCCGTCGCGGTGGCCGAGCGCCACCGCTCCCAGCAATTGCGTCTCCTCGCCGCGCATGACATCGGCGCCCGCCTCGCCGCGGTAGCAATAGCCGGGCACGATGCGCGCGCGGCCGGCCCAGGCCGGATCGGCGACGCTGGCCAGGTGCCGCGGCAACTGCTCCAGCGGCACCGCGGCGTCCAGATACGGCACTTCCTGCCAGCCCGAGGCGCTGCCGACCATGCCGGACAGGATCACCGGCACCCCGGCGCCCAGTTGCATGGCGTCGAGCACGCCGGCCAGCGAGGCGCCGAACCGGTCGCGTCCGCCCACGGCCAGCATGCCCTGGTCATCGTCATGCTCGGCCAGGCAGGCGCCGTGTTGATCCACCAGATAGGCGCGCCGGTTGCTGGTGCCCCAATCCACTCCCAAAATATGCTTGTTCACTAGGCGGTTCCTTTGCTGAAGCTGCAACGATGGTAAGCAAAAGCCACTTCAACAGCCAATGAATTATCTCGTCCAATTAATATCAAAATAGTATAGGAACACCACAATCCCATACCGTTTCAACAATAAAACCCGGGTGAAAAGTTGCCCCGGGGTTGCCTTTGGTTTAGTATTGGCCGACACGAAAATCGTCCCCGACATCCCCCATGGAATCAAGCAAGCAGGCCCCCCGCAAACTGGTCATCGCCGGCCTCGCGCTGACCGTGATCGCGCTCGGTGCGGCCGCCTATTTAGCCACAACTTCGGCGCCGCAGGCGCAAAGAACGATCAAGGTGCCGGTGGCGTCGGCGCCGGCCAGCGCCAGTGCATCGGCCTCCGCCGTGAAAGCGCCGCCGCTCCAGGCCAGACACAAGGACGAGAAGATCACCGATCCGGCGCCGCCGGGCGAACCGCCAGCGGTACGCAGCAAGGAACAGGGCGCGGCCGCGCTGATGGCCCTGCCGGAACTGCAAGCCTGGTCGGCCATCATCGAAAAGAACTCCAACGGCAAGGCGCACGGCGGCCTGCTCGAATACGATCCGACGCCGCGCAAGCTCAACGGCAAGACCTATTGGCAGTTCAGCTTCGTGGAAAACACCGCCGAGTCGGCGATGCGCTGGGAAAGCTTCCTGGTCTCCGCCAACGATGACGAGATCCTGGTGGAAGATGCCAGCAGCGATGAAGTGATCAGCCTGGCGCGCTGGCGGCGCGAGAAGCATCCTTCCAAGCGCACCGCCATCGACAATTAAGCCGGCTTCACCGTACTGACGGGTATGGCCTTGGGCGCGGTGCCGCGTACCAGCCCTATCCACAACGCCGTCAGCACCGCCAGCGCGGCGGCGATCCAGCCGTTCAGGCCGTAGCCGTCGATGTGGCCGGACGCCTGCGTATGCAGCGTCAGCCCGCCCAGCAGCGCGCCGAGGCCGGTGCCGACCTGCTGGATCGCCGAGTTCGCGCTGAGGAAAGCGCCACGGCGCGCTGGGTCCGGCACCGTGGTCAGCAGCGCCTGCATCGGGATGGTGCGGCCCGAGGCCAGCACCATGAAGAACGGGAAGAACAGGATCACGCCCCACAGCGGGATCACCGGCATGTGGCTGATGAACAGCACCGGCAGGATGAACAGCAGCGACAGCAACCGATACACCTTATGTGCGCCGGCGCGGTCCGACCACTTGCCGATCATGCGCGCGGTGAAAAAGGTCGCGATGCCGCCGGCCAGGTACACATACGTGATCTGCGCCGGCTGCAGCCCGACATTGTTCACCAGCACGGGCGAGATGAATGGGATCACCAGCATGCCGGTCATCATGTTGATGGCCGACAGCAGGAAAGCTTTCAGATGATTCGGCACCTTGTACAGGCCGATCAGATTCGGCAGCACCGCCGACAGCGGCACGCGGTTGGCCAGATGTCCGTCCAGCGCCGGCAGCACGCGCGCGGCCAGCAGCAGGATAGGCAGCGAGCACAGCACCAGAATATAGAACGGCGACGCCCAGCCGTAATGCGCGGCCAGCATCACGCCGGTCGGCACGCCGGCCACCGAGGCCATGCTGAACGAGGTCATCACCACACCGGTGGCGGCGCCGCGGCGGTTGGCCGGGATCAGGTCGCCGATGATGGCCATGACGATGGCGCCAAGGATGCCGCCGGTCAGCCCGGCGAACGCACGCGACAGCACCAGCACATGGAAATTCGGCGCGGCCGCGCACGCCAGATTGGACAAGGTGAACAGCGCGAACACCGTCAGCAGCAGCTTGCGGCGGTCGAAGCGGTCGATGTACATGGCGGCGGCCAGGCCGGAAATGCCGGCGCACCAGGCATACGCCGACACCGCGCCCGACACCGCGGCCGGTTCGATGCCGAAGGCGCGCATCAGCTGCGGCGCCAGCGGCATCATCACCATGAAGTCCATGATCACCGTGAACTGCGTCAGCGCCAGCAGCCACAGCACCAGGCGCTCGCGCGCCGGCGTCAAGGGAAACGTGCCGCTCATTATTTCAGCGCCTGGATATCAGCGGCGGCCTGACGCAGGATGGCGCGGATCTGCTCCAGCCGTTGCGGATCGTGCTGGCTGGCGCGGGCCTGCTCGATGGCGGCCAGCTTCAGCTCATGCATCACGTTGCGCAGATCTTCGCGATACTCATCCGGATCGGCCAGGCGCGCCAGAATGGCATCGACGAACTGGCGGTTCTCGGCCAGGAAAGCCTCGCCCTCCGGCGTGATGGTGTGCAGTTTCTTGTTGCCGTCGGCCGACGCGGTGACGTGGCCCATGTCCAGCAGCAAGGCCAGCAGCGGATAGATGGCGCCGGGGCTGGGCGAATAGCCGCCGCCCGAGCGCTGCTCGAGGTCCTTGATGATCTCGTAACCGTGCCGCGGCTTTTCCGCGATCAGCTGCAGCACCACGTAGCGCATGGCGCCGGCATCGAACATTTTCGGCCCACGGCCGCGCGGACCGTGGCCCGGGCCGCCATGATGGTGATGATGGCCGTGCGGCCCGTGTGGATGATGATGACCAGGCATGACAAACTCCTTAAGATATATCGAATTAAGATATATCTTAAATCATTCCGCTCGGACTTCAAGTAGCGATTTGTAACAGCCTGGACATTCTTCAGCCGTCGAGATGGGAGATCAGCAGGCGGCGGCTGTCGGCGTCGCCTTTGGCGTTTTTATGTTCGACCACCAGTTGCGCGTTTTGCGCGTCCAGCGAGATGCCGACCGACAGGATGTCGATCAGCAGCAGCTGCAGGATGCGCGAGATCATCGACAGGAAGGTGGTGCTGTCTTCGGTGTGGTCCACCGCCAGGCAGACGCTGGCCTTCTTCGCCAGCGGCGAGTTGCTGGAGGTGATGGCGATGACGTCGGCGCCGGCCGCACGGGCCACGTCCACCGCGTCCAGCAGGTCCGGCAGCTTGCCGGAGTTGGAGATGGCGATCACCACGTCGCCCGGCTTCAGCAGCTCGGCCGCCAGATTCAGCAGGTGCGAATCGCCATACGCGGAAGTCGGGATGCGGAAGCGGAAGAATTTGTGCTGGCCGTCCAGCGCCACCACGCGCGAATTGCCCATCGCGTAGAACTCCACCCGCTTGGCCTTGGAGACCAGCGCGATGGCCTTGTCGAGCGAGCGCACATCGAGCTGGTCGCGGAATTTCAGGATCGCCGAGACGGTGTTGTCGATCACCTTGGCGCTCAGGTCGTGCGTGCTGTCGCTGACGCGCACCTGGCTGTGGCGTACCGGAATGGCGCCGGTCAGGCTGCTGGCGAATTTCAGCTTGAAGTCGGCCAGGCCCTGGAAGCCCAGCGAACGGCAGAAGCGGATCACGGTCGGCTGGCTGACTTCCGCCAGCCGCGCGATGTCGGCGATCGGCTCGTTCAGCACCAGGCGCGGCTGCTCCAGCACCAGCTGCGCCACGCGCTGCTCGGCCGGCGTCAGTTCGTGGCGCAGATGCTGTACGCGCTCCATCAGCGTGTTGGCGCCGCTGCGCCCGCGCAGGTGTTCGGACAGGATCGTCGCCACACCGTAGAACGCCGGATTCGGCGTGGTGATCACGTAAGTCGGGATCTCCGACAGGTAGCTGGTGAAACGACCCTTGGCCTCGAAGCGCGCGCGGAACGGCGAGCTGGCGAACCAGTCGCCCAGGCGCGGCACGATGCCGCCGCCGATGAACATGCCGCCGAAGGCGCCCAGCGTCACCGCCAGGTTGGCGGTGGCGCCGCCCAGCATGGCGCAGAAGCACTCCAGCACTTCCATGCACAGCGGGTCTTTGTCGGTCAGCGCGCCGGCGATGATTTCCTGCGACGTCAGGTCGCGCACCTGGCGGCCATTGCGCTTGGCGATGGCGCGGTAGATGATTTCCATGCCGGGCCCGGAGATCAGGCGCTCGGTCGAGACGTGCGACCAGGTCTGCCAGGCATACTGCAGGATCGCGTATTCGCGCTCGTCGGCCGGGGCGAAGTTGGTGTGGCCGCCTTCCGAGCCGAGGGTGACGAAACCGTCCACGGTCGGGATCACGCCGGAGACACCGAGGCCGGTGCCGGGACCGAGCACGCCGATCACCGAGTTGGTGGCCGGCTTGCCGCCGCCCACCTGCATCAGGTCCGCCGGCTTCAGACCGGGCAGCGACATCGCCAGCGCGGTGAAGTCGTTCACCACCAGCAGCGTGTGCAGGCCCAGCGCGCGGCGCACCTCGTCGGTGGAGAATTCCCAGTCGCGGTTGGTCATGCGGATGTAGTCGCCGCTGACCGGGTTGGCCACCGCCAGCGCCGCGTGATTCAGGTTCACGCCGGCGTGGTCGGCCAGATAGGAGCGCAGCATGGCCACGATGTCGGGGAAGTCGTCGCACTTCAGCACGCGCACGGCGCGGAACTCGCCGGGGGCGGTCTGCAAGGCGAAGCGGGCATGGGTGGCGCCAATGTCGGCCAGCAGGCGCGGGCCGTCGGCAAAGGCGGAACGATTCAGTTTGTGATCCACTTCAGCTTGTTTCATCGTCGGTTCAGTCAAAACAGTTGGCGGAAGCATACCCGAAATACGTGGTGCCCAGAAGAAGGAAACGATGCATATCGTTTCCTTCGTGCGGCATTTTTACGCCGCGTAGCCGAACCAGGCGCCGTAGGCAGGCAGCATCACCTTGCCATCGGCGGCGCTGCCCGGCAGGCCATAGCCTTGCAGCTGCTCGGCGCCGGCGCTGTGCGGCAGATCGACGGTCTGCGCTTCGCCACTCAGGTTGAACACGGCGATGATGCTGCGCACACCGGCCAGGTCGCGGCGCAGCGCCAGCACCTGGTCCTGCGTGTCGTAGAAGGCGATGTCGCCGCGCTGCAACTGCGGTTGCTGACGGCGCCAGGCGATGAAGCTGCGCGCAAACTGCAGCGACGATGCCGCGTCCCGTTCCTGCACCGATGCCGCTTTCGCCAGGTGGTCGGGCGATACCGGCAGCCACGGCTTGCCGCTGGTGAAGCCGCCGTTGGCGCCGTCGGTCCAGGCGATCGGCGTGCGGCAGCCATCGCGGCCCTTGAATTCCGGCCAGAAGGTGATGCCATACGGGTCCTGCAGCAGTTCGTAAGGCACGTCCGCCTCGGCGAACGCCAGCTCGTCGCCCTGGTACAGACACGGCGTGCCCTTCAGCGACAGCTGCATCGCCAGCACCAGCTTGGCGAACGCCTGCGGCGCCGTCGGGCCGCCCCAGCGCGACGCCACGCGCTGCACGTCGTGATTGCCGACCGACCAGGAGGCCCAGCCGCCCTTGACCCGTTCTTCGAAATTCTCGACCTGCTTGCGGATGTAGTGCGAGGAGCACTGCGGCACCAGCAGGTTGAAGCTGTAGGCCATGTGCAGCTTGTCGCCGTCGGCGGTGTATTCGGCCATGACGGCCAGCGAATCGTCGGCGCCGACCTCGCCGATCGACACCGCCTGATATTCGTTCAGCAGCGCGCGCAGCCTTTGCAGGAAGGCCAGGTTCTCCGGGCGGCTCTTGTCGTAGATGTGGGCCTGCATGCCGTACGGGTTCACATCCGACACGGTGGCGGTATCGCGCACGGTGGCCGGCGGATTGCTGCGCAGTTGCTGGTCGTGGAAGTGGAAGTTGCAGGCGTCCAGACGGATGCCGTCGACGCCACGCTCCAGCCAGAACCGCAGCGCATCGAGGTGCGCCTGCTGCACTTCCGGGTTATGGAAGTTGAGCTGCGGCTGGCTGACCAGGAAATTATGTAAATAGTATTGACGGCGGCGCGTGTCCCACTGCCACGACGAGCCGCCGAACACCGACATCCAGTTGTTCGGCGGGTTGCCGTCCGGCGCGGGATCGGACCAGACGTACCAGTCGGCCTTGGGGTTATCCCGGCTGGCGCGGCTCTCCTTGAACCAGGCATGATCTTCCGCAGTATGCGCCATCACCTGATCGATCATGATCTTCAGGCCCAGGCCGTGCGCCTTGGCGATCAGGGCGTCGAAGTCGGCCAGGGTGCCGAACAGCGGATCGACGTCGCAATAATCGGCAATGTCGTAGCCGAAGTCCTTCATCGGCGACTTGAAGAAAGGCGAAATCCAGACGATGTCCACGCCCAGCGATGCGATATAGTCCAGCTTGGCCGCAATCCCCGGCAAGTCGCCCACGCCGTCGCCGTTGCTGTCCATGTAGCTGCGCGGGTACACCTGGTAAATGATGGCGTCGCGGTACCAGTCGGGGGAATGCGGGGTCACTTGAGTAAGTTGCTTGGTCATAAGAAAATCCGGGGGTTGGCAGGTTTGTAGAGAATATACAATACGAAAACAGTTTTTTCAATCAAGTGCCAGTATAACGATTACGTCCAATTATCGTTAATAAACAAAGGCTTATGGATTTTTATCGAAATTCATCGGCCAAAAAATAGTAGTCAAACTACACACCACAGGAGTAGAACGAGTGAGCAACAACGGCAATGGGGCGATGCCCCGGCAAATCCCCTACATCATCGCCAACGAAGGCTGCGAACGCTTCAGCTTCTACGGCATGCGCAACATCCTGACGCCTTTCCTGCTCAGTACCCTGCTGCTGTTCATTCCCCAGGCCGACCGCGCGACCGAGGCCAAGCACGTGTTCCACACCTTCGTGATCGGCGTCTACTTCTTCCCGCTGCTGGGCGGCTGGATCGCCGACCGTTTCTGGGGCAAGTACAAGACCGTGTTCTGGTTCAGCCTGATCTATGTGGCCGGCCATGCCTGCCTGGCCATCTTCGAGCACAATCTCGAGGGCTTCTACCTGGGACTGGCGCTGATCGCCTTCGGCTCGGGCGGCATCAAGCCGCTGGTGGTGTCCTTCGTTGGCGACCAGTTCGACCAGACCAACAAGAACCGCGCCAAGGTGGTATTCGACGCCTTCTACTGGATCATCAATTTCGGCTCCTTCTTCGCCTCGCTGCTGATGCCGGTGTTCCTGCGCGATTACGGCCCGGCGGTGGCGTTCGGCATTCCGGGCGTGCTGATGGCGATTGCCACGCTGGTGTTCTGGCTGGGCCGCGACAAATACGTGCACGTGCCGCCGGCGGCGCCGAATCCCGATTCCTTCAGCAGCGTGGCCCGCAGCGCCCTGCTGGCGCGCGCGCCTGGCCAGGCGCGGCCCGGCCTGAGCGTGGCCGTGATCGGCGCCGTCGGCGCGCTGGCCTCGCTGTGCATGACGCCATCCTGGGGTTTCGTCATCGCCGCCTGCACGGCGCTGGTGCTGCTGCTGGCATTCGGCGGCATCGGCGTCGCGATGCAGCTGGAACGGGCGCGCGGCGCGCATACCGACGCGGCGGTGGAAGGCGTGCGCTCGGTACTGCGCGTGCTGATCGTGTTCGCGCTGATCACGCCATTCTGGTCGCTGTTCGACCAGAAGGCATCGACCTGGATCGTGCAGGCGAATTCGATGGAAAGCCCGCTGCTGTCGCTCTTCGGCTGGGATTTCAGGCTGCTGCCGGCGCAGATGCAGGCGGTGAATCCCATCCTGGTGATGCTGCTGATCCCCTTTAATAACTTCGCCCTGTTCCCGCTGATGCGCGCGGTCGGCATCACGCCAACGCCGCTGCGCCGCATGGGACTGGGCATCGCGTTGTCGGCATCGGCCTGGGTGGTGATCGGCATGATCCAGCTGTGGATGGACGGCGGCGACAAGGTATCCATCCTGTGGCAGCTGCTGCCCTACGTGCTGCTGACGCTGGGCGAAGTGCTGGTCTCGGCCACCGGCCTGGAATTCGCCTACAGCCAGGCGCCGGCCTCGATGAAAGGCATCATCCTGAGCTTCTGGTACCTGGCGGTCACCGTGGGCAACCTGTGGGTGCTGATCGTGAACTCAGGCGTGAAAAACGAGGTGGTGGTCGGCTGGATCGCCAACAGCGGACTGAGTGCGATCGCCTTCCAGATGTTCTTCTTCGCCGCCTTCGCCGCCGTGGTCGCAGCCGTCTTCGGGCTGTACGCCTTGCGCTACAAGATGGTGGATAACTACCGGAGCGCCGCTACCTGATCGCCTTTTCCCAATAGCCGACGTTCAGCCAGCGTTCGAACTTGTAGCCCACCTCGCGGAATTCGGCGACCTTTTCGAAGCCCATCTTTTCATGCAGGGCGACGCTGGCGGCATTGGGCAACGCGATGCCGCCGATGACCAGATGGTAGCCGCCGGCGGCCAGCCGTTCCAGCAACGCCGCGTACAGCGCCGTGCCGCGCCCCTTGCCCGCCGCATCGGGCGCCAGGTAGACGCTGCTCTCGACCGAAAAACGGTAGGCGTGGCGCACCCGCCACTTGGTGGCGTACGCATAGCCAAGCACCGCGCCATCCCGCTCCAGCACCAGCCAGGGCAGACCGCCGGCCTGCACGTCGGCGATGCGCTGCGCCATCTCGGCCGCGGTGACCGCGCTTTCCTCGAACGTGATGGTGGTGGTGAGGATGTAGTGGTTATAGATGGCCACGATGGCCCCGGCGTCGCCGGCGCCGGCTTCGCGTATCTGCATCTGTGCTCCTGTCGATCAGATTTTCCTGATGGTGCGGTCGATGGCTTTCATCTGCCGCTCATTGCGTTCGCTGTACCGGTCGGTCAGGTAATCGGCTCTGCCGCGCAGCAGTAACGTCATTTTGAACAACTCCTCCATGACATCGACCACGCGGTCGTAGTAAGCGGAAGCGCGCATGCGCCCGTGCTCGTCGAACTCCTTGTACGCCATCGGCACCGACGACTGATTGGGGATGGTGAACATGCGCATCCATCGCCCCAGCAGGCGCAGCGTGTTGACCACATTAAAGGACTGCGAGCCGCCGCATACCTGCATCACCGCCAGCGCGCGCCCCTGGCTGGGACGGATGGCGCCCATCTCCAGCGGAATCCAGTCGATCTGGTTCTTCATCACTGCCGTGATCGCGCCGTGACGCTCCGGACTGCACCAGACCTGGCCTTCCGACCACAGGCACAGCTCGCGCAGCTCGGCCACCTTGGGGTGATCCTCCGCCACGCTGCCGACCATGGGCAGCTCGGTGGGATCGAAGATCTTCACATCGGCGCCGAAGTGACGCAGGATGCGCGCCGCCTCCTCGGTCAGATAGCGGCTGAACGAGCGCTCGCGCAGGGAGCCGTACAGCATCAGGATGCGCGGCGGATGGTCCATGTCGCCGTTTTCCGCGAGCTTCGCCAGGGTAGGCAGGTCGAGTTGTGCGGGATCGATATTCGGTAGATCGGGAATCTGTTCCATCGCTTGTCGTCATTTCAAGAATAATTGAATCAATGCTAGCACGCGCTGCGCAAAGTATCAAAACTACAGTTTCTGGAGTACCATAGCCGGCAATTTCACCGCAAAAATGCGGCTTTGTGTAACTGCACTACTTTTCTGGAAGAAGATATGAGGGTCTGGCGCGCTGCTCGGCAGGTTTCTTTGGGGGGCGCGCTGGCGCTGACTTGTGTGGCCGCGGCGGCGGCGCCTTCACTGGCCGACTGCGATGGCGCCTACGCCACCGTCCTGCAGCCGGCGGATGCCGGCGCCGATGCCCGCGCGTACTGGCTGAATGGCCGCATCATCAAATGGCCGGGCGCCGGGGACGATGGCGTCTACAAGCTGTATTACTCCGCCAGTGCCCGGCTGCGCGCCGAAGTGGGCGCGCGCGTGGCCGGTGCGGACGGCTCGCTTGCGCTGGCGCGCTTCAGCGGCGCGCTGCCTGCGGAGGTGGCGCAGCGCTTCAGGTATGTCGCCAACGGCGCGCTGCTGGCGGTCGTTGACCCCGTCCGCGTCCCCGCCGCGTTGATGCGGCAGGTGCTGATCGTCCGCGAAGCAGAAGACGGCACGGTGCTGGACGCATCCGGGTTGCAGATCGCCGGCGCGCTGGACGACATCTATGCCGGCGCCGCGCGGACCGATGACCTGGGCGTCAGCGTCGGCGTACGCGATGCGGGCTTCAAACTGTGGGCGCCGACCGCGCAGCACGTCGCGCTGTGCACCTACGCCAGCGGCACCGGCAAGGCGGCCGCCATCACCCCGATGACACGCGACGACGCCACCGGCGTCTGGTCCGCGCGCGCCGGGCGGGACGGCCAGTATTATCAGTACCTGATCGACGTGGTCGCGCCGACTGCCGGCCTGGTACGCAACCTGGTCACCGATCCGTATTCGGTCAGCCTGACCACTGACTCGAAGCGCAGCTACATCGCTGATCTGGACGCGGCAAAACTCAAGCCGTCCGGCTGGGACAAGACGCCTTCGCCGGACAAGGTCGCCGCGCAAACCGACATGACGGTCTACGAACTGCACGTACGCGACTTCTCGATCAACGACAACACCGTCAGTCCGGCCCATCGCGGCAAATACAGCGCATTCACGGAAGCCGGTTCCAACGGCATGCGGCATCTGGCCGCGCTGAGCAAGGCCGGCATGACCGACATCCACCTGCTGCCGGTGTACGACATCGGCAGCGTGCCGGAACAAGGCTGCGTGGTCCCGCGGATCTCGGCGTCCGCGCCGGACAGCGAGCAACCGCAAGCGGCCGTGGAACAGACCCGGCTCACCGATTGCTACAACTGGGGCTACGACCCATTCCACTACAACGCACCGGAAGGCAGCTACAGCACCGATCCCGCCGATGGCGCGAAGCGCATCATCGAATTCCGCCAGATGGTACAGGCCCTGCACAAGACCGGCCTGCGCGTCGGCATGGACGTGGTCTACAACCACACCTTCATCGCCGGACAAAACGAGAAATCGGTGCTGGACCGCATCGTCCCCGGCTACTACCATCGCCTGAATGCCAAAGGCGATATCGAAAAATCCACCTGCTGCTACAACACCGCCACCGAAAACCTCATGATGGGCAAGCTGATGGTGGACTCGGTCGCGCAATGGGCGAAGCAATACAAGATCGACTCCTTCCGCTTCGACCTGATGGGCCACCAGCCGCGCGCGGTGATGGAGCAACTGCAGGCGCGAGCCGACCGCGCCGCCGGTAAACACATCAACCTGATCGGCGAAGGCTGGAACTTCGGCGAAGTGGCGGACGGCGCGCGCTTCGTACAGGCGTCGCAACTGTCGCTGAACGGCAGCGGCATCGGCACCTTCAGCGACCGCGCGCGCGACGCCGTGCGTGGCGGTGGCGCCGGCGACAGCGGCCGACAGCTGATCACCGAACAAGGCTACATCAATGGCCTGGTCTACGACGCCAACGAGCAGGCCGGCCAGCGTCCGTTGCAAGACCTGCTGCACGCCTCGGACATGGTGAAGGCCGGCCTGGCGGGCACCATCCGCAGCTACCCGCTGCCCACCGCCGACGGCCGCACCGTGCCATTGCAGGACATCGTCTACGGCGGCAACCAGCCGGCCGGCTATGCCAGCGAACCGGGTGAAGCGGTCAACTACGTCGAAAACCACGACAACCAGACCCTGTACGACATCAACGCCTTCAAACTGCCGCAGACCGCCAGCGCACGCGAACGCGCCCAGGTGCAGATGCTGGGCGCCGCGATCAACGCCTTCAGCCAGGGCGTGGCCTACTTCCACGCCGGCTTCGACATCCTGCGTTCCAAGTCGCTGGACCGCAACAGCTTCGAATCGGGCGACTGGTTCAACCGTCTGGACTGGAGCTATCAGGACAACTACTACGGCACCGGTCTGCCGCCAGCTGCCGACAACGGCAAGGACTACGGGCTGATCAAGCCACTGCTGACAAACGCCAACATCAAACCGGCGCCGGCGGACATCGCCTGGTCGCGCGACGTGTTCCGCGACCTGCTGGCGATCCGCGCCAGCAGCACCCTGTTCCGCCTGCGCACGGCGGAAGACATCCGCCAGCGCCTGCGCTTCTACAACAACGGGCCGCGGCAGGTGGCGACACTGATCGTCGCTCACATCGACGGCAAAGGCTACGCCGGCGCGCGCTTCAAATCGGTCACCTACCTGATCAACGTCGACAAGGCCATGCGGCGGATCACCGTGGCGGAAGAAAAAAACCGCAATTACCAGCTGCACCCGGTCCAGGCCAGCATGGCCGCAGCGGACAAACGCTTGACCCGCGAAGCCAGGTACGACAAAACCAGCGGAAGCTTCACCATTCCGGCACGGAGCGCGGTCGTTTTCGTCGAAAATTGATGCTATCTTTTTGGCTCCGGGTTTCCCGATGGAGCCAACATGAGAATATCGTTTATATCGATACTGCTGATACTGAGCGCCTGCGGCGGCGGCAACTACACTGCCCAGGCCAACCGCGCGCCGGTGGCGGACGCCGGCGCGGCGCAAAGCGTCGCCGCCGGCACCTCGATCCGGCTGGCCGGCAGCGGCAGCGATGCGGACCAGGACATCGTCAGCTATGCCTGGACCCTGAGCAAACCCACCGGCAGTGGCGCCTCCCTGCTCAACTACCACGTCGCCACCCCGACCTTCTTTGCCGACCTGCCGGGCGAGTACGTCGCCACGCTGATCGTCAACGACGGCAAACTCGATAGCGCGCCTTCTTCGGTCACCATCACCGCGCACTAATCCGGGGTCAGTTCTGCCAATCGCACACGAGCTCTGCCGTAAGCTCGCTTACGGCAGAGCTCGTGTGCGATTGGCAGAACTGACCCCGGATTTTGCTACACTGGGTGGTCGCCAGCCACCATCACTCAGGACATGAAACTGCACACGCTCGCACTACCGGCTTTGCTGATCGCCCTCGGCGCCTCGGCGCAACCGCTGAAAGATCCGGTCGAATGGATCAATCCCCTGATGGGTACCGCGAGCAAGCCCGATCTCTCCAACGGTAATACGTATCCCACCATCGCGCTGCCATGGGGGATGAATTTCTGGACGCCGCAGACCGGCAAGATGGGCAACGGCTGGGCCTATACCTACGACGCCGACAAGATCCGCGGCTTCAAACAGACCCACCAGCCTTCGCCATGGATGAACGACTACGGTCAGTTCGCCATCATGCCGGTCACCGGCAAGCTGCGCTTCACCCAGGACGAGCGCGCCAGCTGGTTCTCGCACAAGGCGGAAACCGCCAAACCTTACTATTACAGCGTCTACCTGGCCGATGCCGACGTCACCACCGAGATCGCGCCGACCGAACGCGCCGCGCAATTCCGCTTCACCTGGCCGAAAACCGATCAGGCGTATGTGGTGGTGGACGCCTACGACAAGGGTTCCTACATCAAGGTGCTGCCGGAGCAACGCAAGATCGTCGGTTACAGCACCCGCTATGCGCGCGGCCCGCTGCCGAAGAACTTCAAGAACTACTTCGTCATCACCTTCGACAAGCCGTTCGCCTCGGCACGGATCTGGAGCGGCGACAAGCTGGTGGAAGGCGTTACCGAACTGGCCAGCGACCATAGCGGCGCGGTGGTCGGCTTCAAGACCGAAAAGGGCGAACAGGTCGGGATGCGCGTGGCCTCTTCCTTCATCAGCGCGGAGCAGGCGGAACTCAACCTGCGGCGCGAGCTGGCCGACGACAGCTTCGACACCACCGCACGGAAGGGCAAGGACATCTGGAACAAGACGCTGAGCCGCATCAGCGTCGAAGGCGGCAGCGTCGATCAGACCCGCACCTTTTATTCGAGTCTGTACCGCATGCTGTTCTTCCCGAACAAGCTGTACGAGATCGACGCCGACAACCGGATCGTCCACTGGAGCCCCTACAACGGCCAGATCCTGCCCGGCTACATGTACGCCGGCACCGGCTTCTGGGACACCTTCCGCGCGCTGTATCCGTTCCTGAACCTGATGTACCCGTCGATCAACCGCGAGATGCAGGCTGGCCTGGTCAACGACTTCAAGGAAGGCGGCTGGCTGCCGGAATGGTCCAGCCCCGGCCTGGCCAATGTCATGATCGGCAATAACTCGGCCTCGGTGGTGGCGGAAGCTTACATCAAGGGCCTGCGCGGCTACGACATCGAGACGCTGTGGCAGGCGCTCAAGCACGGCGCCGACAACGAAGGGCCGATGGACGCCGTGGGCCGCAAGGGCGTCAAGTACTACAACGAACTTGGTTACGTCCCCTACGACGTCAAGATCAACGAGAACGCCGCACGCACGCTGGAATATGCCTATGACGATTTCGCCATCTACCAGCTGGGCACGGCGCTGGGCAAGCCGGAATCGGAAATCGCCATCTACCGGCAGCGTGCCATGAACTATAAAAACCTGTTCGATCCGGAGACTGGCCTGATGCGCGGCAAGAACCGGGACGGCAGCTTCCAGTCACCGTTCAATCCCTTCAAATGGGGCGACGCTTTCACGGAGGGGAACAGCTGGCATTACACCTGGTCCGTGTTCCATGACGTGCAGGGCCTGATCCAGCTGATGGGCGGCCGTGAACAATTCGTCGCCAAGCTGGATCAGGTGTTCACGCTGCCGCCGACCTTCGATGAAAGCTACTACGGTGAAGTGATCCACGAAATCCGCGAAATGCAGATCGCGAACATGGGGCAGTATGCGCACGGCAATCAGCCCATCCAGCACATGATCTACCTGTACGGCTACGCCGGCGCGCCGTGGAAGACCCAGTACTGGGTGCGCGAAACCATGAACCGGCTGTACAAGGCCACGCCGGACGGCTACTGCGGCGACGAGGACAACGGCCAGACCTCGGCCTGGTACGTATTCTCGGCGTTGGGCTTCTACCCGGTCACGCCGGCCGTGCCGCAATACGCGCTGGGCGCGCCGCTGTTCAAAAAAGCCACGCTGCACCTGGAGAACGGCAAGACCGTCACCATCAACGCGCCCGCCAACAGCGACAGCCAGCGCTATGTCGGCACGCTCAGGGTGAACGGCAAACCGTACGCGCACAACTGGCTCGATCACGCCGTGCTGCTGAAGGGTGCGGTGCTGGACTTTGGCATGCGCGATCAGCCCGACCGGCAGCGCGGCACGGCGCCGGCTGACGCGCCCTACTCGCTGTCGAAATAAGGCAATGACTATGAGCACGATTGGATTCATTATTCGCCAATGAATCCAGTCTCGTGGTATTATCGGATTTCCATTTGGAAACTAATTTAATTTTTCCACAACATAGCGAGCCCTGCCCCGCTCACTTCATTCGCCAGTGCCCCGCCCCGCATTGCACCCTGAACTGCTTTCGGACCGCACATGACGCACAGCCAACTCAAAGAAGCGCGCCGCCTCGACGCGCTATACAAGCTCAATCTGCTCGATACGCCGCCCAGCGAAGCGTTCGACCGCATCACGCGCATGGCGGCCAGTCTGTTCAAGCTGCCGATTGCCGCCGTCTCGCTGACCGATGCCAACCGCCAATGGTTCAAATCGCGCGTCGGTGTTGAACATGACACCATCCCGCGCATGCGTGCGCCCTGCGGCCAGGTGGCCGACAGCAGCGAGGTGCTGGTGATTCCCGATCTGCTGCGGGACGATAGCTACCGCGACAGCCTGCTGGCAGAAAGCGGCATCCGCTACTATGCCGGCGCTCCGCTGACCACCATCGACGGCCACTGCCTGGGGGCGATGTGCGTGCTGGGCACCGAGCCGCGCGACACCACGCCGGAGGAGCTGACCGCGCTGTGCGATCTGGCCGGCATGGTGATGGCGCAGATCGAACTGCAACACGCGCTGGGCCGCGTCGATGCGGTCAGCGGCCTGCCCAACCGCCTGCAATTCATCGAGGACTTCCAGGATCTCCAGCTGGACGCGGCCGATGGCGAACAGCGCCTGGCGGTGCTGATCAACCTGGCCTCGCTGGACCAGCTGGCCCATGCCGCGCGCGCGATGAAATCCTCTTATCTCGACGACTTGGTGACCGACGGCGCGCGCTGGCTGCGCGCCGAAATCGCACCGGCTCAACGCATCTATCACGTGGCGACCGCGCAGTTCATGCTGCTGTCGCCGGCGGGCGAATCGCTGGAGAGCTGGCTGCCGCGCGTGGAGGCGAAGATGCAGGTGGCGCTGGCCTTCGCCAAGACGCGCTACGTGGCCACGCCATCGGCCGGCGTGGTGCCGTTCGACGTCGGCCACGACGAGGCGCTGTCGGTGCTGCGCAAGGCGCGCAGCGCCGCGCAGGATGCGTTCGACAGTCCTACCCACGTGGCGGTGTATTCGCAGGTGGAAGACGTGCTGTATCAGCGCCGCTTCAACCTGCTCAACGATTTCGGCGAAGCGCTGGACAGTCCCGGGCAACTGCGCCTGGTGTTCCAGCCGCGCGTGGATGTCGCCAACGGCCGCTGCATCGGCGCCGAAGCGCTGCTGCGCTGGTGCCATCCGCTGCTGGGCGCCGTCGGCCCGGGGGAGTTCATTCCCATCGTCGAACGCTCCGGCCTGGCGCAAAAAACCACGGCCTGGGTACTGGACGAGGCGCTGCGCCACCAGCGCGCCTGGCGCGACGCCGGCCTGCAGCTGCAGATGTCGGTCAATGTCTCGGCGGCGAATCTGACCGAGCCTGGCTTCGTCGCCGGCGTGGCGGCCGCGCTGGCGCGCCACGAACTGCCCGCCGATTGCCTGGAGCTGGAAATCACCGAAAGCGCCATCATGGCCCATCCGGTCAGGGCCCATGCGACGTTGGCGGAAATCGCCAGGCTGGGCGTGGGCCTGGCGATCGACGATTTCGGCACCGGCTACAGCAGCCTGTCCTACCTGCAGAAGATGCCGGCCGACGTGGTGAAGATCGATCAATCCTTCATCCGCAACCTGGAGAGCGACACGCGCCAGCAGGCGCTGGTGACGGCCATGATCACACTGTCGCAGGACCTGGGGCACCGCGTGGTGGCCGAAGGGGTGGAGACCGCGGCGGTGCTGGACTTCCTGCGCCGCGCCGGCTGCGAGGAAGCGCAGGGCTACCTGTTCGCAGCCCCGCTGGAGGCGGACGCCTTCTCCGCTTACTCCTGCCCGATCAGCACCAGCGCATTGCGCGTGCCGAAGTTGACCGTGCCGCCGCGCACCACCGCCACCTTGCCGCTGTAGTAGTCCTTCACCTTCTGGCCGTTGGCGAACACGCCGTGCAGGTTGATGACGGTCGGCTTGTCGGTCGGCAGATCGAGCGCCACCACCACCTTGTCGTGGATGTCGCCCTGATCATAGGTGCGTTTGAAGACGTAAGGTTTGGCTTGCAATTGCTGGTGCACGCCGGCGCCCACCGAAACATGGGCCTTGCGGAACTGGCCCAGTCTGGCCCAGTGCGCGCGCACGTCGGCAATCTTGTAGCCGTCGCGTTCCGCATTGTCGGCCAGCTCGTTCCAGTTCATGAAAGAGCGTAGTTTGGCGTCGCCGCTGGCTTGCGCGATATCGAGCTTGCGCGCGGTTTCGTCGCCGTAGTAGATCTGCGCCGCGCCTGGCGCCAGCAGCAGCTTGGTGGCGCTTTCGAACGGCTTTCTGCGCGACGCATCGAAGGGCGCGCCATCGTCGTGCGAGTCCAGATAGTTCAGCACCGATACGCCGTTCAGACGGCCGCCGTGCAGGGCGTTGGAATAGCTGCTGAACAGCGTCTCGTAATCCTTCTCCGCATCCTTGACCAGGCCGAAGTTGATCATGCTGTTGAAGCCGGCCAGATAGTAGTTGACGCTCTGGCCGCCGCCCAGGTCATGGTACAGACCATCGCCGATGCGGTAGTTGTAGACTTCCGCGGTCGAATAGAACTTGTCGTCGCCGAGCTTCTTGTCCGGATTGGCCTTCTTCCAGTCCTCGTAGGCCAGCGCGGCTTCCTTCAGCAGTTCTTTCCACACCTTGGACTCCACGTGCTTGACAGTGTCGGCACGGAAGCCGTCCACGCCGTACTTGCGGATCCAGTCGGTGTGCCACTTGATCAGGTAGTAGCGCGGCGCACGCGGATAGCCGGTGCGGGCGAAGAAGTCGTTGAGGCTCTTGACCTCTTCCTCGAAACGGCCTTCGCGCTGCCATTTGGCCGCCAGCCGCTCCGGCAGCTCGACCGGCGTATCGCTCTCGGTCAGGAAGTCCGGCAGGTTCTTCACCAGCGTGCATTCGACCGTGGTTTTGGCGTCCTTGTAGGTGCATTGCGGCGCAGTGCGCACCCAGTCCTTGGGCCATACCGGGTCATCTTCGGTCACCGGGCCGGTGTGGTTCATCACCACGTCCAGCAGCACGCGGATGCCGTGCGCATGCGCGGCGTCGACCAGGTTGCGGAAATCGTTGGCGGTGCCGAGGTTGGCGTCGACGGCGGTGAAGTCGGACGCCCAGTAACCGTGGAAGCCGTAGGATCGGCCGGTGCCCTCGTCGGTGCCGTCGTGGATCTGCTCCACCGGTGGCGTGATCCACAATGCGGTCACGCCCAGGCTGTCGAAATAGCCGTCGTTGATCTTGTTGATCACGCCGGCCAGATCGCCGCCCATGAAACCGCGCAGCGGCGCCGCGTCGGCCTTGCGGTCGTAGGCCAGATCGTTGCCGGTGAATGCATTGTTGAAGCGGTCCGTCAGCAGGAAATAGACTGTCGCGTTCTCCCACAGGAAGGGCCTGGGTTTGTTTGCCGCCGGCGCCGCGGCCGGCGCCGCGCTTGCGCCGGCGGCCGTGCCCAGCGCCATCGCCAGGGTCAATGCGAGGGAAGTCAATTTCATGCTGTCGTCCTTATCGTTATGTGGTCACGGTGGGGTGGGCGCGGCCGGTCCAGTCGGCGATGCCCGCGACCTGTTCGGCGATCAGTATCAATGCCGACAGGGCCTGCTGGGTGGGCAGGTGATGGTACTTGGGATCCGGCTCGTAGCGCTCGAGGTAGACGCGCAGCGTCGCGCCCTCGGTGCCGGTGCCGGACAAACGGAACACGATGCGCGAACCGTTGGTCATCACGATGCGGATGCCCTGCTGCTTCGACACCGAGCCGTCGACCGGATCGGTGTATTCGAAATCGTCGGCGAAATCGACCACGTAGTGGCCCAGATCCTGGCCGGCCAGCGTCGCCAGCTTGATACGCAGGGAGGCCATCAGCTCGTTGGCGGCCTTGGTGTCCACCGCTTCGTAGTCGTGACGCGAGTAGTAGTTGCGGCCGAAGCGCTGCCAGTGGGCGCTGACCAGCTCCTCCACCGATTTGCCCGTCGCGGCCAGCAGGTTAAGCCAGAACAGCACCGCCCACACCCCATCCTTCTCGCGGATGTGGTCCGAGCCGGTGCCGTAGCTCTCCTCGCCGCACAGCGTGGCCTTGCCGGCGTCCAGCAGGTTGCCGAAGAACTTCCAGCCGGTCGGGGTTTCGAAGCACGGGATGCCCAGCGCCTCGGCCACGCGGTCGGCCGCGCGCGAGGTCGGCATGGAACGGGCGATGCCCGCCAGCCCCTTGCGGTAGCCCGGCGCCACGGTCGCATTCGCGGCCAGCACCGCCAGGCTGTCGGAAGGCGTGACGGCGAACTTGCGGCCGACGATCATGTTGCGGTCGCCATCGCCATCCGAAGCCGCGCCGAAGTCGGGCGCGTTGTCGGCGTCCATCAGCGCGATCAGCTCGGCGGCGTTGACCGGATTCGGGTCGGGATGATGACCGCCGAAATCCTCCAGCGGCACAGCGTTGATCACGGTGCCGGCCGGCGCGCCCAGCTGGCCTTCGATGATGGCCTTGGCGTAAGGACCGGAGACGGCGTGCATGCCGTCGAAGCACATGCGGAAGCCGCCGGCGAACAGCTTGCGGATGGCGTCGAAATCGAACAGTTCCTGCATCAGTTCCGCGTAGTCGGCCACGGAGTCGATCACTTCGACTTCCATCGCTTCGATGCGCGCGGCGCCGATGCGATTCAGGTCGATATCGGCGGCGTCGCTGATGCGGTACTGCTTGATGTTGCCGGTGTGCTGGTAGATCGCCTCGGTGATGCTCTCCGGCGCCGGGCCGCCGTTGGCGATGTTGTACTTGATGCCGAAATCGCCGTCCGCGCCGCCGGGATTATGGCTGGCCGACAGCACGATCCCACCCAGCGCACCGCGCTTGCGGATCACGCAGCTGACCGCCGGCGTGGACAAAATGCCGCCCTGCCCCACCAGCACCTTGGCAAAGCCGTGCGCCGCCGCCATGCGCAGGATGGTCTGCACGGCCACGCGGTTGTGATAGCGGCCATCGCCGCCGAGCACCAGCGTCTTGCCGCCGCAGTCGCCCAGCGTATCGAATACGCTCTGCACGAAATTCTCGAGGTAATGCGGCTGCTGGAAGACCGTGACCTTCTTGCGCAGCCCGGAAGTGCCCGGGCGCTGGCCCGGGAAGGGGGTGGTGCCGACCGTCTGAATGCTCATGTTCGCTCCGAAAATTAAAGATATGCTGCGACGTTTTTACCTGTTCCGGCAAATCCGCGTCGCACAAATAACTTGTCTCGCGAACAATCTTACATCAGCGCCCCGCTTCGTCCCGCACGGTCAGCGTCAGAACGCCGGCCACGATCATGCACAAGCCGCCCAGCATCAGGGTTTTCACGGTATGGCCGTCGAACCAGTGCCTGGTCACGAAGCCCAGCAGCAGGCCGCTGACGATCTGCGGGATGACGATGAAGAAGTTGAACACGCCCATGTAGTAGCCCATACGGTTGGCCGGCAGCGCACCGGCCAGGATCGCGTACGGCATGGTCAGGATCGAGGCCCAGGCGATGCCGACGCCGATCATCGGAATGTACAGGGTTTGCAGATCGTGGATCAGGTAGACGCTGAACAGGCTGACGCCACCGATCACCAGGCAGACCAGGTGCACGAACTTGCGGCTGGTGGCGCGCGCGAACACCGGCAGCACGAAGGCCGCCAGCGCCGAGACGCCGCTGTACACGGCGAACATCACACCGGTGTGGTTGCCCGCTTCCTGGAACGCCGCCGATTGCGCGTCGGTGGTGCCGAAGACGTTTTCGCCGATGGCGTTGGTGGTGTAGATCCACATTGCGAACAGCGCGATCCAGGTGAAGAACTGGACCACGGCCAGCTGCATCATGGTCTTCGGCATTTTGCCGAAGCCGCTGAAGATCTCCGTCAGCGCATGGCCGAGGCCCTTGCTGCGCTGCTGCTGGGCGCGGAAGGCTTCCAGATCGTCGGGCGGCGCCTCCTTCGCCGTCAGCACGGTCCACAGCACGGCGACGAAATAGATCGCGCCGCCGGCGTAGAAGGAATAACGCACGGTGTCCGGGATCGCGCCGGCCACCGGTACGTTGTTCACGCCCAGGTGGGCGAAAATGGTCGGCAGCAGCGAGGCGATCACCGCGCCCCAGCCGATGAAAAAGGTCTGCATCGCGAAGCCGGCGGTCTGCTGCGACGGTCCGAGCTTGTCGCCGACGAAGGCGCGGAATGGTTCCATCGACACGTTGATCGCGCCATCCATCAGCCACAGCACGGCAACCGCCATCCACAGCGCGGCGGAATTCGGCATCAGGAACAGCGCCAGCGACGCCAGCAGCGCGCCGACGAAGAAGAACGGGCGGCGGCGGCCCCAGGTCGGGTGCCAGGTGTTGTCGCTCAGGTAGCCGATGATCGGCTGCACCAGCAGGCCGGTGACCGGCGCCGCCAGCCAGAACAGGGACAGATCGTCGGGATTGGCGCCCAGCGTGGAAAAGATACGGCTGGTGTTGGCATTTTGCAGCGCGAAACCGAACTGGATGCCGAAGAAGCCAAAGCTCATATTCCACAACTGCCAGAACGACAGGAGGGGCTTGTTGCTGGAAGAGTGCATGCTGCGCGTCCCGAGTTATAAATTTGTAGCAAAATAACACGCGCCCCTGGACGTGTCAATCGTGGATCTTCCTAGTAAAATGAAGGAAAAAGGCGCCAGAGAACGCCATGAATGTAGTCAAATGTAGCCAAACAACAGAATTTAAAACGATCACTGAGACTCTTACCCACATGACAAGCAATTCCCTCCTGAAACTGGCGGCCCTGCCCCTGGCGCTGCTGGCAGTTTACCCGGCGCAGGCGCGCAAGTTTGAAGCCGTCAGCGAGCGTGACGGCCAGCTCGAAGTCCGCACCAGCGACGGCAGTTACCTGATCAAGCCCTACTCGGCCGGCATCATCGAGACCACCTTTGTGCCGAAGGGAGAAAGCGCCGATCCGGCCTCGCACGCCGTGGTGCTGGCACCGGCCGCCGTCAAGACCACGCTGAAGCAAAAGGCCGGGGCGATCGAATATGCCACACCGGGTCTCAGCGTCACCATCACCAAGTCGCCGTTCAGGATCGCGTATGCCTACAAAGGCAAACCGCTGATCGCCGAAAAGCGCGGCTACGTCCATGTGCAAGACGATCCCGCCGCCGGCAGCAAGGACATCAACAAAGGCGAGGCGCGCGAACTGGAAGCCATCGAGTTCGCGCTCGACAAGGACGAAGCCTTGTACGGCGCCGGCTCGCGCGCGGTCGGCATGAACCGCCGCGGCCACCGCTTCACCCTGTACAACAAGGCCAACTACGGCTACGGCGACCGTTCGGAACTGATGGGTTACACCATGCCGATCGCGCTGTCGTCCAAAATGTACGCCATCCATTTCGACAATCCGCAGACCGGCTACCTCGACTTCGACAGCCGCAAGGACAACAGCCTGACCTACGAAGCGATCGGCGGCCGCAAGACCTACCAGGTGATCGCCGGCGACAGCTGGGAAGATGTGATCGGCAACTACACCGCCCTCACCGGCAGACAACCCTTGCCGCCGCGCTGGGCCTTCGGCAATTTCGCCATGCGCTTCGGCTACCACAACGAAAAGGAAGCGCGCGACACCGTCAACAAATTCATCGCCGACGACATCCCGCTGGACGCGGTGGTGTTCGATCTGTACTGGTTCGGCAAAGAAGTCAAAGGCACCATGGGCAACCTGGCTTGGGACAAGGACAGCTTCCCCAACCCGGAAGCCATGATCGCCGACTTCAAGGCCAAAGGCGTGCAGACGGTGGTGATTACCGAGCCGTTTGTGGTCGACACCTCCAAACGCTGGCAGGAAGCGGTGGATAAAAAAGTGCTGGGCACCGACGCCGACGGCAAACCGCTGGCCTACGACTTCTTCTTCGGCCACACCGGCCTGATCGACATCTTCAGCCCGCAGGGAAAACGCTGGTTCTGGGACATCTACAAAGGCTTGCGCCAGCAGGGCGTGACCGGCGTCTGGGGCGATCTGGGCGAGCCCGAAGTGCACCCGACCGCGCTGCATCACGCGACCGGCACGGCGGACCAGGTACACAACATCTACGGCCACCAATGGGCGCGGCTGGTGGCGGAAGGCTACCGGCAGGACTTTCCGGCCGAACGCCCCTTCATCCTGATGCGCGCGGGCTATTCGGGCACGCAGCGTTACGGCATCATCCCATGGTCGGGCGACGTCGACCGCGGCTGGGGCGGACTGCAGTCGCAGCCGGAGATCGCGCTGCAGATGGGCATGCAGGGCGTCGGCTACATGCACTCCGACCTGGGCGGCTTCGCCAACCCGGTGCTGGACAATGAACTGTACCGGCGCTGGCTGCAGTATGGCGTATTCCAGCCGATCTTCCGTCCGCACGCGCAGGAAGAAGTGCCGTCCGAGCCGGTCTACCGCGAAGACCAGACCAAGGCCATGGCGCGCGCGGCGATCCGCCTGCGCTACCGCCTGCTGCCCTACAACTACACCCTCGGTTTCGACAACAACCAGCGCGGCTTGCCGCTGATGCGTCCCATGCTGTACGAAGAACCGGGCAACGCCAAGGTACGCGCGATGTCATCCACCTACTTGTGGGGCAAGGACTTCCTGGTGACGCCGGTGCTGAAGCAAGGCCAGACCACGGCGGAGGTCTACTTCCCGGCGCGCAGCGCATGGTTCGACTTCTACACCGGCGAACGTCAGGCGGGCGGCGCGACGCGCAGCGTGGCGCTGTCGCCGGATCACGTGCCGGTGTACGTCCGCGCGGGCGCCTTCATCCCGATGGTCAACGTGGTCCGGACCACGCGCGACTACAGCACCAAAAACCTGGAACTGCACTACTGGCACGACGCCTCGGTCGAAGCCGGCGCCGGCAAACTGTACGACGACGATGGCCTGACGGCGGGCGCCTACGAACAGGGCAAATACGAACTGCTGCGCTTCACCAGCAAGCTGCGGGACAAGACCCTGGCACTGCGGGTGGCATCGGAAATCGGCAAACAGTACCAGCGCCCCGAACGTGGTATTGCGCTCACGGTGCACAACATCGGCGCCGCGCCGTCATCGGTGCGCATCGACGGCAAGGTCGCCGTCTTCGGCTGGGACGAAAAAACCGGCCAGCTCACCATCGACCTGCCAGCCAGCGAACAAGCCAGCCGCAGCATCGACATCGCGCTGTAAAAGTCGGCTCTGACCCCGATCTTCAGATGCGGTCGAGCAGTTGCTGTTCGGCGCGGTCGCTGAGCACCAGTACCAGCTTGAGGCGCGCGCGCGTCATGCCGACAAAGAGTTTGCGCAGCACCAGCGGGCTCATTGCTTCGAAGTCGATTTCGGTGAAGATCACGGCCGGGGCGCTTTGGCCCTTGAAGCGGTAGACCGATTCCGCCAGCAGTCCGCCGTCGCGGTACTGCGGGTTGCCGAACAGGTCGTACTCGCCGGTGAACGATTTCAGCGTGTGTACGTCGCTCAGTTGGTCCAGGTGCAGGATCACCGACTTTTCGCGCCCGCGGAACGAGGCGATGGCGATGTCCTGCCGCGCGAAGCCGGCGCCCAGGCACAGCGTCACCGCGCGCCGCGTCTGCGCCAGCATGGCTTCGTCGTCGCCCTGCGGGTACACCAGTTCCTCGATGTCGGCGCCCTTGAACGGGCTACCCGCTTCCACCGGCGTCTGCGTGGCGCCGATCGCGGCCAGCATGCTGACGATCTGGCGCGGACTGCGGTAGTTGGTGTCCGAATGCAGTGTGACCCAGCCCGGCAGCGCGACGCTTTCGCGGCCGTACAGGTTCTGGTTCGGGTCTTCCAGCCAGATCGCGCGCCCGTCAGGCTTCAGCATGCGCAGCAGGATGTCGCGCCAGACTTCGGAAAAGTCCTGGCCTTCATCGACGATCAGCACGTCGCATGTCCAGTCGTCCGGCAACGGTGCGCTGCTCATCTGCGCTTCGATCCTTTCCCACACGTCCGGCGCGCCGTAGTTGGGCGTCTGTCCGCGCTGGCGCGCGTAGACGTCGCTCAGCATGTGGAAGCTGGTGACCCGGCCGCCCGGCGGCACCAGGCGTCCGATGTGGTCGGCCAACGGCCGGTTGTAGCAGACGTACAGCGGACTCAGACCCGCTTCGATGGCGGCCGTGTACTCGGCCAGCGCCAGTTGCGTCTTGCCGCTGCCGGCGGTGCCGATCACGCGCAGGCGGAACGGCGAAAATTCCAGCCGCCGCGCCCATGTCGCCAGGCCGCCGGACAGCCGCGCCACCATCTGCGCCGCGTTGCCGATCATCGAGCTGGGGTCGGGACGCAAGCTCAGCATGTTGCCGAGGAAGCGCGTCACCTTGTTGAACTGCTCGTCCGGCTTGGTATCGGCAATCGGCAGGATGTCGCGGATGATCTCGGCCAGCCGGTATTTGCTGGTGGCGTCGATGATGTGGCGCGGGTCGATGCCGGCCAGGTGCGGGTCGCGCACGATGTAGTCGGGGCAGTACAGCAGGTAGTCGATCGACAGCTCGCCGCCGAAGCGTTCGGTCAGTCCGCGGATCGAGCGCAGGATGTGGTTGGCCACCTTGACCGGCTTGCCGGCGTAGTTGCGCACCAGGCCATCCGGAGTCTCGTTGAGAAAGCCGGACTTCTGCTCGATCAGCAGCACGCGGCCGTTGGGCGCGACAATCACGAAGTCGATTTCGTCGAACACGGAGAAGCCGTTTTCGACATTGGTCCAGTGGACGCCGTGGTAGATGTGGTAAGGCGCCTCGGCCAGTGTGGCGCTTAAGTAGGCCAGCGTTTCGATCTCGCGCGCCGCGGTGCCGGTGGCGGACATCTCCCGCCAGCCGGAAGGGTGAAGATAAGCCATGAGTCCAATCTTTAGAGTGGCAGCGCATCCGCCCCGCATGAAGCAAGACCGGCGCTGCGCGAACGATAAGTAAACGTGGTGGCCGCATCGGACGACGCCACCTCCAGCGTGCCGCCATGCGAGACAGCGATTTCCGAAGCGATGAACAGGCCCAGGCCCAATCCCTGGCCGCCCTGCTCCGTGGCCGACCGCCAGAACGGCTGGAACAGCTGCGATTGGATTTCCGCCGGGATCGCCGGGCCGCTGTTGCTCACCGCCAGCTCGAACATGCCGCCGCCCTGGGTGACGCGCACCCGCACCGGCGCGCTGGCACTGCCGTGCACAATGGCGTTCTTGAGCAGATTGGATAATAACTGCACCAGGCGTGGCGCGTCGCACAACAGCTCCAGGTCGTCCGGCATCTCCTCGATGATCTGCCGGCCCGGATGCACGCTGCGCAACTCGTCGATGGCCTGCTTCAGCAGCAGTTCCAGCTTGTCTTCGCGGCGCAGCGCCAGCGCGATGCCGCCGCCCATGCGTCCGCGCGTAAAATCCGTGACGTCGTCGACCAGCGCGGCGATGCGCTGCCCGCTTCTGTACATCAAGTCCAGCAGCGGTGTCAGCGACGCCGGCGCCTTCAGCCGCAGGATCTCGACGCCATTGGTCATGGTGCTGAGTGGCGTGCGGATATCGTGGCCGAGCATGGCGATGAACTGCTCGCGCAGCCTGGCGGTTTCCGCCTGGTCGCGCAGCGCCTCCTGGCCAGCCAGCTGACGGCTGATCAGTTCCGCGAACAGCGTCAGGGTGTTGCTGGTGGCGCTGCGCGTCAGTTCGGCCTTGTCCGGGTCGAGGCCGCACAATGTGCCGAAGTACTCTCCGCCCGGCCGGTACAACGGAATCGAGAAATAGCTCTGAAAGCCGTAGATGCGCGGCGTGTGGTGATCGCAGTATTGCGTGCTGTCGCGCACCGAATCGATGATGATGGCCGCGTTGTTGTCGCGGACTTCCTCGCACAGCGTGGAGCTCACGTCCAGCGCGTCGCCGACCTTGAGGCCGAAATTCAGCTTGTCCAGCACCGCGCAGGAGTGCCAGGTATCGGCTGTCACGCGGGCGATGCACACGAAGCGCAGGCCGGTCAGCTCGGACACCGCTTGCAGTATGGTCGGCACGGCGCTGATCTTTTCGATCGCGGCGATGTCCTCGTCCAGCGTCAGTTGCATTTCATCCTCGCGATCGGCAGTTTTTACCTAGTCTACCGCAAGTTGCGCCCTAACCGAACAGGAAGCGCCGCCACCGGCTGTCGCCCGCGTGATCGGCGTAAGCCAGCCGCGCCGGCAGCGACAGCTGCCAGTGCGTCCCCCCGTCCGCGCTGGAACGGCAATCCAGCGCCGCCTGGATCTTCGCCGCGCGTTCCTTCATGCCCTTCAGGCCCCAGTGCCGTTCGCGGCCACCCGCGGCCAGCACATCGGCCGGAATGCCGCAGCCGTTGTCGCGGATGGCGATGCGCAGTCCGGCGGCGCCGTACGCCACCTCCAGCGTCACCCGCGTGGCCCGGGCGTGGCGGAAGGCGTTGGCCAGCGCTTCCCGGCCGATCGCGCTGCATTCTTCGGCGACGATGGGATGCAGCAGGCGCGGTTTGCCTACCAGGGTCGGCACAAATTCGCAGCCATGGCCCTGCAGGCGCTGCGCGCCCAGCTGCACCAGGGTGTCGAACAATTCGCCGGGATCGTCCTCCAGACGCAGCGCCTGCACCCGGTCGCGGCCTTCCTGGATGGCGGCATCGGCATGCACCAGCGCGCGCTCTATGTCGTCCTTTTCCGCCTGCGACGACAGGCGCTGGGCGGCATTGTTCACCACCAGAACCATGCCCTGCACCGATTGCAGCAGCGTGTCGTGCAGGTCGCGCGCAATGCGCTCGCGCTCATCGAGCCGTTCTTCGAACTTCGCCCGTGCCTGCCGGGTGGCGTGCAGCAGGCGCAGACGGTGCGCCAGCCAAAGCATCAGCAGCAGCAGCGCCACGATCGCGGCCTTGAACCACCAGGTCTGCACCAGTTTGGGCGCGATGTCGAAATCCAGGGTGGCGCCGGCATCGTTCCAGACGCCGTCGTTGTTCGAGGCCTGCACCTGAAAGCGATACCGGCCCGGCCCCAGGCCGGTGTAAAACGCCGCGCGCTGGTTGGTCACCTGCTGCCATTCCGCGTCGACGCCGTCCAGCCGGTAACGGAATTGCATCCGGTCGGGCATGGTCAGACTCAGCGCCGTGTAATCGATGCGGATCCGGCTGGTGCCCTTGGGCAGCGTCAGGCCGGCGGTGGCGCCGTACTCCTGATCATTCGCGCTCAGGCCGCGTATCGCCACGGGCGGCGCAAGGCGGTTGTGCAGCGGGTGTTTCGGGTCGAACCAGAAGACGCCGACGGTGGTCGTCACCCAGATTCTGCCGCGCGCGAAGACGATGTTGCGCGAGCCGCCGAATTGCGGCGCCGCACCACGCAAGCCGTCTTCATGATTCAGCGTCGCATACTGCACACGGTAGCCGGCATCTTTCAACAGCTGCCGGTGCTCCTTGTACGGAATGCGGAACACGCCGGAACCGCTGTTCAGCCAAAGGTCGCCATCGTCCGACTGGGCGATGCCGGAGGTGGCCTGGAACGGCTCGCCGCCATGCCCGACGACCTTGTGGAAACGGCCGCCGGCCAGGAAAGCCAGGCCGTTGTTACCGCCGGCCCACAGGGTTTTGCCGTCCCAGAAAAACTGGCTGACCGCCCCCAGCGAAATGCCGTCCTTCTCGTCGAACTGGCGCAGCGTGCGGCCGGTCAGTGAAAAGATGAGATTCTTGCGGGTGCCCACCCATAGCACCCCGTCGGGTGCCGTGTACATGGTGGTGTAGCCGATTTTCGGCAACTGATCGATGCCGCCGTTGAGCGTCCATTTGCCGTCCTTCAGGCGATATGGAGAGGAATGAAACACCGCCCACAGCCCGCCATCGCTGTCCATGCCCAGCGCCGGTCCCGGCGCCACGCCGGCTTTTTTTGAGGCTTCATCATCAGGCGGTGGGATCACGGTGCGCGTGAAGCCTCGCCCGCTCCGTTCGATACGCACCAGATTATCGAACGTATGCATCCAGAGCCGGCCATCACGGTCGACAAATTCGGCGGTGGAGAAACTGGTCGGCGTCGGCGTGGCGCGATCGTAGACCACCGGAGGCACGTCGGGGCCGTCGATCACCTGAAGCTCACTCCATATCTCCCCATTCTTGCCCACGGCGAGCGGCAGCGCTTCCCCCTGTGTGCTCAAGGCCGGGTACTGGGTCAGCTTGTTCTCGCGGAAGCGATCGAGACCACCGTTGGTGCCGACCCAGATGTTGCCCTCGCGATCAGCCAGAATGGCGGTGCCGGTTTCGCCACTCAAGCCGCGCTGGAAACTGAGCTGCCGCGACGGGACGTCGCCGGCGCCGGCCATCTCCACGCCGTCGCCGCGCAAGTTCCACATGCGCCCGGCGCGATCAAAAGCCATCTGGCCCGACGGCCCAGGCGCCGGACGCCATTGCTGCGCAGCCCCTCCCCGTGCCGGCGCCAGCAGCAGATGCGCGCCGCCCGCCATATGGTCGTTGGCCCAGATGCCGCCGTCAGGCGCTTCTGCCAGTCCTCCCCAGCCCCACGTCCCCGGCACCGGCTTGAAGCTGTCCGCGCCGGCGGCGCGCAGCAGGATACTGTCCGGACTGCGCAGCCAGAAACCGCCGTTGCGGTCGATCTGCATGCGGATCACGGCCGGCGGCGCGCCCAGTGCCGCCGGCGCGGCATGGAAGCCGTCCTGCTTCAGCAGGAACAGGCCGCGCGCGGTGGCGGCCCACAATTGACCGCAAGGGTCGCGGACGAAATCCCAGGTGGTGCCGTTCAGGCCACCCTTCTGCGCCGGATAGTGGCGCACCACGTGCCCCTGGCGCAACAAGGTGGCGCCGCCGTACCGGTAGCCCGCCCACAGCGAGCCGTCCGGCAGCGCCCTCAGCGCGCTGATGTCGGTGTACAACAGCTGGTCGACGCCGGCCCCGAACAGCTCGAAGCGCACGCCGTCAAAGCGATACAGACCGGTGGAGGAAGCCACCCACAGCCAGCCGTCCGGCGTTTGCGCCAGCGAGGTCACGTACGATGGCGCGCCGTCCTTGGCGAGGTAGCTGGTGTGATGCCAGGGGATCTTTTCCGCTTCCGCGGATTGCGCCTGCGACGACAGCACGCCAACAAACATCAGGAAACAAACTATCAGTCGCGTTGCGAACGGCATAAGGCTTACGGTCAAAGTAAAACTTCAATCTTAGCCGAAAACTCACTGTATCATTGTCGGCCATCGGCCCACCCGGTTCGATGAGAAGACCAAGTCCACCAAGGGAGATGTCTGTGACACCAAAAATTATCAGCACGCTGCTGGCCACCGCCCTCGCAGCCTCCAGTGCCACCGCGCTGGCCGCCCCTGTCGCCAAACCCACCGTCGCCGAGGCCGAAAAATTCCTGGCCGACGCCGACGCCCGCCTGTACAAGCTGAATACCGACAGCGCCCGCGCCGGCTGGGTGGGCTCCAACTTCATCACCGACGACACGGAAGCCATCGCCTCCTTCTTCGCCGAGCGCTATCTGGACGCCACCGGCGAACTGGCGCTGAAGGCGCGCCGCTACAACGGCCTGAAACTGTCGGCCGACGACGCGCGCAAACTCAAGCTGCTGCAGCTGTCGCTGGTATTCGCCGATCCGAAGGAACGCGAACAGTACGCCACCCTGCAGGCGGCCATGAACGGCGCCTACGGCAAGGCCAAATACTGCAGCAAGAAGGCCGACGGTTCCGACCAGTGCCTGGCGCTGGGCGAGATGGAAAAAGTCCTGGCCAACTCGCGCGACGAGGCCAAGCTGAAAGAGATGTGGCTGGGCTGGCACGCACAGTCGCCGGCGTACAAGCAGAAGTACGCCGAATACGTCGAACTGTCCAACAAGGGCGCGAAGCAGATGGGCTTCGCCGACACCGGCGCCATGTGGCGCTCGCTGTACGACATGCCGCCGGACGCTTTCGCCGCCGAGATGGAACGCCTGTGGCAGCAAGTCAAGCCGCTGTACGAATCGCTGCACACCTACACCCGCTACAAGCTGCGCCAGACCTACGGTCCGGACGTGGTGCCGCTGACCGGCCCGATCCCGTCCCACCTGTTCGGCAATATGTGGGCGCAGAACTGGAACAACCTGTATCCGCTCCTGAAGCCGGCCAGCGGCGCCAGCGCCTTCGACCTGACCAAAGTGCTGGAACAACGCAAGACCGACGCCAAACAGATGACGCAATACGCCGAGCGTTTCTACACCTCGCTGGGCATGCGCCAGCTGCCGGCATCGTTCTGGGAACGCTCGCTGCTGACCAAGCCGCGCGACCGCGACGTGGTGTGTCACGCCTCCGCCTGGACCATCGACGAGAAGGAAGATGTGCGCATCAAGATGTGCATCACGCCGACCGCCGAGGACTTCACCGTGATCCACCATGAGCTGGGGCACATCTACTACGACCTGGCCTACAGCAAGCAGCCGGCCTTCCTGTTCCACAACGGCGCCAACGACGGCTTCCATGAAGCCATCGGCGACACCATCGCGCTGTCGATCACGCCCGACTACCTGAAGAAGGTCGGCCTGATGGAGCAGGAACCGGAGAAGGATGCCGACATCGGCCAGCTGCTGGAACGCGCGCTGAGCAAGGTCGCCATCCTGCCGTTCTCGTACACCGTGGATAAATGGCGCTGGGACGTCTACGCCGGCAAGACCAAGCCGGCCGATTACGACAAGGCCTGGTGGGCGCTGCGCGAGCAGTATATGGGCGTGAAGCGTCCGGGTCCGGTGGACAGCGGCGGCTTCGACGCCGGCGCGAAATACCATGTGGCGGCCGACGTGCCGTACGCGCGCTACTTCCTGGCCGACATGCTGCAATTCCAGTTCCACCGCGCGCTGTGCCGCGAAGCCGGCTACACCGGTCCGCTGCACCGCTGCTCGATCTACGGCAACGCCAAGGCCGGCGCCAAGCTGCAGCAGATGCTGGAGATGGGCACCAGCAAGCCGTGGCCGGAAGCCTTGAAAGCCATCTCCGGCGAAGACAAGATCGACGGCAACGCGCTGCTCGAATACTTCGCGCCGCTGAAGACGTGGCTGGACCAGCAGAACGCCGCGTTCGCCGCCGCCGAGAAGAAATAACCCCCGGGGACAGACCACGATTTTGCAATTTATTGCGAAATCGTGGTCTGTCCCCAATCAGGGTGCCAATCAGGGCAGCAGGCCCGCCGCCCGGTACGCGGCCAGGGTGCTGTCGAACACCCCCACATCATCGCAGCCGCGCGCCACCAGTTGGGCGCCTTCGATTGCCGAAAATACGGCAAACGCCCATCCTTGCACTGCCTCCGCCTCCATCTTCGGCTTGCCGAGGGACAGCACACGCGCCAGCCAGCCGACGATCTGCCCGGTGAAGCGCTCCACCTCGGCCCGCACTTCCGGCGCCAAACCGGGACGCTCGGCCGCCATGATGCCTGCCATGCACATGCGGTTCTCACGCAGCAGCGTATCGCGAAACACGTCCGCATACTTCGCCACGCAGTCGCGCCAGTCGACGCCCTGCTCCAGCAGGCCGTTCAGGTATTCCATGAATTCGTCCGTGTACTGGCGCGCCAGCGCCGCGCCCAGGTCACCCTTGGTCGGAAAATAGTAATGGATGCTGGAACTCTTCACGCCCACGGCTTCCGCCAGATCGCGGAAGCTCAAGGCGTTGTAGCCCTGCGCCTGCACCATCAGCCTGGCGGCCATCATCACTTCCTGCTTCTTATCGCTTGCCATCCCGGCTCCTCAAAATTTTTACTTGACGCGGCAAATCCTCCAGACATATTATCTATCTACCGATAGATAGATAAATCCGGAAACGTCTGACTATCGGCCATTTTAATCTATCTACCGAGAGGTAGAATTTTCCAAGGCTACATATGAAGATTTACGACACCCCAGGTTTTCCCAATCCCGCCCGCATCCGCATCGTCCTGGCCGAAAAGGGACTGGAGCAACGGTTCGAATTCGTTCCCGTCGACCTGATCGCGGCGGAGCACAAGCAAGCGGCGTTTTTGGCGAAGAACCCGAGCGGCGTGGTGCCGGTGCTGGAGCTGGACGATGGCACCCACATCGCCGAATGCGTCGCCATCACCGAATACCTCGACAATCTGGATGGCGCGCCGACCCTGACCGGCAGCACGCCGCGCGAAAAAGCCCTGGTCCACATGATGCAGAAGCGCGCCGACGACTGGATGATCGATGGCATCGGCATCTACTTCCACTATGCCACACCGGGCCTGGGCGCCACGCTGCAGGCGTACAAGAGTCCCGAATGGGCGGGCCGCAAGGAATGGGGCGAGCGGCAGCTGGAAAAATTCACCAACGGCATGCGCTACTTCGACGGCGTGCTGGCCAGGACGCCCTACATCGCCGGCGACAGCTTCTCGATGGCCGACATCACCGTCTACTGCGCGCTGTTGCACGCGGCCTTCATCAACATCGGCGTCACCGACGACTACCCGGCGCTGAAAGCCTGGCAGGCAAAAGTCGCCGAACGCCCGAGCGTGAAAAACCGCAGCGGGCAATAAAGCGCTTGGCACCTCTGTCCTGGCGCAATATGGCCTGACAAAACATGGCTGACACTGGGCGGATGCCAAGAACCGCCCAACCCGCCCACTACGATTCTCCTTGGAAAACGGCATTGACGCATGCTTTCCGGGCATTTATATCGCTGTTCTTCCCAGCACTTTACACTCAGGTCGATTGCCTCGCAAAATCCATTTGCCTTGCTCACGTTGGCCCACCTGCGCACACAGCGGGCCAGGCATGCTGCTGATCGGCTCTACGCTGCGAAGCGGCAACTGACCGAATTACTGTATCAACGCGGCGGGCATAAAGAGCGCACAATCGTTATGTTCAAAGTGATCAACTGGATGATGGCCCTGCCTGAGCCCCATCAGCGGCGTTACTGGCGGGACGTCCTCAAGCTGGAGAAGGAGCGCAATATGGAATGGATCAGCCCGCCGGAACAATCGTTTATCGATGAGGGATGGCAGAAAGGCCTGAAGAAGGGTTTGAAAGAGGGTTGGGAGCAAGGATTGGAACAGGGCTTGGAACAGGGCTTGAAGCGCGGCTTGCAGTAAGGCCGGAGGGAAGGCGCGTTAACGCTGCTGGAACGGCAGCTCACACGTCGTTTCGGGCCGCTGTCGAAAACCGCCCACGACAAACTGGCCAAAGCCAGACTGGCACAGCTCGAACGCTGGAGCGATGCCCTGCCCGAAGCGCAATCGCTGACGCAGATGTTCAAATAAAAAAGGCGTCCCGCGGGACGCCTTTCCTTTCAAGCCTTAACGCTTAGAACTTGTAGTTCACGCCCGCCAGCACGGTGCGACCGTACTTCTGGTATTCCAGCTGCTGCGAACGGTCGCCGTTGTAAGTTTCGTAGGCGGCGTTGCGCAGGTTGTTCACCTGCACCAGGAAGCCCAGACCCTTCATCGGACCATTCTCGAAGGTGTAACCCAGCTGCAGGTCGATGATGTTTTCGCCGACGACATAACGCAGTGCGCGGTCGTTGGAGAAGTTGCCGATCTCGCCCACGAAGTTCGAACGACGACGCTGGCTCACGCGCGCCTCGAAACCAGCCTTCTCATAGTAAGCGGTGAAGTTGCTCACGCGCTTGGACAGGCCAGGCAGCGGGATGTTCTGTCCAATGCTGCCGCTCGGATCTTCGATGGTGATCTTGCTGTCGGTGTAAGTGGTGCTGCCGCTCACGCCGAAACCATCCAGTACCTTGCTGACCATGTTCAGCGGCAGCGATGCCGACAATTCCACACCCTTCAGGTTGCCGCCGTTGCCGTTGTATGGCGCGGTGTAGTTACCGATGGTGGTGTGCAGCGGGAAACTGGCGGCGCTGCCGACCGAACCCGGCGGGACGTAAGCGCTGAAGTCATACGACTGCGTCTGGGTGAAGATGTAGGTATCCAGCTTTTTGTAGAAACCTGCAATCGCAAAGTATGCCTTCTTGTCGAAGTATTTCTCGTACGAGATGTCGAAGGCCTTGGCGCGCCATGGGTCCAGACGGGCGTTGCCGCCGCTGCCGCCCGGCTCGCGCTTGGTGGTGTCGATGCCGAAGTCCAGCGCCGAACGCAACTGGTCCACACGCGGACGCGCCAACTGCTTGGCCAGCGCCACACGCACGGTCTGCTGGTTGTCGAAGCCGAACGCCAGGTTCATGCTTGGCAACACGTCGGTGTACTTCTTGCCGTCGTTGACCGGCTTGATGGCGCCGGTGGTGTTGTCGTACCAGCGCGATGCCGACGACTGGTCGGTGCGCTGCACCTGCACGCCGACGTTACCGCGCAGGCTGACGTCGCTGCCCAGCTCCGCTTCGATGTTGGCCTTGGCAAACGCGGTAGCGATCTTCTCGCTGACTTCCCAGGTCTTGGCAATCAGGTAGCCCTGGGTATCGGTCGGCTCGAACACCATGTACTTGTTCACCACCGCTGGCACGTTCCAGGTTGGAATGTAGCCGGCGCCGGCGAAGCCCAGATTGGCCGACTGGTAGAACAGGTCGGACGAAATCAGGGTCGGCGCACCTTTCAGGTTGATGTTGCCTTCAGGCTGGTGCTTGTTCTTGCTGCGGTCGCTGTAGTTGGCGCCGATATCGAAGCTCGAGAACGCCTTTTCCAGCATGCCCGAGGACGGGATGTTGGCGGTGATCTTCGCGCCCTTCAGCTCATCTTCCACGCTCGGCGTCTTGCCGTAACCGGAACCGTAGATGGTGTTGGTCACGTACAGGGCGTCGCGGTTGTTGTAGTCCAGGCCCGGGGTCAGCTGCGAGAAGCCGCCATTGCCATAGCCCAGCTTGACGTAATCCAGGAAGGGCGCGCCGGCGGCGTTGCTCATCTGCAGATTGTTTTCCAGGCTCAGCTCGGAGCGCTTGGCTTTCGAGTAGTTCAGGTCGGTGAACAGCGACCAGCCGTCCAGCTTGATCTCGTTGCTCCAGCCGGCAGCGCGGATATCATCCTTGCGCTTGTTGTACATGCCGCGCACCAGCGGGTAGATATTGTTGGCGGTGCCGCCGGCGATGGTGCCGCCGACCACCGTCACCGGATTGTAGATCGGATCAGGCTTGTTGCCGCCGTTCCAGCCGCTCAGGTTGATTTCGATCTGGTTCGCGGTTTCCTCATCCTTGAAGCGCGAAGCGTACACGTCGAAGGTGCTGGTCCACTGCTTGTTCGGACGGTATTGCAGCACGCCCATCAGACCATCGCGCTCGTTGCGGCCGCTCTTGGCCACGGCCTTGATGCCGTCCGAAGCGAAGGTGCCGCTCGGCAGGCCGGCGCGGTCGTCGCGCTTCCATGGCTCGTACAGGCCGGTTTCATTGTCCAGCACCGGGGTTTCCAGGTGGGCGTAGCCCAGCGCGATACCGATGGTGCGATTGGCGAACTGGTCGATATAGCTGGCGCTGAAGCGGTTGCCGGTGTCCTTGGCATTGCCGATCTTGCCCAGCGAATTCTTTTCACCGCGCGCGTTCAGCGCCACGGTGCGGCCGCTGAAGGCCAGCGGACGCACGGTCTGCAGGTCGATGGTGCCCGACAGGCCCTGGCCCACCAGGCCGGCGTCCGGGGTTTTGTACACGGTCACGGCGCCGATCAGTTCCGATGGATACTGGTCGAATTCGACGCTGCGGTTGTCGCCGGTCGAGACTTGCTCGCGGCCGTTCAGCAGGGTGGTGGAAAAGTCCGGCGACAGGCCGCGGATCGAAATCACTTGCGCGCGGCCGGCCACGCGCTGGGCGGCCAGACCTGGCAGACGGGCGATCGATTCGGCGATCGACACGTCCGGCAGCTTGCCGATATCCTCCGCCGAAATCGCTTCGACGATGGAGGTGGCGTCTTTTTTCACCGAGATCGCATCCTCGATGCCGCGGCGGATACCGGCCACGGTCACGGACATGACTTTCGGCTCATCAGCGGCGGCTGGCGCGTCGGCGCTGGTTTGCGCGAACGCAGGCACGGCGGCGGCGGCGACCAACAGGGCGCAACCGGCGGCAACCGGCTTTAACGGGAACGCAGTGTGGCTGCGCTTGCTGGCGAAGATATTCATTAATGTCCCCTCTCATGACACAAATATAAGTCCCGCTATCAGCACAACCTCATCTGGGCGCCGCGGGATCCAAGGATTACAACGTTCTAAAGACGTTCTAGAAAGAATTTTGTACTAAAACTAGATTGTGTGTCAATCAAACTTCCCCGCCACTACGTATAACTACATGCCGAGAGCGCGCCTCTCTCTACGATAAGTGCGTTCTCGTTGTATTTCGGCTACATCAAGGTGATGGAGGAAGTGTAGTAGAACTACAGTTTTGCCGTAAAAACCGCTAATTTATGTAGCGGTCCGGCATCCATCCGGCGTCCGCGGGGCCGCACAGAGCAAGGACTTTCTGGTATGAAACTGATTTTGAAGGAAAATGACAATGCCGCTGTATTTCAACTAAATTTCAAGCCGCCAGCCGGGTTTGATGCAACGGGCATTTCAGAGTATTCTCTCGCAAAATCAAAGCTCTACGCCGACCATCAAGAAAAATAAAACGGTGTAGTACGACTACCTGACTTGGAGACCACATGAATCACACCGCCGTCGCGGCGCTGCTCGCCGCCCTGCTACCCACGCTGGCCGGCGCCGCCGACTACCGCATCGATCACATGGACCCGCCGATGTGGTGGGCCGGCATGCACCATCGCGGACTGCAGCTGATGGTGCACGGCACGCGGATCGCCGACCTGGAGCCGGTGCTGGCCTACCCCGGCGTGCGCGTCGCCAGCGTCACGCGCGTCGCCAACCGCAACTACCTGTTCATCGACCTCGATATCGCGGCCGACACCCGGCCGGGCAAGCTTGACCTCGCGTTCCAGCGCAACGGCCAAACCGTCCTGCACTACGGCTACGAGCTGCTGGCCCGCGCGCCCGGCTCCGCCCAACGCGCCGGTTTCAACAGCAGCGACGCCATCTACCAGGTCATGCCCGACCGCTACGCCAACGGCGATCCGGCCAACGACAACGTCGGCGGCATGGCGGAACAGGCCGACCGCGCCGCAGCTTCGGGCCGTCACGGCGGCGACCTGCAGGGCATCGCCGATCACCTCGACTACGTGGCATCCATGGGTTTCACCATGTTGTGGCCTACGCCGCTGCTGGAATCGAATTCGCCGCGCGGTTCCTATCATGGCTACGCCACCACCGACCACTACCGCGTCGACCCGCGCTACGGCAGCAACGCCGCCTATCGCCAGTTGGTGGCGCAGGCGCGCGAAAAGCATATCGGCGTGATCCAGGACGTGGTGCTCAACCACATCGGCAGCCACCATTGGTGGATGCAGGACATGCCGATGCCGGACTGGCTGAGCTACCAGGGCAAGTTCGTGCCGACCCAGCATCACCGGGTGGCCGTGCAGGATCCATACGCAGCGCAAGAGGACAAGCGCAACTTCACCGCCGGCTGGTTCGCGCAGGGCATGCCGGACCTGAACCAGGCCAATCCCTTCGTCGCCACCTACCTGATTCAAAACAACGTCTGGTGGATAGAATACGCCGGCCTGTCCGGCCTGCGCGTGGACACCTACGGCTATTCCAACAACGACTTCCTCACGCGCTGGTCGGGCGCGCTGATGGCGGAATATCCGAAACTGAACCTGGTTGGCGAAGAATGGAGTCCGCTGATTCCGGTGGTGGCGCACTGGCAGGAGGGCAAGCGCAACACCGATGGCTATGTCTCGCACATGCCGAGCATGATGGACTTCCCGCTCAACGACGCCCTGCGCCGCGCACTGGTGGCGCCAGACGCCACGGACGCCGGACTGGTGACGCTGTACGAAACGCTGTCGCAGGATTACCTCTACCCCAATCCCGGCAACCTGGTTCTGTTCGAGGGCAACCACGATCTGTCGCGCATCTACAGCGCCCTGGAAGAAGACCAGGGCCTGTTCCGCATGGCGATGGCGGTGGTGGCGACACTGCCGCGCATCCCGCAGTTCTACGCCGGCACGGAGATCCAGATGACCAGCACCATCAAGGGTCGCGACGATGCCTCGTACCGCCGCGACTTCCCCGGCGGCTGGGCCGGCGACAAGGTCAACGCCTTCACCGGCGCCGGCCTGACGCCGAGGCAGGCCGACGCGCAGGCGTACATCCGCAAGCTGCTCAACTGGCGCAAAACCGCAACCGTCATCCATAACGGTAGACTGATGCACTACGGGCCGGAACAAAACACCTACGTCTACTTCCGCTACGGCGGCGGCAAAAAGGTGATGGTAGCCCTGAACAAAAACACCACCGACACCGTGCTGCCGACCGCGCGCTTCCACGAAATGCTGGAAGGCGTGCACGCGGGCGTGGATGTCATCACCGGACAGCGTATTTCGCTGGACGGCCAAGTCAAACTGCCGGCGCGGTCCGCGCTGATACTGGAGATCGAACCATGAAGCACCCGACCGCGCACGCGCCGCGCCGCGCCGACCGTCACCCTTCACCTCCCGCCCGCCGCGCCCTGTGCGCCGCGCTGCTGGCCATTCCCGCCCTCGGCGCGCAGGCGGCAAGCGCCAGCGCCAGTTATCCGACCTGGGACGGCAACAAGGAAACCGTCAGCTACACCACGCCCGACGCCACCGCGAAGCTGCGCAGCTACACCCAATCGACCACGCTGCGCGTGCGCGCCGAAGGAGACAAGCGCGGCAAGCAGGAAATCAGCTACCTCGAATCGTCCGGCCTGCCGACTGTCCGCAGCGGCAACCTCGCCTTCGACGCGCTGTTCGCGCTGGCGGGCAGCGAGATGAAACAGGATGCCGTCAGCGAAATCCGCGACGGCAGCTACAACGGCGGCAAGCCCATCCCCTGCGAGTGTTTCGAGACGGGTGAACTGTGGCACTACGTCTGGACCCGCGACCTGTCATACGCCGCCTCGCTGAGCCTCGGCATGCTCGATCCGCAGCGCGTGCGCAATTCGCTGGAGTTCAAACTCTCCGGCTACCGCGACGGCATCCAGCCCGGCGCCAACGTGATGGGCAGCGCGGATGGCCTGCAAATCGTACAGGACACCGGCAGCGGCGGCAGCTGGCCGGTCAGCACCGACCGCGTCACCTGGGCCTTCGGCGCGGACGAAGCACTGAAGGCACTGCCGTCCGCAGCGCGCCAGGCCTTCGCGCAGAAAACCCTGCGCGCCCTGTCGAACACGCTGGAAAACGACCGCATCGCCATCTGGGACGCGGCCGACGGTTTGTACCGGGGCGAAGAATCCTTCCTCGACTGGCGCGAACAGAGCTACGCGGCGTGGATGCCGGGCCAGCTGGCGTACATGGCCACCTCCAAAGCGCTGTCCACCAACGCCGCCCACTACAAGGCGCTGACGCTGGCCGCGCAGCTGGCGCGCGAACAAGGCGAGGCCGCGCTGGCGCAGCGCTACGCCGGCTGGGCGGCCGATCTCAAGGCCGCCATCAACCGGCGCTTCTGGCAGACCGACAGCGGCATGTACAGCAGCGTCACCGCCGGCCATTTCGACGGCGCGGCCGAGTACAAGTACGACTGGCTGGGCCAGTCGCTGGCCATCGTCACCGGCATCGCCGACCAGCGGCAGACGCAGAGCATCCTGGCGCACTATCCGCATGGTCCGCTCGGTGCGCCGGTGATCTGGCCGCAGCAGGCCGATACCGCCGTCTACCACAACCGCGCGATGTGGCCGTTCGTCACCGCGTTCGGCCTGAAGGCGGCGGCCATCGGCGCCAACGTCGCGGTGGCCGATGCGGCCTACGCCACGCTGATGCGCGGCGCGGCCACCAACCTGTCCAATATGGAGAACCTGGAGTGGCTGTCCGGCCAGCCGATGCTGGATGACGGCAAGCTGAGTGGCCCGGTGGTCAACTCGCGCCGCCAGCTGTGGTCCGTCGGCGGATATCTTGGCATGGTGGTGGGCAGCGTGTTCGGCGTGCAGACCACCAATGATGGTATCGCGCTGCGTCCCTTCATCACCGCCAGATTGCGCCGCGAAACCTTCGCCGGCAGCGACGCCATCACGCTCAACGACCTGACCCTGCGCGACAAGCGCCTGCAAGTGCGGGTGACGCTGCCCGCCGCCACCACAGGCGATGGCTATTACGCGGTCGATGGCGTTACGCTGAACGGCAGGCCGGCCGGCGCGACAATGAGCTGGGACGCGCTGAACGATGACAACGTGATTGAAATCCGTCTCGGCAAACTGCTGCCGGGCCAGCAGGACAAGCGCAGCGTCACCGCCAAACCGCTGGTGCGGGATGCCGCCGTCTACGCTCCGGCCGAGCCGCGCATCGCCAGCGCGGCGCGCGGCGCCTATGGCTATCCAACGCTGCAGATCGCGGCCGGCGGTGAGCAGGTCGGCGCGGGCGATGCGGGTCGCGCCCCCGGCGCCGGGGTCTACTACAACATCTACCGCAACGGCGTGCTGACCGGCGCCCGCATCACGACCGGCACCTGGTCCGACCGCCACGCTGGCGCCGACGGCAATCTGTGCTACGCGGTGGAAGCGGTGTACGCCCGCTCCGGCAACCGCAGTCACCACAGCATGCCGGTATGCCTGAACAGCGGTGAGGAAATCGCCGTCTCCAGCCCCGGCTGGGGCGCCCCGTCCGACGTCTTCACGCAGGACTTCAAGGTGGACCGCAATGGCGGTTACGCAGTGCAGATCCGATACCGCAACCTGGCGCACCAGATCAACCTGGGCATCAGCGGCGGCGTGAAATGGGCCGCGCTGAAAGACGCCACCGGCAATATCGTCGCCAACGGCGTGCTGCAACTGCCGCACTCCCCCGCCGATGCCGGACCGGTCTACTCGACGCCACTGCGCGCCAAGCTGAAGACCGGCAGCTACCGCCTGGAGCTCAGCGACTTCTACAACATGAGCTACATGCGCTCCAACACCAGCTACAGCGATGCGGGCGGTGTGCAGGGGCCATCGAACAAATTCGACATCCACGGCGTGCGCATCATGCCGCTGCCCGGGAGCGATGCCCCGGCCACCGCGATCGCCAGCGGCACGCTGCGCATCGTCGACAACTTCGCCTCGCCACAACTCGGCAACAGCCGCAAGCTGCGCATCTACCTCCCGCCCGGTTATGACACCAATCCGCGACAGCGCTATCCGGTGCTGTACATGCACGACGGTCAAAACCTGTTCGACGCCCGCAGCGCCGCCTACGGCGTGGCATGGGACATCAACGCCGCCATGGACAAACTGATCGCCGCCGGCGCCATCGCGCCCGCCATCGTGGTCGGTATCGACAACGCCGGCGAACAGCGCATCGCCGAATACACGCCCTGCTGCGACCCGAAATACGGCGGCGGCAAGCTCGATGCCTACGCCGCCTTCATCGTCGATACCGTCAAGCCCTGGGCCGACGCCAACCTGCGCACGCTGCCGGAGCGCGACCACACCGCGGTGATGGGTTCATCGCTGGGCGGCATCGCCTCGGTCTACATGGCGCAGAAATACCCGCAGGTGTTCTCCAAGGCCGGCGGCGTATCGAGTTCCTTCTGGTGGAACGAGCAGATGTTCATCAAACAGCCGCCGGCGCACCTGCCGGTCAGCTTGTACATCGACGCCGGCACCGACAACGACGGTCTGGAAGATACCCGCAAGATGCGCGACGCCCTGCTGGCGCAAGGCTTCAGGCTCGGCGAGGATCTGTACTACCACGAAGCGGCGGGCGGCAGCCACAACGAGAAATCGTGGGCCGCGCGCGCGCACCTGCCGCTGGAGTGGTTCTTCAGTCACTGAAAGCCGCGGTGCGCTGCTGGCGGTTGGCCAGCAGCGCCTCCACTTCCTCCGGCGACACCGCCGCGCTGAGGCAGAAGCCGAACGCCTCGTCGCAACCCAGCGCCGACAACTGCGCCAGCTGCTCGCCGGTCTCCACCCCGGCGGCGATCACCTTCATGTTCAGTCCATGCGCCATCTCGATGATGGAGCGCACCATGGCGCCGCCACGCTGCAGATCGTCGACGAACGCCTTGTCGATCTTCACCACGTCCACCGGGAAGCGCCGCAGATAGTTGAGCGACGCGTAACCGGTGCCGAAATCGCTGATCGCGATGCGCATCCCCATCTGCTTGAACTGGTTGAGTATCTCTTCCACGTTCTGGGTCTTATCGATCAGCATGGCCTCGGTGACTTCCAGCTCGATATGGCGTCCCGGCACGCCGGCCTGCTCCAGGATCGCGGCGAACACCTGCGCCACGTCCTTCTGGAAAAACTGGCGCGGCGACAGATGCACCGACACGATCAGCGGATGCCCCAGCGCCATCCAGTAGCGCGCCTGCGCGGCGGCGGTCGACATCACCCACGCGCCGACCGGCAGGATCAGCGTGCTCTGTTCCAGCACCGGCAGGAAGTCCAGCGGCATCACCAGCCCCAGTTCCGGGTGCTTCCAGCGCAGCAGCGCCTTGACGCCGGTGATGCGCTGCTGGCGCAGATCCAGCTTGGGCTGATAAGTCAGGATGAATTCGTCATGTTCCAGCGCGTGACGCAGCGCCGTCTCGAGGATCAGCCGCGAGTACGCCTTGGCCTGCATGGTGGGCAGGAAGCGCAGGCTGGCGCCCTTGCCGCGCTGCTTGACCGCGTACATCGCCAGGTCGGCCTTTTCGATCAGGGTTTCGAGATCTTCATCATCGTCGGGATACACCGAGACGCCGATGCTGGCGCCCACTTCCAGCGGTTCGCCGTGGATCAGGAACGGCTCGCCGATCGCCTTCATGATCTTGTCCGCCACCTGCTGCGCGTCGGCGCTGTTGTGCAGCTCGGTCAGCAGCACGATGAATTCGTCGCCGCCCTGGCGCGCCACCGTGTCCACCTCGCGCACGCACTGGCGCAGGCGCTGGCCGAACTGCACCAGCACCTGGTCGCCGGCATCGTGGCCCAGCGTGTCGTTGATCGATTTGAAGTGATCGATATCGACAAACAGCACCGCCAGCCGGCTGCCATGACGGCGCGCGTACGCCACGCCGTGCTCCAGCTGCAACTGGAACTGCAGCCGGTTCGGCAGCCCGGTCAGCGCATCGTGGTGGGCGATAAAATTCAGCCGCACTTCGTTGTCGCGCTGTTCCGCCAGCGCCGTCTGCAGTTGCGCGCAGCGCTGGCGCAAGGTACGCGCCTGCCACTCGCCGTACCACAGCGCCAGCAGGCAGGGCGCGACGCCTATCAGCGCGGGCAACAAGCTGTCCATGCTCTTCCCTCCTTCGGTGCGGAAGAGCAAATGATAGGGGAGAACCGGCAACAAAACAGACCGTTCCCGCTCACTATTGATGAGCGTCAAAACGGTCTGTGGTTTCGGCGTCCTGCTTGCTCAGGCCAGGCGCAGGGCGCGGCCGGCGGCGGCCGGCGCCAGGGCCGGCTGCTCGTCCAGCTTGAAGATGCTGACCGCCTCGCGCAGGCTGGCGGCCTGCTGCTCCAGCGACTCGGCCGCCGCCGCGGCCTGCTCCACCAGCGCGGCGTTCTGCTGGGTGACGCTGTCCATCTGGCTGATGGCGGTGCTGATCTGCTCGATGCCGTCGCGCTGCTCGCCGCTGGCCACCGAGATGTCGCCGATGATGGCCGTCACGCGCTGCACGCTGGCCACCACTTCGTTCATGGTCGCGCCGGCCTGGCCGACCAGCCGGCTGCCTTCCTCCGCCCGGCCGACCGAGGTGCCGATCAGCTCCTTGATTTCCCTGGCGGCCGCCGCGCTGCGCTGGGCCAATGTACGCACCTCGGACGCCACCACCGCGAACCCGCGGCCCTGCTCGCCGGCACGCGCCGCCTCCACCGCCGCGTTCAGCGCCAGGATATTGGTCTGGAAGGCGATGCCGTCGATCACGCCGATGATGTCGACGATGCGGTGCGAGCTGTCGTTGATCTCGCCCATGGTGCGCACCATCTGCGCCACCGCGTCGCCGCCGCGCGCCGCCACGCTGGACGCCGCTTCGGCCAGCCGGCTGGCCGCGCCGGCATTCTCATTGTTCTGCTTGACGGTGCTGGTCAGCTGCACCATGGCGGCCGCGGTTTCCTCGAGCGAACTGGCCTGCTCCTCGGTGCGGCCGGACAGGTCCAGGTTGCCGGAGGCGATCTCGGTGGCGGCCAGGTGGATGGTCTCGGTGCCGGCCCGCACGCGGCCGACGATGTTGCTCAGATTGTGCTGCATCGCCTTGAGCGCGCCCAGCAGCTGACCGATCTCGTCGCCGCGGTCGACCCGGACCTCGCTGCGCAAGTCCCCGGACGCCACCGTCCGCGCCACGCCGAGCGCCGCGTCCAGCGGCCGGGTGATGCCGCGTATCAGCGCGGTCACCGTGACCCAGCCGACCGCCAGCGTCACCAGCAGCGTCAGGCCCATGGTCCACAGGGTGCGGCGGTGGGCGCTGGCGTTTTCCTCGGCCATGGCCACGGTCAGGCGCCTGGCCTCGGCGCCGATGTACGCGACGATGTCGTCGATTTTGCGGGTCGGTTCGCGGTCCATGCCCTTGACCAGCGCATCGACCACCTGTGCGCTCTCAGGCCTGGCCGTATCGTACTGCTGCAACGCCTCGAGATAGCGCGCCACCAGCCCGTCCTGCGTGGCGATGGCCTCGCCGACCAGCGGCGTGCGCAAGCCCAGCTGGCCGAGCTGGCGCTCTAATTGCCGCAACGCATCGCGCGTGCTGGCGCCACCCTGCACGAAGGCCTGGCGGTAACGGTCGAACTGCGCGCGATCGTTGCCGCGGATCAGGATGTTCTTCCACTCCTGCACCTGGATCTTGAACTCGACCTGCGCGCCGCGCGCGGTATCGATGGCCTGGCTCAGCGCCACCGCGCGCGCCATGGCGTCGGCGCTGCGCTGGTTGCTGTCGTCCAGCGCCCGCCAGCCGGCGACGGCAACGATGGCCAGGGCGGCAAAGAAGAAGGCGCCCAGCAACCCCAGGCGCACGCCTATCTTGAGATTGGCAAGATTCATCGTTTCCTCCGTGGCAAGGGCTCTTGTCCATCATGCCCTTAAACCCACGGAGCAGCAAATGGAAAACCTAAGGGAATCTCACCGCTGCAACAGCTCCATGCTGTAGATATTGGTCGGCCGGCCGTCGGGCGGCATGATCTTGTGCTCGACGAAGCGCAAACCGAGCTTGGCCAGCAGATTGATGGAATTCAGGTTGGCCGGATTGGTGATGCCCATCAGCCGGGGCAGGCCCAGGGTATCGCGCGCATACGCCACCACGGCGGCGGCCGCCTCGTAGGTGTAGCCCTGGCCGAAATACGCCGGCCGGATGGCGTAACCGATATCGACCGCCGGCAGCGTGTCGCGCTTGATCAGGCCGCACAAGCCCAGCGGTGCGCCATCGCTCTTGCGCTCCATCACGTACAGCGAATGGCCGAGCTTTTGCTGCATCGCGCACGGACCTTCGAGTATCGCGGTGCGCGCACCCTCGATGCTGCGGATGCCCTTGTCGCCGATATGCTCGAGCCAGGTGGGGTCGTTGACCAGTTCGTAATAAAACGCCGCGTCGTCGGCGCTGATGGTGCGCAGGGTCAGGCGTTCGGTGTCGAGTATCTTCATGCGTCCGGCCAATGGGAGGGATCGGTCAGCAATTGGAACATCACATAGACGTCCACATAGCCGAGGTAGCGGTGGCAGTATGCGCGCGGCAGCGTGCCGACGATGGAAAAGCCCAGCTTTTTCCACAGCAGCACGGCCGGCTTGTTGGAACTGACCACGTAATTGAACTGCATCGCCAGGTAGCCCTGGGTGCGGGCGCGGTCCAGGCAATCGTTGCCGAGCAGGGTGCCGACACCGACGCCCTGCGCCGCCGGGCTGACCATGAACGCGGCGTTGGCGACGTGGGCGCCGCGGTCGCGCTGGTTCGGCATCAAGCGGTACATGCCGACCAGGCGCTCGTGGTTGAGGATGGCCACGTAGCTGTCGATGCCGGGGCCGAACCAGTAGGCGTGGCAGTCTTCGCGGCTGGTGTCTTCGGCAAAATAATAGGTGTCGCCGCTGGCGATCAACTCCTGGAAGATTTCCCACATGGCGCCGAAGTCGGCTTCCGTGGCGGGGCGGATGGCGATTTCTTTCAAGGCTGCTCCACGCAGATTGAACAATGTCCGATTGTCATGCATTTCCGCTATCAAGTCCAGCCTGACGGCCGAGGCGGAAATCGACGCTGGCCGGCCGGCCCGGCAGGTTCAGGCTGGCCCGCGCGCGCGGCGACTCGGCGATCACCTTACCCCGGCGCATCACCATGCGGCGCGCGGCGCGCAGGCGGATCGCCTCCACCGGATCGGCCGCGTCCAGCAGCACCAGGTCGGCGTGGCAGCCGGGCGCGACGCCATAACCTTCCAGGCCGAGGATGGCGGCCGGCGTCTCGGTGACGGCGCGGAAACAGTCGCGCATGGCGTCCTGTCCCGTCATCTGCGCCACGTGCAGGCCCATGTGCGCCACCTCCAGCATATCGCCCGAACCCAGGCCGTACCACGGGTCCATCACGCAGTCGTGGCCGAACGCGACCGGGATGCCCATCGCCAGCATTTCCGGCACGCGCGTCATGCCGCGCCGTTTCGGATAGCTGTCGTGGCGGCCCTGCAGCGTGATGTTGATCAGCGGGTTGGCGATGGCCGCCACGCCCGATTCGCGCATCAGCGGCAGCAGCTTGCTGACGTAATAATTGTCCATCGAATGCATGGAGGTCAGGTGCGAGCCGGTCACGCGGCCGTGCAGGCCCAGCCGGTGGCACTGGAACGCCAGCGTCTCGATATGGCGCGACAGCGGATCGTCCGACTCGTCGCAATGCATGTCCACCCGCAAGCCCTGGTCGGCGGCGAATTCGCACAGGATGCGCACCGACTCGGCGCCGTCGGCCATGGTGCGTTCGAAGTGCGGAATCCCGCCCACCACATCGACGCCCATGGCGATCGCCCGCTTCAGATTGATCAGCGCGTTCGGGCTGCGCAGCACGCCGTCCTGCGGAAACGCCACCAGTTGCAGATCCAGATACGGCGCCACCAGCCGCTTCACCTCCAGCAGCGCCTCCACCGCCAGCAGCCGGTCGTCGCAGACGTCGACGTGGGAACGGATCGCCAGCAGCCCGCGCGCGGCGGCCCAGTCGCAGTATTGCAGCGCGCGCTCGACCAGCGCCTGCTGGCTCAGTTGCGGCTTCAACTCGCCCCACAGCGCGATGCCCTCGAGCAGCGTGCCGGAGGCGTTGACGCGCGGCAGGCCGTAGCTGAGCGTGGCGTCCATGTGGAAATGCGCATCGACAAACGGTGCCGTCAGCAGATCGCCCTCGGCGTCGATGTCGCGCGCCGCCCGCAGCGGCAGGCGCGCACCGACGGCGGCGATGCGGCCGTCGGCGATGGCGACATCGATGCCGCGGCGGCCGTCGGCCAGCGTGGCGTTGCGTATGACTACATCCAACTGCGCATCCATCGGCACTCCTCTTGATTTTGAGTAAGGCCATTGTAGGCAGATTCACCAAAATACAGCAATTGTTGCGTCGCACTAATCAATTGTTGTGGCTGCGCGCGCATGGTATAAAAAATAACTTTCCAAGCCGCGCATTCGTGGCTAGAATGAACTTTATTGCGTTGCATCATAATCCAGGAGAAATTATGTCTTCGATCACCGAAACGTTTTCCGCTGCCACGAAATCGCAATTAGAAGCCCAGTTCCAGATCTTCGCCAACCTGTCCAAAGCGGCGGTCGACAGCGCTGAAAAAGTCATCGCGCTCAACCTCAACACCACCCGCGCCTCGGTGGAAAAATCGTCGGCCGCAGCCAAGAAACTGCTGGCCGCCAAAGACCCGAAAGAATTCTTCAGCCTGAGCGCGGCCGAGCCGATCGCGCTGGACAAACTGTTCGCCTACAGCCGCGAGCTGGTCAACATCGCCACGGCCGCGCAGAGCCAGCTGCTGCAAACGGCCCAGAGCGGCATCCGCAAGGCCGGCGCCGCCACCGTTGCCGCCGCCAAGCCCGCCGTCCTGCCGCCGGTGACAGCGCCAGCCGCGGCCCCGACCTCGCCGGCCGTGACCGCCGCCGTCCTCGCCGCCGTCCACGCGGTCAACGAACCGGTCCCTCCGGCGGAAATCACCACCCCGAAACCGGTCGCCGCGCAGCTCGACATCGAAGACGTCGAACCGATCGAAGTCAAGGCCGACGTACCGCACGTCTTCCCGGAACCGGCGGTGAAACCGATCGCGCTGTCGCCGAGCGAGGCCAAGCCGACCAAAACCAAGTCCGCCTCGGCCCCCAAGGCCAGGAAATAAAAGTCGGGGTCAGAGCGCTGACCCCGATCTTGGTTGGCATGTTGTATCCTAGCGGGCTACACGCTTTCCGAGGCAACATGCATGTCTAAACTTTCCCGGCTGATCGGCGCTTTTGTCCGCGAACACAGCCGTGCTTATTTCGTGTCCGGCGCCATGCTGGCCGGCGTGGCGACGCTCAGTATCCTGGTGCCGCGCAAGGTCGGCGCCATGATCGACGGGCTGGCCAACCATACACTGGCCGGCAACGCGCTGCTGATGCAGATCGGTCAGCTGCTGGCGATCGGCGCCGGCATTTATTTCCTGCGCGTCGGCTGGCGGCAGATTCTGTATGGCGCGGCGTATCAGCTCGGCGTGTCGCTGCGCATCCGCCTGTACACCCGCTTGACGCTGCAGTCGCCCGGCTTTTACCAGCGCCAGCGCACCGGCGATCTGATGGCGCTGGCCACCAACGATATCGACGCCATCGAGATGGCCGCCGGCGAGGCGATGCTGGCCGGCTTCGACGGCGCCCTCACCTTGGTGGTGGTGCTGGGCGTGATGCTGCTCGGCGTCGACTGGCGCCTGGCCTGCATCGCGCTGCTGCCGTTCCCGCTGATGGGCTGGGCTTTCTGGTATATCTCGGGCCATATTCATACGGCCTCCACCGATTCGCTCAAGCGCTTCAGCGCGCTGAACGGCCATGTGCAGGAAACCTTGTCCGGCGTGCGCACGCTGCGCGCGCTCGGCCTCGAGCAGCGCAGCGCGCGGCAGTTTGCCGAGCTGGCCGGCAAGGCCTCCGACGCCAGCCTGCGCGCCCAGGTGTGGGAAGCCGCCTATGAGCCGGCGGTCGGCCTGACGCTGACCGCCGCCAGCGGCCTGACCCTGGGCCTGGGCGGCTATCTGGTCTGGCAGAACCAGCTGACCATCGGCGCGCTGACCAGTTTCACCATGTATCTGGGCCAGCTGATCTGGCCGATGTTCGCCGCCGGCTGGGTGCTGTCGCTGATCGAACGCGGCCGCGCCGCCTGGCAGCGTTTGCAGCCGATGCTGGATGCGCCGCTGGCCATCGCCGACGCGGGCACGCTGAGCGCGGTGGCGCCCGGCCCGATTGTCCTGCGCGACCTCAGTTTCGCCTACGCCGAGCAGACCACGCCGGCCCTGTCCGATATTGCGCTGGAACTCAAGCCGGGCCAGACCCTGGGCCTGGTCGGCCCCACCGGCAGCGGCAAGTCGACGCTGCTGCGCCTGTTGCTGCGCCAGCTGACGCCGCAGCACGGCAGCGTGGAGTGGTCCGGCCACGCGCTCGACGCCTACCAGCTGCGGGCACTGCGCGCCGCCATCAGCTGGGTGCCGCAGGAGTCGTTCCTGTTCTCGGCCTCGATCGCCGACAACATCGCGCTGGCCCGTCCCGACGCCAGCCGCGCGCAGATCGAGCACGCCGCCAACCTGGCCGCGATCCATGACGATATCCTGCTGTTCCCCGACGGTTACGACACCCAGGTCGGCGAAAAAGGCATCACGCTGTCCGGCGGCCAGCGCCAGCGCGTGGCCATCGCCCGCGCGCTGCTGGCCGATAACGATCTGCTGCTGCTCGACGATGCGCTGTCCGCCGTCGACACCGGCACCGAAACCCACATCCTGCGGCATCTGGAACAACTGCGCCAGCAGCGCAGGGGCCGCAGCGCGGTCATCGCCAGCCATCGCCTGAGCTCCGTGGTCAGCGCCGATCTGATCATCGTGCTGCGCGATGGCCGCATCAGCGAAACCGGCAGCCACGAACAGCTGCTCGCCCAGGACGGCTGGTACGCCAGCCAGTGGCGCTATCAACAATTGGAAGCCAGTCTCGATGCTCTCTAAGCCCGACACCACCTCGACCCGCCGGCAGATGGCGCAAGCCCTGGCGCTGCTGCGCCGCGCCGCGCACCCGGACCGGCATCACCTGGCCTGGGCCATCCTGTGGCTGGCCGCCGCCGCGCTGCTGGAAGTGCTCGGCCCCATCATGGGCAAGGCGCTGATCGACGAGCACCTGCTGCCGCACCATCTCGACTGGCCGCGCATGGCCGGCCTGCTGGCCGGCGTGGTGCTGACCGGCTGGATCGCCAGCGGCCTGCGTTACCTGCAGCTGGTGCGCCTGTCCGGCCTGGCCATGCGCTCGGTGATGCGGCTGCGCGAGATGGTCTACAACCACGTGCTGTCGCTGCCGATGGCCTTCTTCGACCGCGCCATCACCGGCCAGCTGGTCTCGCGCGTGACCAACGACACCGAGGCGGTGAAAAACCTGTACATCCAGGTGCTGTTCGTGATGCTCGATTCGACCATCGTGCTGGTCGGCACCGTCTGCGCCATGGCCTGGCTGGACTGGCGCCTGATGCTGATCGTGCTGGCGCTGCTGCCGGCGGTGCTGCTGATCGTCTGGCTGTACCAGCGCTGGAGCGCGCCGGCCGTGACCCGCGCGCGCGCGCTGCGCAGCGAGATCAATGGCCAGATGGCCGAATCGATCGGCGGCATGAGCGTCCTGCAGGCCAACAATGCCGAGGCGCGCTTCGGCGCCCGCTTTGCCGCCACCAACCGCGAGCACTACAGCGCGCGCCTGTCCGAGCTGCGCGCCAACGCCTGGCTGCTGCGTCCCGCGCTGGACATGTTCAACATCATCCTGCTGGCGGCGGTGATCTTCATGTTCGGCCACCGCGAGATGACCGCCACCGAAGTCGGCGTGCTGTACGCCTTCATCAGCTACCTGGCGCGCGTGATCGAGCCGCTGATCCAGATCACCATGCAGTTCAGCCAATTGCAGCAATCGGTGGTGGCGGCCGCGCGCGTCGGCGCCCTGCTGGACGAGGCCGCGACGGCGCTCAACACCGAGGCCGGCCTGGCCGCCGACCGCAGCGCCGCCAACGACGCCAGCGTCCCCGCCGTCTCGATCCGCCACCTGGACTTCGCCTACAACCCCGGCCAGCCGGTGCTGCACGACCTGTCGCTCGACATCCCGCAAGGCTCGTTCACCGGCATCGTCGGCCACACCGGCAGCGGCAAATCGACTTTGCTGTCGCTGCTGCTGCGCTTCTACCCGGCGCGGCATGGCAGCATCATGATGCACGGCATGCCGCTGGACGCCATCGACAACGACCGCTTCCGCAACGAAGTCGGACTGGTGCCGCAAGACCCGTTCCTGCTGGCCGCCTCCGCGCGCGAGAACATCGACATGGGCCGCAATCTGCCGCAGGAACAGATCGAGGCGGCCGCGCGCGCCGCCCACGCCCACGATTTCATCCTGGCGCTGGACCAGGGCTACGACACCGCGCTGGGCGAAGGCGGCTCGCGCCTGTCGGTCGGCCAGAAGCAGCTGATCGCCATCGCCCGCGCGCTGGCCGGCACGCCGCGCATTCTGCTGCTGGACGAGGCCACCTCGCACATCGATTCGCAGACCGAGCAGATCGTGCAGGTGGCGCTGGACGAATTGCGCGGCAAGGTGACGGTGATCGCCATCGCGCACCGGCTGTCGACCATCCGCGACGCCGACCGCATCATCGTGCTGAACCACGGGCGCATCGCCGAAACCGGCCCGCACGAGCAACTGATGCAGATCGACGGCGGCCTGTACCAACGCCTGTATCTTTTGCAACAGCTGGCGGCCTGAGTAAGCACTTTATTTATGTTGCTGTTTTTCCGCCAACAAAAACTGTGCGATTTTGGAGAATAATCGCATCGTCCGGGACTTTCTACGTTGCAACGGCATATAATTGTCTAGACATTGCGTGGCATGCGGGGGCGTCAAGTTGGCAGGATCGAGAAATGGCGGATGGTGGCAGACGAAGCGGCGCACCCTGGTAGCAGCCGCCGCGCTGGCGCCGCTGTGGGCGCTGGCCCAGCCGACGCTGGATGAGCGCATCTTCGACATCCGCGAGCAAAGCCGCTTCGTGCCCGACAAGGCGCTGGCGCAGCTGCAAAAGCTGCAGCCCGAGCTGGCCGCCGCCCCTTCCTACACCCGCGCCGAATTCCTGACCCAGATGAGCGCCACGCGCATGCGCCTGGGCCAGAACGATGCCGCGCTGGCCGCCGCCGAACAGGTGATCGCCTTCGGCAAATCGCTGCGCGACGACGCCATCGTCGCCAAGGGCATGCTGGCCAAGACCTATGTGCTGTTCGCCCAGTCCGACTTCGAGGCCGCCCACACGCTGGCGTTTGCCGCCGAAAAGCTGGTGCTCACCACGCGCGACAATCCGCTCAAGGTGCAGGCCACCATCACTGCCGGCCAGTCGTACGCGGAACAGGGCAACTTCCCGTCGGCGCTGCTCAAGTTGCAGCACGCGGTGGACATGGCGCGTGCGCCGGAAGGCGATGCGATCAGCCTGGTGGCGGCGCTGAATGCGCTGGCCAAGCTGTACACGCAGGTGAAGGAATACGACAACGCTTCCGAGACGCTCAACGAGCTGCTGGCCGAAACCGAGAAACTCGATTCGCCGGGCCGCATGGCGATGGCAAAGAACACCGAGTACGGCCTGGCCATCGACTCCGGCCAGCCCAGGCGCGCCTTGCAGGCGCTGCTGAAAAGCCTGGAGCTCGAGCGCAACATGGGCGCCGAACGCATGGTGGGCATCACGCTGGTGAACCTGTCGGACAGCTATCTGAAGGAACACAACTACGGCCGCGCGGCGCAGTATGCGCAGGAGGCGCTGCGCTCCACCGACAACACCCGCGACCAATCGACCGAAGCGACGGCGCGCGTCAATCTCGGCCAGGCCTATCTCGGCATGGGGCGGCTGGCCGAGGGCAAGAAGCAGTTCGAGCTGGGACTGGTGCGCTACGAACAGGAAAACAACAAGCCCGACCTGCAATCGACGCTGCGCGAATATGGCATCGCGCTGGAACGCGTGGGCGACCTGGCCGGCGCGGTGGCCGCCTACCACCGCGAACGCGCGATTGCCGACGAGATGTTCGAAAAGCGCCGCCAAAAGGCCATGCTGGAGTTCCAGGAAAAATACGAGACCGAAAAGAAGCAGCGTCAGATCGAGCAGCTCAGCCACGAGAACAAGGTCAAGGGCGCCGAGATCGACAACCGCCGCCTGCAGCAGCGCGTCTGGTGGCTGCTGGCCCTGGTGTTCGCGCTGGCGGCGGCGGTGGTTGGCCTGTTATACCGCAAGGTGCGACACGCCAACGCCCAGCTGGAAGTCAAGAACATGGAGCTGAAGGCGCAGTCCACGCTGGACCCGCTGACCTCCCTGTACAACCGCCGCCACTTCCAGGACTTCATGCGCGGCCTGAATCTGCAAGCCAGGGACGGCGCGGACGACATCGTCGGCGCCCTGTTCCTGCTGGACGTCGACCACTTCAAGCACATCAACGACAACTATGGCCACGCGGCCGGCGACGCGGTGCTGAAGATGATCGCCGAGAACCTGCGCATCGCGCTGCGCGAGACCGACATGATCGTGCGCTGGGGCGGCGAGGAATTTCTGGCCTTCCTGCCGGCGATACCGCGCAGCGGCGTGGACGACATCGCGCGGCGCATCCTGCACAGCATCTCGTCGCAGGCGCTGCGTTACGGCGAACATGAGATTTCGGTCCACGTCTCGGTCGGCTTCTCGCCGTTCCCGCTGATGCCGGGCGGCGCGCCGCTGCCGTGGGAGCGCGCGGTGAACCTGGTCGACATGGCGCTGTACCTGGCCAAGGCCCACGGCCGCAACCGCGCCTACGGCGTGCGCGGCTTCGAGAATTTCCACCTGACCTCGATGGAAGCGATCGAACAGGACCTGGAGCGCGCGTGGCGCGCCGGCTTCGTCGACCTTAGCGTGGTGCTGGGCGACGGTCCCGACACGCCGACCACGCCGACCGAGCGCGACAACGTCGTCTCGATCCGGCACGCGCTGCAGAAGCACTGAACGGCCTAGTTCTTTTTAGCTTCGCGCTCGTCGGCGGTAGTCTGCATCTTCTCGCCGGCGCGTTCCAGCTTGCGGCCGGCTTCGCGGGTGGCGTCGTTCAGGGTCTGGCTGGCCTTGTCGGCGGCCTTGTCCAGCTGCTGGCTGGTTTCCTTGGCGGCATCGCTGAGCTGCTGGTTGGCGTCTTTGGCCGCGCTATCGAGTTTGGCGCCGGCCTGGTCCAGCTTCTGGCCAGCCTGTTCGGTGGCCTGATCGATCTTGCGTCCGGCGCGTTCGGCCGGGCCGGCGTCGCTCGGATCATCCTTCTTCTGGCAGCCGCCCAGCAGCGCCACAGCCGTCACGGCGACGGCCACCAAACGCATCTTCATGATCATCTCCTCAAGAATGATATCTTGCCAAGATGATACATCGCCACGTGCCGCCGCAGCGCACGACAGAACTCCGGGGGCGAACTCCGGGGTCAGGTCTTCCATTGCGTCACGAACCCAGCCGTAGCGACCGCTACGGCTGGGTTCGTGACGCAATGGAAGACCTGACCCCGGATTATTAGCTCGGATTAGAGGCTTTCGACGATTTTCTTCGGCGGCGGCGGCGGGGTGAAGGCGATGTTTTCGGACGCCGGCGCGCCGTCCAGCGCGTCGGATTTTTCCAGCCAGTTGCGCAGCTTTTCCATGCGGCGGATCAGGATGCCCTTGCTGCTGATGTAGCCGACCTGCTCGAAATTCTCCGCCTTGGTGACCATCTTGGACACCGTCGGCAAGTTCTCCACCAGCCGGTCGAAGGCCTTGCGCGCCTTCTGTTCCCACTTCACCAAGTTGGGCTCGTTGAAGCGGTTGCTTTCGAAGTAGATGGTCAGGGTGCGGTCATGATTGCCATAGCCGACGATCGCCGCCCCCATGCGCACCGCTTCCAGCACGTCGCCCTTGATCGCCGCCGTCGGCACGAACAACGCCGCGCGGCCGGTGGCATCCGGGCGCTCCAGCGGCAAATCCTGTCCCATCAATACAGTCATCATGCTTCCTGTTGTTATCGCCATGGAGTTGCTGCTAGGCTATTTTTTAATTCTAGCTCCCCCTTTTCGCCTTTACAAGAAGAAACTGCACCAGCGTGGCGCGGGCCGCAACTCCCTTATAATGGCGGGCTGATCCCTGAAACCCGCCGCACCATGACGTCCTCCTCCAGCCAATTCGGCGCCCTGCCCGCCCACGCCGTCGACAGCGCCGAGCGCCACCTGCGCGACACGCTGTCGATCGCCATCGGCCACCAGCCACCGCACGCGGCGCTGATCGTGTACGACAGCCGCACCGACCTCAGCCGCGTGCTGACCGCGGCCTACCGCCGTGTGGCGCCGGAAGCACAGTTTGTCGATTTCGACAGCGTCAGCGCCGATGCCATTCTGGCCATTTTTGAACGCATGCAAGCCGGCGACCTGGTGGTGCTGCTGCAATCGACCAGTTTCCGCCTCGAGGCCTACCGCATCCGCATCGAGCTGTTCAAGCGCGGGCTGAAAGTGATCGAGCACGTGCACCTGTCGCGCATGCCGGGCGAACAGGGCCTGGCCTACATCGACGCGCTGGCCTACGATCCGTCTTACTACCGCGACGTGGGCCACGCGCTGAAGGCGCGCATCGACCGTGCGCGCCACGGCGTGGTGGACAGCGGCGACGGCGCGCGTCTGGTGTTCGGCTCGCCGTTCGAAGCGGCCAAGCTGAATATCGGCGACTACAGCGGCATGACCAACGTCGGCGGCCAGTTCCCGCTGGGCGAGGTGTTCACCGAGGCGCAGGATCTGCAAGCGGTCAACGGCCGCGCGCGCATCTTCGTGTTCGGCGACACGCAATTTTTAGTCAACAAACCGGCCGCGCCGATCACCATCGTGGTCGAACAGGGCCGCGTAGTCGGCGCCGAAAACAGCACGCCGGAATTCGACAACATGCTGGCCATCATCCGCGAGCATGAAGGCGAAGTGTGGCTGCGCGAACTCGGTTTCGGCATGAACCGCGCCTTTTCGCGCGAACGCATGGTGGACGACATCGGCACCTATGAACGCATGTGCGGCATCCACCTGTCGCTGGGCGCCAAGCACGGCGTCTACACCAAGCCGCAACTGAAGCGCAAGGATGCGCGCTACCACATCGACGTCTTCGCCGTCACCGACGCGGTCTATCTCGACGATGAACGGGTCTACCGCGACGGCGCCTGGCAGCGCTAAAGCAGGCCGGCCGCGCCAAGCTCGCGGTCCCAAGGCGGCACCGGATGGTATTCGGCCACCAGGAAATCGATCAGCGCGCGCACCTTGGGCGATGGCTGCCGGCTGGCCGGATACAGCGCGCTCAGATGGTTGAGCGGCAGTTCCCAGTCGCTCAGCACCGGCACCAGCGCCCCTTCCAGCAGGCTGCGCCAGGCCAGGAAGGTGGTGTTGTAGACGATGCCCAGTCCGCGCTGCGCCGCCTGCTGCAGCACCAGCCCGTTATTGGCCGTGAACGCGGCCGCCACCCGCACCGACTGCTGCTCGTCGCCGCGCGTGAAATGCCATTGCGTGCCGTCGGTGAGATGGCTGAAGTGCAGGCACTTGTGCTGCTGCAGATCCTGCGGCGTCGACGGCACCCCATGCCGCGCCAGGTATGAAGGCGAGGCGCACAACACGCCGCGGCACGGCGCCAGCGGCCGCATGGCCAGCGCATGCACGTCCGGGATGCCGCCCACGCGGATGGTCAGGTCGAAGCCATGTTCGATCGGGTCGAGCAGCGCGTCGTCCACGTACAGCATCGGTTCCAGCGCCGGATGCAGCAGCGCGAAGCGCGCCAGCGCACCGGCCAGCCATTCGCTGCCGAAGCTGGACGGCGCCTGGATGCGCAGCGGTCCGGCCAGGTCGGCGCCGCTGTGCGCCACCACCCGCGCCGCCTCCTGCGCCTGCGCCACCGTCGCCATGCACGGCGCCAGGTAGGCCTGGCCGACGTCGGTCAGACTGACCTCGCGCGTGGAGCGGTGCAGCAGCCGCGCGCCGAGTTTGTCCTCCAGCTGCAGGATGTGCTTGCTGACCATGGCGCGCGTCAGACCCAGGCGGCGTCCAGCCTCGCTGAAGCTGCGCAACCTTGCCACCTCGACAAATATCTCCATCGCCCGTAATTGGTCCATGCCGCAATTGTCTTCATTTTGGCGACAATGTGTCAACCCTTTGCCGATTGTGACGTGCCGGCGCGCTCCGTACAATGGCAGCATTCAAAATTCCCGATGGAGCCGGACATGCTGACAGAAGCACAAAAAGAGCAATATCACCGCGATGGTTTCATCGTCATCCCCGGGTTTAAAAGTGCCGAGGAAATCGCCGTGCTGCGCGCCCGCGCCGCTCAGATTGTCAACGATTTCGACCCTTCCGAGCAATCCGGAATCTTCAGCACCGTCGAACAGGAAAAAACCACCGACGATTACTTCCTGCGCTCCGACAACACCGTGCGCTGTTTCTTCGAAGAGGAAGCCTTCGGCCCGGACGGCCAGCTGAAACAGGCCAAGGCGCTGTCGATCAACAAGATCGGTCACGCCATGCACGACCTCGACCCTGTGTTCCGCGCCTTCACCGCCGACGCCCGCCTGGAACAGCTGGCGCGCGACATCGGCCTGGTCGATCCGCAGGTATGGCAATCGATGTACATCTTCAAGCAGCCAGGCATCGGCGGCGAGGTGCGCTGGCACCAGGACGCCACCTATTTCGACACCGATCCGGTCAGCGTCACCACCTTCTGGTTCGCGCTCGAAGACGCCACGCTGGACAACGGCTGCATGTGGGCGGAACCGGGCGGCCACCGCGGCCCGATGCGCGAACGCTTCCTGCGCAACGGCGACGACGTGCGCATGGAAAAACTCAGCGACCTGCCATGGCCGGACAACAGCACCGCCGTGCCGCTGGAATGCAAGGCCGGCAGCCTGGTATGCTTCCACGGTCTGCTGCCGCACTACAGCGCGCCGAACCGCTCGCCGGTGTCGCGCCACGCCTACACCCTGCACGTGACCAGCGCCGCCACCCGCTACTCGCCGCGGAACTGGATACAACGCGACGACAAGCTGCCGGTGCGAGGCTTCCTGTAATGCAGATCCGGATTTTCGCCGCCCACTGGGGCAACAACGAGCTGGAAGCCCAGGTCTTCATCGACCGCGTGAAGGAAGCGGGCTTCGACGGCATCGAAATGTCGCTGCCGCTGGACGCCGCACAGCGCGACGACTGGACCCGCCGCATCGCCGACGCCGGCCTGGGCCTGATCGCGGCGCAGTGGGAAACCGTATTCCATCCGACCTTCGAGCCGCACAAGGCGGCGCTGGCCGAGCTGCTGCACAACTGCTGCGCCGCGCGGCCGCTGCACGTGAACTGCCACACCGGCAAGGATTACTTCACGCCCGAGCAGAACCTGGAACTGCTGCAGCTGGCGGACGACATCGCGCGCCAGCATGGCATCCCGATCTATCATGAGATCCACCGCAGCCGCTTTAGCGGCCACCCGATGCTGCTGCTGCCCTACCTGCGGCAGATGCCGCAATTGCAGCTGACCGCCGACCTGTCGCACTGGTGCTGCGCCTGCGAGTCGCTGCTGGAAGACCAGCCGCAAACGCTGGCCGCGACGCTGCCGCACGTGCGCCACATTCACGCGCGCGTCGGCCATCCGCAAGGCCCGCAGGTGGCGGACTTCCGCGCGCCGGAATCGCAGGCAGCGCTGGCGGCGCACCTGTCGTGGTGGGATGAAGTCATCCGTCTGCGCCGCGCCGCCGGCGCGGAAGGCATCACGCTGACGCCGGAATTCGGCCCGGTGCCCTACACCCAGACCCTGCCCTACAGCCAGCAGGAAGTCTCCAACGCCTGGGAACTCAACGTCGCCATGCTGCGGCTGCTGCGCGCCCGCTACGCCGCCTGAGTGTCCGCCACCGGCGTCTGCTCCGGCTTCAACGGCAGCACCAGCGTCACGCTGGTGCCGGCCGTGGGCACCGACTCCACCTGGATGGTGCCCTTCAACACGCCGCTCACAATGTTATAAACGATATTCATCCCCAGGCCGGACCCACCCTGCCCCATCTTGGTGGTGAAGAAGGGATCGAATATCTTGTGCAGCACCACCTCGCCCATGCCAACGCCGTTATCCCGGATTTGCACCTGCACCAGGTCGGCGCCCTCGCGGCGCGCACTGATGACGATGGCACCACACTCACGCCCGTCGAAACCGTGCAGCAGCGCGTTGGCGATCAGGTTGCTGAACACCTGGCTCAGGCTGCCCGGATAGGAATCGAATTCCAGATCGTCCGGCACCTCCACCGTCACCGTGCAGGCGGCGCGCCGCAGCTGCGCCGCGTAGGTGGCCAGCGTATCGCGCAGCACTTCGTCGAGGCGGAAGCGCCGCCGCTGGCCGCTGGCCTGGTCCACCGCCACCTGTTTGAAGGAGGTGATCAGATCGGCCGCGCGCAGCAATGAGTTGGTCATGATGTCGCAGGCGCGGCGCGCATCGGCAAGGTGGTTGTCCAGCATGGAGCGCTTGATGCCCGCGCTGTCCTTCAATTGCTGCTCGAAGTCGCGCACGCGATCGGACAGCGAGGTGGCCGTCAGCAGGCTGTTGCCGATCGGCGTATTCAGCTCATGCGCCACACCGGCCACCAGCGCGCCCAGGGACGCCATCTTCTCTGATGTCTGCAGATTGGTCTGCGCCTGCTTCAGCTTCGCCGCCACGCGCGCCAGATCGTGCCGGGCCGCCTCCACGTTCGCCTTCTGCAGTTCCAGTTCTTTCAGACTGACTTGCAGGCCCTGCCGCGCGAGGGACTCGCGCCGGTTCACCACCAGCAGCGCCGCGATCAGCGCGCTGATGATGACGCCCACGATAGCGATCAGCACCACCGGCAACTGCGAACGCCCATAGCGCGCGCCGGGCCGGCCTTCGAAGCTGACGATCCAGTTGCGCTGGCCCACGGGCAGCACGACGCGCGCTGTCAGTCCGGGCACCGTTCCGGCATGGCGCTGATGCGTCCACACCCGCAGGTCGCTGTCGTACAACAGCGTGTCGGCGCCCGGCCCCGGCGCTTTGCCGTCCTGAAAACCGCCGTCCTCGATACGTACATGCAGGTGCTCGAGCAGCGCCGGGTCCAGCACCTCGCGCATCAGCGAATTCATGCGAAACACGATGGCCACGAATCCCACCAGCGCCGCGCGCCGCTCCGCCGTGGTGGTGCGCGGCACGCCGTTGCGGTAGATCGCGGCGCGCGCCACGAAGCCCGGCTCGCCGCTGGCGTCCTGCACCAGCGTGATGCGTTCGGTGGCGACGATGGCGTCGCTGTCGCGGCCAAGCTCCAGCGCCTTCAGATGCGGCGGCAGCGCCGCCAGATCCAGGCCGAAGGCGTTCTCGTTCCCCTTCAAGGGCTCGGTGTATTCGATGATGTAATGCTGTGGGCGGCGCGTGGCCGGATGCACGCGGAAGGTCGGATAGCCGGCAGGGTCGATGCTGGTGTCGTGCCTGACCTGGTCGACGAACCGCTGCAGCTGCGCTTCCGGCACCGCGCGTACGAACTGCAGCGCCTGGAAACCTGGATAACGGCGGTCGATGTTCAGTTCCTCGACGAAGCGATGGAAGTGCTGGCGCTCGACGCGTTCATTCACCACGTACAGCCCGCGCATGGCGTACAGCGTGTCGAAATAAATCTGCAGGCGCACCTGGGTGTCGCGCGCCACCTTTTCCACATCGCGCCGGAAGCCGGAGCGCACCTGCCGCTGCTGCTGGTCTTCCATCACAAAATAACAGGTCCAGGCGGTCAGGCATATCCCGACGAAGAAAGCCAGGTAGCCGCGCCCGCGCATGCCGCTAGCCCGGATCGCTGTAACGTCCGGCGATGGCCATGAATTCCTCCTCCACCGTCAGCATCGCGTCGACCACGTCCGGATCGAAATGCTCGCCGCTGCCCTGGCGTATCATCTCCATCGCCGTCTCGTGGGTGAAGGCGGGCTTGTAGACGCGCTTCGAAATCAGCGCGTCGTACACGTCGGCCACCGCCATCAGCCGCGCCGACATCGGGATCTGCTCGCCCTTCAATCCCTGCGGATAGCCGGAACCGTCGTACTTCTCCTGGTGCGAATAGGTGATTTCGCGCGCGTAGCGCAAGAAGGTATTGCTGAAGCCCAGATGGTGCTCGACGCTGACGATGGCGTCGCGGCCGTATTCCGTGTGCCGCTTCATGACGGCGAATTCCTCGTCGGTCAGACGGTCCGGCTTGAGCAGGATCGCGTCCGGGATCTGCACCTTGCCGATGTCGTGCAGCGGCGCCGCCTTGAACAGCGCCTTGATGTTGGCGTCGCTGAGCTCCTCGGCAAAGCGCTTGTGGCCCTGCAGCTGGCGCGCCAGCGCCTGCACGTAGTGCTGCACGCGGCGCAGGTGGTTGGCGGTTTCGTATTCGCGCATCTCGGCCAGCGAGGCCATGGCCCAGATCATCGCGTCCAGCATCTGGCTCAGCTCCGTGGTGACTTCCTCCACCACGTGCTCGAGCAGATTGCGCTGCTGCTTGAGCAGTTCCTTCGAATGGCGCAGCTGCCAGTGGGTGTCGACGCGCGCGCGCAGCACGTCCGGCGACACCGGCTTGGACACCACCTCCGCCGCGCAATGCTCGAAGGCGCGCGGCTCGTCGCGTTCGCGCTGCAGGAAGATCACCGGCACATCGGCCGTATCGGGACTGGACTTGAGCTGGCGGCACACCTCATAGCCGTCGATGTCGGGCAAATCCACGTCGAGCACCACCAGATGCGGCCGCGGCACCTGCTGCATGATGTCGAGCGCCGCGCGGCCGCTGTTGGCCAGCTTGACCTCATACTGATCCTGCAGCACGCCGTTCATCAGAATCAGGTTGTTCGGAGCCTCGTCGACCACGAGCACGATGGCCTTTTTGACATTCATTCGCCGCTACCCTCCAATGTTCTTACCAACATCATAACCGAGCGCTTCAGCCGCCAAAAACTTATTTTGCCACGCTAGCTTGCAATTATATAGCACGCTACCTATACTGGGAACATGGACACCCAAACGACACCCCCATCCGCCGTACCGCAGCTCGATGCGCAGCTGTGCTTTGCGCTGTATTCGACCTCGCTGGCCATGAGCAAGCTGTATCGCAAGCTGCTGCGCGGCCTCGGCCTGACCTATTCCCAGTACCTGGTGATGATGGTGCTGTGGGAAAAAGATGAAATCACCGTCTCGGAAGTGGGCGAGCGCCTGTTCCTGGACTCGGCCACGCTGACGCCGCTGCTGAAGCGCATGGAAGCGGCCGACCTGCTGACCCGCACCCGCGCCGCCAGCGACGAGCGCCAGGTCATCATCAAGCTGACCGCGCACGGCGACGCGCTGCGCCACGAAGCGGCCAAGCTGCCGCCTTCGATCCTGCAAGCGACGCAATGCACGCTGGACCAGGTGGTCGGCATGAAGCAGCAGCTCGACCAACTGCGCAGCAGCCTGATGGCGTCCGCGGGTTGAACGCGATGACCGCCCCTCTCTATACGCCGCTGTCCGCCGCGGCCGACGCGCTGCGCGCGCAAGGCTACGCGCTGCTGCAACCGGCCGACGTCGCCGCGCTGGCCGGCGTGTCGCTGGACGCGCTGAACGCCATGGTGCCCAGCTGGGACACGCTGGAACTCGACAATTACCTGAAGGACGGCGGCCGTTACCGGCGCCGCCGCCACTCGTGCTTTGTCCAGGACGCGGCGCGCCTGACCCAGACCGCGCACCGCGCGCACTGGCAGCCGCTGGCCTACAACGCCCTGCATGGCGGCATGCACCGCCTGTTCGAACCGATGCTGGCGCAGACCGTGGCGCAGCCGGCCTGGCCGGCGCTGGTCACCGCCATCGGCCGACTGTGCAGCCAGGCCAGCGGCAACACCCATCCGTGGTACGTGGAGGCGCACCAGTTCCGCATCGACACCACCGACGGCATCGGTCGGCCGACGCCGGAGGGCGCGCACCGTGATGGCGTGAACTTCGTCGCCGTGCTGCTGATCGCGCGCGACCACATCAAGGGCGGCGAAACCCGCGTGTTCGAGGCCGATGGCCCCAATGGCAAACGGTTCACCATGACCGAACCGTGGACCCTGCTGCTGCTCAACGATGAAACTATCATCCATGAATCGACCCCGATCCAGCCGCTGTCGGCGGCCGGCGGCCACCGCGACACGCTGGTGCTGACCTGGCGCACCGGAGCCTTCCAGGGCGAGGAAACTTCCCCTCCCCCCGCTAATCCGATATAGTCTCTAAAGCCAACCAAGCACCAGGAGGGGGTCTGTGGACACCAGCTACGAAATTCAGCCTGATGAAGTCGAAATCCTCATCGTAGAAGACAGCCCGACCCAGGCCGAACGTCTGCGCCGTCTGATCCAGTCCATGCGCTACAACGCGCGCGTGGCGTCCAACGGCCGCCTGGCGCTGGAAGCGATCCGCGAACGCAAGCCGCACCTGGTGCTGTCCGATATCGTGATGCCGGAAATGGACGGCTACACCCTGTGCCGCGCCATCAAGGCCGACCCGGAACTGCGCGACATCCCGGTAATTCTGGTCACTTCGCTGATGGACCCGAAGGACATCATCCGCGGCATCGAGAGCGGCGCCGATAACTTCATCCGCAAACCGTATGCGGAAGATTATCTGCTCAACCGCATCGGCCACATTTTGATGAACCAGAAGCTGCGCAAGAACCAGAACATGGAGATCGGCATCGCTCTCTATCTGGGCGAGCAGAAGCACTTCATCAACGCCGACCGCCAGCAGATCCTCGACCTGCTGATCTCCACCTACGAGCAGGCGGTGCAGGTCAACAGCGAACTGCAGGCGCGCGAACGCCAGGTGATCGAATTGAACATGCGCCTGGCGCACCACGCCGGCGAACTGGAAACCATCAACCGCGAAATCGCGCTGAAGAACCTGGAACTGGCGGAAGCGAGCCGCATGAAATCGGCCTTCATCGCCAACATGTCGCACGAACTGCGCACGCCGCTGAACGCCATCATCGGCTTCACCGGCGCGCTGCTGATGAAGCTGCCCGGGCCGCTGACGCCGGAACAGGACAAGCAGCTCAACACCATCCGCACCAGCGCGCGCCACCTGCTGTCGCTGATCAACGACATCCTCGACGTGGCCAAGATCGAAGCCGGCAAGGTAACGCTGGAGCTGGAGAGCGTGCAGTGCCAGGACATCGTCAAGGACGTGGTGGACACGCTGCGCCCGCTGGCGGTGCAGAAAAACCTGGCGCTGGAAATGGAACTCAGCGGCGAGCCGATCGTGCTGGAAACCGACCGCCGCGCGCTGACGCAGATCCTGCTCAACCTGGGCAACAACGCCATCAAGTTCACCGAGACGGGCACCGTGCGCGTGACGCTGAGCGAGCGCCAGGGCGAAGGCCAGAACATGATCGAATTTTCGGTGGCCGACAGCGGCGCCGGCATCCGCGAGGAAGACCAGGCCAAGCTGTTCCAGGCATTTTCCCAGCTCGACTCGACCTCGACCCGGCACGCGGAAGGCGCCGGCCTGGGCCTGTACCTGTGCCAGAACCTGGCCAACCTGATCGGCGGCTCGCTATTCTTCAAGAGCGACTTCGGCCACGGCAGCACCTTCACCCTGGCCCTGCCGCGCCAGAAGTAATAGATGATTGATTAACGCAATGTGCGGTGCAGCACAAAGAAACTGAATTTTTATCACTTTAGAAGGATAAACATCGTAATTCTACGGTATTGCATCGCAACATAAACGAGCGTATAGTTGTACCTGTCTCCTCCAATCCGTTCGCTGAACATTGGAATTCAACCCGCTCTCGACAGCGGGTTTTTTTTTCGCCGTGAGAATTGGTGAGCCTTTCCAACACGCAAACACTTATACTGTAGGGCTACATCAACCCGACCGCGCCCCAACCCCGCGCGCAAGCAGAACTGATGGATTCCTACACCCTGGTCATCGTGTCCGCGCTGGCGAGCATCATCATGGCCGCCGCCATGTATCTGCTGTACCGCGCCAGCCCGCGCGCCGCCTGCCTGCTCGACTGGTCCCGGGCCGGGCTGTTCTTCCTCGCCTCCAACGGCATCGCCCTGCTCGCTCAGCATGGGGCGCAACTGCCGTTCGTGATCGTCCCCGGCGTTGCCAACGTCTGCTACATCGCCGGTCACTACATGATTTACGCCGGCGTGCGCCGCCACCTCGGCCTGCGTCCGCGCTTCGACTGGCTATTGCTGCTGATGCTGGCGGTGCTGGCCCTGCACGCCACCGGCTTCGCCCACGTGTCGGTCAGCCAGCGCCTGATCATGCTGACGCCTTTCGTCGCCGGCATCAATCTCGGCACCGTGTGGCTGCTGGCGCGCCAGTACGACCGCCCCGCCTACCTGCCGCTGATGATCGTGGAGGCGGTGTTCATGCTCCAGCTGTCGCTGCGCGCGCTGTTGCTGGCGCTGGGCCGGCCGGTGACGCTGACCTTGTTCGGCAACCAGATCCTGCAGACGGCCGGCTCGTTGGCGGTGCTGGCCTTTCTGTCGCTGGCGACCATGTGCTGCGCGCTGATCGTGATCCGCCAGCAGGAACTGGCGCTGCGCAGCGCTTCACTGACCGACAGCCTGACCGGGTGGCTGAACCGCCGCGCGCTGCTGGACATGGCCGACGGCGCGTTCCAGCGCCACCGGCGCCACCTCGGCAGCGGCGAGACGCTGCACTTCCTCATTTTCGATATCGACCATTTCAAATCCATCAACGACCAGCATGGCCATGCCGTCGGCGATGCGGCCATCCGTCACGTCACCACGGTGGCGGCGCAGGCGTTGCGCGGCTACGACGCGCGCTTCCGCATCGGCGGCGAGGAATTCGCGGTGCTGCTGGGCGGCGATGCACGTCTCGATCCGCGCGAGATCGCCGAGCGCCTGCGCGCGCTGATCGAAACCTCGCCGCTGCTGGTCGATGGCGCCCGCATCTCGCTCACTGCCAGCCTGGGCGTGGCCGCCTGCGCAGCCGACGACCGCCACTGGGACGACGCCCTGCGCCGCGCCGATCAGGCGCTGTACCACGCCAAGCGCTCGGGCCGCAACCGCCTGTGCGTCCACGGCGAAGACCTGCAACCGGCCATCCTGGCACGCAGCGCGTAAGCAGTTTTTCATCCTTTCAAAAAAAATTTTCAAATGCTGCAATAAGGCGGGGCGGCGTTCGTCTCCACATTGGTGAGATCATTCCAAAATAAATTAAACAAACGATTTAGTTATATCATTTGTTTGACTTATGTGCTGTAATGCCGGCCATGAACGCTAAACCTACGTCCCCAGAAATCAGTCCCGCCGACGAGGGCCGCAAGCCCCGCTCGGACGGCGAACAATCGCGCGAACGCCTGCTGCACGCGGCCATGCGCCTGTTCGGCGAGCAGGGCTTTTCCAAAACCTCGACGCGCGAGATAGCGCAGGCAGCCAACGCCAATGTGGCGGCGATCAGCTACTACTTCGGCGACAAGGCCGGCTTGTACCAGGCCTGCTTCACGGCGATCTGCACGCCGGCCGAGGACAACATCGCCATGTTCGACCAGCCGCACTTCACGCTGCGCGAGTCGCTGCGCGGCTACTACCAGCAGATGATCGCGCCGCTGCTGGCCGGCGCCGACGCGGAGGTGATGCTGCGCCTGTTCTATCGCGAGATGCTGGAGCCGACCGGCATCTGGCAGCGCGAGATCGAGGACAACATCAAGCCCGAGCACCTGGCGCTGGTGCGCGTGCTGTGCCGCCACCTCGGTCTGAAGAAGCCGAACGACGGCATCCATCTGCTGGCCTACGCCATCGCAGCCATGTGCGTGCAGATGCTGATCGGCCGCGACGTGGTCAACGCCGTCACGCCGCACATGATGGCCACGCCCGCGGCGATCGAACTGTGGGCCGGGCAGCTGACCAATTTTGCCGAGGCGCTGGTCAAGGCCGAAAAAACCAAACTTCAACAAGGGAAAAAATGAGAGTCTTATTGAACGTGATGGCCCTGGCCGTCGCGATGGCCTTGAGCGCCTGCGCGGTGCAGGGGCCGGCGCGGCAGGTCGATGCGGCGGCGCCCCGGCAATGGCAGGTGCCCTTGCCGCACAATGGCAGCCAGACCGACCTCGCGGCCTGGTGGCGCGGGCAGTCGGATGGTCTGCTGGCGGAGCTGATCGAGTCGGCGCAGCGGGTCAGTCCGACCGTGGCCTCGGCCGCGTCGCGCATTGCGCAATCGCGCGCCGAGCGCGTGGCGGCGGGCGCCGCGCTGGCGCCGTCGGTCGATGCCACTGCCAGCGTCAACCGCGCCAATCAGCAATCGCTGCTGCCCACCGGGACCACCTCGCAGGCAGCCCTGCAGGCATCGTGGGAGATCGACGTGTTCGGCGCCAATCGCGCGGCGCGCGATGCGGCGCAGGCGCGCCTGGAGAGCGCACACGCCGGCTGGCACGATGCGCGCGTGTCGGTGGCGGCCGAAGTGGCCAACCAATACTACGGCCTGCGCGCCTGCCAACAGCTGCTGGCGGTGGCGCAGCAGGATGCCGTCTCGCGCGCCGACACGGCCAGGCTGACCGACTTGAGCGCCAAGGCCGGCTTCCAGTCGCCCGCCAGCCTGGCGTTGTCGCGCGCCAGCGCCGCCGACGGCAACAACCGCTACATCGCCCAGCGCGCGCAGTGCGACGTCGACATCAAGGTGCTGTCCGCGCTGACGGCGATGCCGGAACCGGAGTTGCGCCACAAGCTGGCCGCCATGCCGCCGGCCGCGGCAGGCGCGCATCCAGCAGTGGCGGAACACGCCGCGGCGGTGGCGGTCGCGGACCACCACACGTCCGCCGTTGCGGCGGACTCCGGAGCAGCCGCGGGCGCAAGCGGCCATGGCGTGGCGGATGCTGTCGCCCGCGCCGAAGATCATGCCGCCTTTGCCGCGCCGCCGCTGGCCATCTCCGAACTGCCGGCGCGCATCCTGAGCCAGCGGCCGGACGTCTTCACCGCCGAACGCGAAGTGGCGGCAGCCAGCGCCGATGTCGGCAACGCCGAGGCGCAGCGCTACCCGCGCCTGGCCTTGTCCGGCTCCGTCGGCATCGCCAACTTCCGCTCCGCCGGCGAAAACACCAAGACCGACACCTGGACCATCGGTCCGCTGTCCATGTCGCTGCCGGTGTTCGACGCCGGCCGCCGCAAGGCCAACGTCGATGCCGCCGCCGCGCGCTACGACGCCGCCGTGGTCAGCTACCGCGCCACCGTGCGCCAGGCCGTCAGCGAAGTCGAACAGGCGCTGGTCAATCTGGACAGCACCTCGGCCCGCGCCGGCGACGCCCAGACCGCGCTGGAAGGCTACCGCACCAATTACAGCGCCGTCGAAGACCGCTACAAGAACGGCATGGCCAGCCTGTTCGAACTGGAAGACGCCCGCCGTACCCGCCTGGCCGCCGAGCAGACCGTCATCAACCTGCAGCGCGAACGCAGCGCCGCCTGGGTCGCCCTCTACCGCGCCGCCGGCGGCGGCTGGACCGGCGTGCCGGCCCTGGCCGTCAACTAATACAGACCACATACCATGACCACCAAACTGAAACCCATCGCCCTCGTCCTGCTGGCCGCCTGCATCGTCACCGGCGTCGGCATTGCCGCCTACCCGCCGTCCACCCAGGCGGCCGACGAGAAGAAGCCGGAAGCGGCCAAGCCCGCGCTCACCGTCACCGTCACCAAGCCGTCCAGCGCCAGCCTGCCGATCAAGCTGGCCGCCAACGGCAATGTCGCCGCCTGGCAGGAAGCGAGCGTCAGCAGCGAATCGACCGGCCTGCGCCTGACCGAAGTGCGCGTCAACGTCGGCGACGTCGTCAAGGCCGGCGACGTGCTGGCCGTGTTCTCGCAGGAGACCGTCAACGCCGACATCGCCCAGGCCCAAGCCGCGCTGCATGAAGCGGAAGCCAATGCCGCCGATGCCGCAGCCAACGCCGCGCGCGCCCGCACGCTGCAAAATTCCGGCGCCCTGAGCGCCCAGCAGATCAGCCAGTACAACACCGCCGAACAAACCGCCAACGCCCGCATCGCTTCCGCCAGGGCCGCGCTGGCGAGCCAGCAGCTGCGCCTCAAATACACCGGGGTGGTGGCGCCGGACAGCGGCATCATCTCCGCCCGCATGGCCACCGTGGGCGCGGTCTCCAACGCCGGCACGGAACTGTTCCGCATGATCCGCCAGGGCCGGCTCGAATGGCGCGCCGAAGTGGTGGCGGCCGATCTGCGCAACCTGAAGCCCGGCGTGAACGCCACCGTCAAAGCCGCCAACGGCAGCGAAGTCACCGGCAAGGTGCGCATGATCGCCCCCACCGTCGATCCGCAAACCCGCTCGGCGCTGGTCTACGTCGATCTGCCGCAAAGCGCCGGCAGCAAGGACGCGCCGTTCAAGGCCGGCATGTTCGCCAGCGGCCAGTTCGAGCTGGGCGCGTCGCAAGCCATCACCCTGCCGCAGCAGGCCATCGTGGTGCGCGACGGTTTCAGCTTCGTGTTCCGCCTGAACGCCGACAAGCACGTCAGCCAGCTCAAGGTGCAGCCGGGCCGCCGCCTCGGCGACCGCATCGAGGTGCTGGGTGGCCTGGATGCCGACACCCAGGTGGTGGTGCGCGGCGCCGGCTTCCTCAACGACGGTGACCTGGTCAGCGTCGCCGCGGACAATGCGCCGCCCAAACTGGCCGCCAACTAAGGAAGCGCCATGAACTTCTCCGCTCTTTCCATCCGCAACCCGATACCGGCGATCATGCTGTTCGCCCTGCTCACGCTGGCGGGCTTCATGGCCTACAAGGCCAATCCGGTACAGGATTTCCCCGATATCGAACTGCCCATCGTCACCGTCACCGCGACGCTGGACGGCAGCGCGCCGGCGCAGCTGGAAACCGAAGTCGCGCGCAAGATCGAGGACTCGGTCGCTACCCTGCAAGGCATCAAGAACATCCACACCACCGTGCTCGATGGCGTGGCCACGCTGACCATCGAATTCATCCTCGAGAAAAACATCTCCGACGCGGTCAACGACGTGCGCGACGCGGTGGCGCGGGTCAAGGCCGACATGCCGGCCGAGCTGCGCGACCCCACCGTCACCAAGGCCACCACCGCCGGCCGCGTGGTGCAGACCTTCACCGCCGCCGCCGCCGCCACGCCCGGCGACAAGCTGGACAAGCAGGAACTCAGCTGGTTCGTCGACAACACCGTCGCCAAGCGTTTGCTGTCGGTTCCGGGCGTCGGCTCGGTCAAGCGCGTCGGTGGCGTCAGCCGCGAGATCCGCGTGGAACTGGACGATGCGCGCATGGCCGCCCTGCGCGTCTCCGCGCTGGACGTCTCGCGCCAGCTGCACAACGTGCAGAAGGAAGCGCCGGGCGGACGCGGTGACGTCAGCGGCGCCGAACAATCGGTGCGCACCATCGCCACCGTGCAGACGGCGGCGGAACTGAGCGCGATGGAACTGCCGCTGCCGGACGGCCGCCGCGTGCGGCTCGACCAGGTGGCCACCGTCACCGACACCGTGGCCGAACCGCGCGCCCAGGCGCTGCAGGATGGCAGCCCGGTGGTCGGCTTCGAGATCTTCCGTACCAAGGGCGCCAGCGAAGTGGCGGTGGCCAAGGGCGTGCGCGCCGCCATCGCCGAACTGCAGAAGGCCAATCCCAAGGTCGAACTGAAACAGGTGATCGACAATACCGTGCCGGTCGAGGAAAACTTCGAAGGCTCGATGGAGCTGCTGTACGAAGGCGCGGCGCTGGCCGTGCTGGTGGTGTTCTGGTTCCTGCGCGACTGGCGCGCCACCCTGGTCGCGGCGGCGGCGCTGCCGCTGTCGGTGATGCCGGCCTTCCTCGGCATCTACCTGTTCGGCTACACGCTGAACACCGTCACCCTGCTGTCGCTGGCCCTGGTGGTGGGCGTGCTGGTGGACGACGCCATCGTCGAAATCGAAAACATCGAACGCCATCTGCGCATGGGTAAAACGCCGCTGGAAGCGGCCATGGAAGCGGCCGACGAAATCGGCATGGCGGTGATCGCCACCACCTTCGCGCTGGTCGCCGTGTTCCTGCCGACCGCCTTCATGGGCGGCATCCCCGGCCTGTTCTTCAAGCAGTTCGGCTGGACCGCCGTGATCGCGGTGCTGGCGTCGCTGGTGGTGGCGCGCCTGCTGACGCCGATGATGGCGGCCTACATCCTCAAGCCGACCGCGCACAAGGAAGACGTCGACGGCCCGCTGATGGCGCGCTACATCCGCGTCATGCGCTGGTGTCTGAGCCACCGCCTGATCACCGTGGCCGGCGCCGGCGTGTTCTTCGTCTGCTCGATGATGCTGGTCGGGCTGCTGCCGACCGGCTTCGTGCCGGCGGCCGACCGCGCGCAGACCCAGATCAACCTGGAACTGCCGCCCGGCGCCACCCTGGCCGAAACCAGCGTGGTGGCCGAGCGCGCGCGCCAGGCGGCGATGGAAGTCAAGGGCGTGAAACACATCTTCAGCTCCATCGGCGGCGGCTCCAGCGGCGACACCTTCGCGCCCGGCGCGGCGGCCGAAGCGCGCAGCGCCGTGCTGACGCTGAGCGTCGTGCACCGCAACGAGCGCAAGGAATCCATGGCCGACCTGGAAGCGGAAATCCGTCACAAGCTGGACGCCATCCCCGGCGCCCGCTTCAAGGTCGGCCCGCCGGACAACGGCGTCAAGATGCAGCTGGTGCTGCGCTCCGAAGATCCGGTGGCGCTGCAGGCAGCCGCACAAAAGGCCGAGCGCGAACTGCGTACCTTGAAGGGCGTCGGCAACGTGCGCTCGACCGCGTCGCTGGTGCGGCCGGAAATCATCGTCAAGCCGGACTTCGCCAAGGCGGCCGACCTGGGCGTGACCGCCGCGTCGATCGGCCAGACCGTGCGCGTGGCTACCGCCGGCGACTACGACACCGACCTGACCAAAATGAACCTGCCGGAACGCCAGGTGCCGATCCGCGTCAAGCTGCCGGACGCCGTGCGCGCCGACCTGGACGCCATCGGCCGCCTGACCGTGCCGGGCAAGAACGGGCCGGTGCTGCTGGCCACCGTGGCCGACATCAGCATGCAGAGCGGCCCGGCGCAAATCAACCGCTTGAACCGCAGCCGCAACGTCACGCTGGAAGTGGAACTGGGCAAGCGCACGCTGGGCGAGGTCAATGCCGAGGCGCGCGCGCTGCCGTCGCTGAAAAACCTGCCGGCGTCGGTGAAGATCGCGGAACTCGGCGACACCCAGGAAATGGCCGCGCTGTTCGCCAGCTTCGGCATCGCCATGCTGATCGGCGTGTTGTGCATCTACTGCGTGCTGGTGCTGCTGTTCAAGGACTTCATGCAGCCGGTGACGATTCTGGCGGCACTGCCGCTGTCGATCGGCGGCGCCTTCGTGCTGATGCTGATCACCCGCAGCGCGCTGTCGATGCCGTCAATGATCGGCCTGATCATGCTGATGGGCATCGTCACCAAGAACTCCATCCTGCTGGTCGATTATGCTATTCTGGCGCGCCGGGAAGGCATGGGCCGATTCGACGCGCTGGTCGACGCCTGCCACAAGCGTAGCCGTCCGATCCTGATGACCACCATCGCCATGGGCGCCGGCATGCTGCCGCTGGCGCTGGGCTGGGGCGCCGATCCGAGCTTCCGCTCGCCGATGGCGATCACCGTGATCGGCGGCCTGATCACCTCCACGCTGTTGAGCTTGCTGGTGGTGCCGGCCGTGTTCACCTACATCGACGACTTCGAACACTGGGTCGGCCGCATGGTGCGCAAACTGCGCCGTCAGCCGCCGGCCGCACACGATCAAGGAGACCTGCATGCAGTACGAGATCAAAGAGTTGCCTGAAGTCCGCGTCGCCTACCTGCGCTACAAGGGCGCGTTCGGCCCGGCCATCGGTGAATTCTGGAAAGAAGTATTCACGCCGTGGCAAAAAGCCTACGGCCTGCTCGGCAAAGTGACCTACGGCGTGGCGCAGGACGATCCGGCCACCACGCCGGCCGCCGACTGCCGCTACGACGCCTGCGTGGCGGTGTCACCGGACTACCCGATCCAGGCGCCGGCCAAGGAGGCCCACCTGCCGGCCGGGCGCTACGCGGTGGCCGCCTTCCGCGGTACCGGCGTCGAGGTAGCGGCGGCCTGGGGCGCGTTTTACCGCCAGCTGCAGGCCGACGGCGTGGCGGCCGACGGCGTCTGCTTCGAGCGCTACCCGGCCGATTACGCCATGGACCCGGCCAGCGGCATCTTCCAAGCCGAGCTCTGCGTCCCCGCCAGATAATCCGGGGTCAGGTCTTCCATTGCGTCACGGGCTCTACCGTGGCGGGCGCCACGGTAGAGCCCGTGACGCAATGGAAGACCTGACCCCGAAGTTTACCGCCCAAGTTGCCGATTACGCGCCGTTTCCCGCTTTCTCGCTGTATATTGAGCCACGCTCATTCCGGAAACGCTGCCTTGAAGCTCGACGATTTATCACCTTATCGCCATGCCATCGATCGCCGCCGCGCGGAATTCGAGGATGCGGCCTTCGAGGACCGCTTCCGGCGCCACCTGTTGCCGCAGCACAGCGCGCAGCTGAAGGCCAGCCTGCTGTTTGCGGCGTTTTTTTACGTGGTGTTTGGCGTCACCGATATCGCCACGCTGGGCTACACCCTCACCGCCTGGCTGCTGGTGGCGCTGCGCGTGCTGGTCGCGCTGATCGCGCTGGGCGGCCATGTCGCCCTGTCCAGATGGCCGGAGTCGCCGCGCACGCCGCCACTGGCCGCCAGCACCCTGCTGAGCGCCGCGTTGGCCGTGTTCATGCTGGTGGCCTGGTATCAGCCGGAGGCGCTGGCCTGGAACACCATGTCGCTGGCGCTGATCCTGATGGCGGTCTACGTCAATTTTCCCAACCGCTTCCTGTATGCGGTGGCGATCGGCATCGTCTCCAGCATGGTGTTTGCCGCCATGCTGGTCGTCCAGGGGCTGCGCCACGCCGACGACGTGCTGACGCTGATCCTGCTGCTTATCCTCGGCAACGCGCTCGGCTTCATCGCCGCCAAGCGCATCCACCTGGCGCAGCGCGAAGCGTTCCGCGCCGCCTTCATGCTGCAGCAGTTGGCGGACCGCGATCCGCTGACGGGCTGCTACAACCGCCGCGTGCTGCAGCGCGGCCTGCTGGACGCCGAGCTGGCGCGCTGCCGCCGCTACGGCACCGCGCTGTCGGTCGTCCTGTGCGACCTCGACCATTTCAAGCAAGTCAATGATACCCACGGCCACGCGGCCGGCGATCAGGTGCTGCAACGGTTTGCCGCCCTGCTGTTGGCGATGACGCGCGACACCATCGACAGCGTGATCCGCTATGGCGGCGAGGAATTCCTGGTAGTGCTGCCGCAGACCGAACTCGATGGCGCCCGCGCGCTGGCCGAGCGCATCCGCCAGGCCTTTGCCGGCACGCCCATCCAGACCGGCGCCGCGACCGTCACCGCCACGGCCAGCTTTGGCATCGGCTCGGTGGCGATCCGCTATCCGCACGCGGCGCCCTCGGCCGAGGCGCTGATCGGCTGCGCCGACAGCCAGCTGTACGCGGTCAAGCGCCACGGCCGCAACGCCGTCCGCGCCGCCCTCATTTAAGATCGGGGTCCGAATGTCGGCTCTGACCCCGATCCTACCGGCCGGTCCAGCCGCCGCCCATGGCGCGGTAGAGGTCGACCGAGGCGGTGAGGATGCGCGTGCGCAGCTGCAATCGGTTCACGTCGGCCGCGAACAGGGTGCGCTGCGCGTCCAGTTCTTCCAGGTAGGAGGCGTAGCCGTTGCGGTAGCGGTTGTGGGCGATGCGCAGCGTTTCGGCCGCCGTCGCCCGGCGCGCGTCGTTCTGCACCGCCTGCTCTTTCAGGCGGACGATGGCGCCCAGGCTGTTGTCGGTCTCGGAAAACGCGGTGCGCACGGCGTTTTCATACGCATAGATGGCCTGGTCGCGCTGGGCCGCGGCGGCGTCGGTCTGGTGCTGGATGCGGTCGCCCTCGAAGACCGGGGCGGCCACCGCGCCGGTCAGCCGCCACAACGCCGTCGGCGCGTTGACGAAGTCGTGCCACTTCAGATTCTGCACGCCGCCCACGGCGGTCAGTTTGAACGACGGCAGCATCTGGTCGCGCGTGGCCCGCAGGTTGGCGTTGATGGCGACCAGGTTGTATTCGGCACGGGCGATGTCGGGCCGGCGCCGCAGCAGTTCGGAGGGCAGGCCGGCCGGCACCGCCGGCGGCTGCAGCGCTTCCAGTTCCACGCCGCGCGCGACCGGGCCGGGATTGCCGCCGCTGAGTATCGACAGCGCATTTTCCTGTTCGAAGATGGCGCGCTTGAGCTGCGGGATCTGCTCGGCCGTGGTCTGGTATTCAGCCTGCGCCTGCAGCCATTCCAGCCGCGAGCTGTAGCCGACTTCGAACTGTTTCTGCGCCAGGTTGCGCGATTCCTCACGCAGCTTGAGCGTGGCCTCAGTCAGCGCCAGCTGCGCGTCCAGTCCGCGCAGGTTGAGGTAGCCCGAGGCGACGGTGGCGGCGATCGACAGCGCCGCCGCATCGGCGTTGGCCTGCTCCGATTGGTAGGTGGCGACGGCGGCGTCGGTCAGCGCGGCCAACCGCCCCCACACGTCGACCTCGTAATTGGCCTGGAATTCGGCCTGGTAGACATTGGTCACGTACGGCACGCCGTTGTAGGCCAGCTGGCGCGTGCGCGTCGGCGCGCTGTCGACGATGACGTTGGCCTTCTGCCCCGCCTCGGCGACGCCGACCAGCGCGCGGTACTGCGCCACGCGCGCGCGGGCCACGCGCAGGTCGCCATTGTTCTGCAGCGCTTGGGCGACCAAAGCGGTCAGCGCCGGATCGCCGAAGCTTTGCCACCATTCGCGCGCCACCGGTTCGCTGCTCTGGCCTTCGACCGCGGTGCGCCAGGCGGCCGGCGTGCGCAGGCTGGAGGCGGGCGGTGGCGGCACCGTGGCCGCGCAGCCGGCCAGCAGCACGGCCAGCGCCATGGCATGCATCCTCATGGCTGTTCTCCGCCGCGTTTCACCTTGGTGCGGTGGCCTTCCTCATCCACCTGCACCGAGGTGTCGATGCTGACGATCACCGACATGCCCGGCGCCAGCCGCCGCGTGTTGGCCTGGCCCTGGTCGATGCGGATGCGCACCGGGATGCGCTGCGCGATCTTGACGAAATTGCCGGTGGCGTTATCGGCCGGCAGCACGCTGAATTCGGAGCCGGTGGCCGGCGAGATGCGTTCCACCACGCCGGTCAGCGCCGCGCCGTCCAGCGCATCGACCTTGAAGGTGGCCGGCTGGCCGACCCGCACGTTGTTCATCTGCGTCTCTTTCAGGTTGGCGATCACCCACAGCTGCTTCGGCACCAGGCCCATCAGCTGCGCACCGGTGTTCACATACGCGCCCTTGCGCACCGTGACCTGGCCCAGCTGGCCGTCTTCCGGCGCCGTGATGCGCGTATTGTCGAGATCGACCTTGGCCGCCTTCAGCGCCGCTTCGGCATTGGCCACCGCCGCTTCCAGCGACAGCTTGTTGACCGTCACCGCGCGCACCTGCTGCTTCGAGATTTCCAGGTTGGCGCGCGCCTGGTCCACCGCCGCCACGGTCTGCGTGCGCGCCGCCTTGGACGCGTCCTGCTCGCGCAGCGACAGCGAGCCGTCGGCCGCCAGCGCGTCGACGCGCCGCAGGTCGGCCGCCGACTTGGCCGCCTGCGCCTGGGCATTGGCGACGGTCGCCTCGTTCAGCAGCACGCCGGCCTGCGCGGAACGCAGCGACTGTTCCCAGTTCTGCAGCGCCGCCTTCTGCGCCGCCAGCTGCGCCACGGCCTGCTCGTAGCGCTGCTGGTAGGTGCGGTCGTCGATCTGCGCCAGCAGGTCGCCCTGCTTCACGTACTGGAAATCCTGCACCCTGACGTCCACCACATAGCCCGGGATCTGGGTGCCGATCAGCGTCACCTGCCCGCGCACCAGCGCATTCTCGGTCGAGACGATGGCGCTGGTGAACGGCGGCAGCCGCCACGCATACAGCACGATCAGCACCCCCACCAGGGCCACCAGCGAAAAGATCACGGCCGAGATGATCTGGCCGCGCCGGTCCGGCGCCGGCGCGGTGGGCGCGGCTGCCGCCACTGCGGCCGCCGCCGCGGCCGCGGCCACCGCCGCCACGCGGTTGTCGGAAGGGTCTTTGTTGTCTGAGGTGTCGTTAGCCATGTGCTCTAGCGGGATCCGGAATTGTTAAGGGAGACGTTGGCGATGCCGGTCTGCGCGTTGTGCGCCGGCGACGGCTGACACACCACGCATTGCGTCCACAGGTAGCGCGCCAGCAGCCAGGCCATGGTCAGCAGCGCCAGCACGGTGATCGCCAGGAACACGTCGTTGTATGCCAGAATATTCGCCTCGCGCGTGGCCGCGCCGCCCAGGTTGGCCAGCCCGCCCGACTGCAGGCGCGACACCACCTGCGGGTTGAGCAGGGTCAGGTTATCGACCAGCACACTGGAATGGTATTTTTCGCGCACCACCTGGAAGGTCGTGGTCAGCGCGGTGCCCAGCAGGCTGCCCAGGGTCTGGGTGATGCTGAACATGACCGAGAAGCTGACCAGGTTGTTCGGCGCCGCGATCACCGCGCCGAAACCGGAAATAAACGTCGGACCGACGAACATGCCGCCGCCAAAGCCGAGCAGGAACTGGCTCACGTACAGATCCTGCGGCCGCGTCAGATTGGTGGCATCGGAATCCAGGTAGGCGCCCAGCGCCATCACCCCCAGCGAAAACAGCAGCATCATCGGGATGCGCGGCGGCGCGATCAGCAGTGCGCTGGCCACCATGCCGGCCACCGAGGCCAGCATCACGATCCACCACAAGGTCAGCATCTGGTCGTTGTTCAGGCCCAGCGCCTGCAGGAAACCGACGGTGCCGCTGGCCTCCGACTGCACCACGCGGATCAGCAGCACCGACAGCGCCAGCCGCGCCATGTTGCCGTTGCTGAGCCAGCGCGTGTTGATCAGCGGCCGCGCGCGGTTATGCTCGATGGTCAGGGCGGCGGCGATCAGCACGATGGCGCCGGCCAGGCTGTAGCCGACCCACGGCGCCTCCAGCCACCACACGGCGCGGCCCAGCGCCAGCACCGCCGACAGCAGCGCGACGCCGGGCGCGAACAGGAAGAAGGTGAGGAAATCCATTTTTTCGAACACGCGGATACGGTCGCCCGGCGGCAGTTTCAGGCCCAGCACGCAGCCCAGCGACACCAGCGCCAGCCCCAGTTCGAAAAAGTACAGGCCGCGCCACTCGGCGATTTCCAGCAGCTCGGACGAGAACAAGCGCGCCATCGGCACCGCCAGCTGCGAGAAGCCGATGCCCAGCACCGCGCCCTTCAGCCGGTGCGCGGCCGGAAACGCCTGCAGCGTGTAGTACAGGCTCAAACTGGTCAGCGCCGCCCCGCTCATGCCGTGCGCGGCGCGCACCGCGATGGCCGATCCCAGTCCGTGCACGAACAGGTGGGCCACGGTGACGGTCGCGTACAGGATCAGAAACAGCTCGGTGAACAGACGCAGGCCGTACTGCTGGCGGAACTTCACCAGCAGCAGGTTCATCGACACGTTGGCCATCACGTAGGCCGCCGGCAGCCACTGGATTTCGGTCGAGTACACGCCCAGCGAACCTTGCAGGTAGGGCAGGTTGACCGATACCAGCGCGTTCCCCAGGCCACCGGTGATGCCGATGATCAGGCCGACGATCAGGAACGCCACCCGCGTGGCAAACGGATGATCGGGATTGGACGGCGAGCCGGGCAAGGTAGGCCGCTCGTGCGGCTTCCAGGTCTGGGGGGCGTAAACGTCCATGTGTCGGTGTCCGGATTCTTTCTTTCGAGGGAGGAGGCAACAGCGTTATGGCGAGCATACCTCATGCCCGCCACAGGGGGAATACTACTATGGAGATAAGCGGCAGCCCCCGGGACCGGGGGCGTGCCGTTACAGCGGCGCGGCGTCGAACTCGCGCTGGAAGTTGCGGTGCCCGGCCAGCGCCTGCTTGAACGCCTGCAGACCGGCATCGGCTCCGCCGGCGGCGGCCACAAACAGCCCGGCGTCGGCGTCGCCGTTATCCATCGCGGTGGGGATGCCGACCTTTTCCAGCAGATCCTTGCCCTCGCCCAGCGCCAGCACCGGCTTGCAGTGGCGGTACTGCTGGCGGATGAAGTCGCGCGCGTCGGGGTCGCGCATCAGCATCGCCACGCTGGCGGCGCCGTCGGCGATCACCACCGCGTCGTACAGCACGGCGGGGGTGGCCTCGATCGAGACTTCGACGTCGACGCGGCTGCCGTCATACGCCACCAGTTGTCCCAGTTGCGGCGACACCACGCGCGGCGCCGCGCCCTCGGCCAGCAGGTCGGCATACACCGCCTGCAGGCTGGCCGCGTCGACGCCGTGGCCGGCCAGGATCGCCACCTTGCGCGTCTTGATGCCGGTCGCCCCCGGCCGCGCCAGCAGCGACAGCGCCGGCGACGGATGGTAATGCGGCGGCGGCGCCTGGGTCGCCAGCGGCATCGGCGCGGGCACCTCGATGCCCAGTCCCTGGGCCACGCCCTCGGCCAGGATAGGATCGACATTGGCCAGCATGGACACCAGCCGCACGCGGATGGCCGGGGTCTGCACCTTGCTCAATTCGAAGCGGAAGGCGTTGACGATGTGGGCCTGCTCGGCCGGCGTCTGGCTGATCCAGAACAGGCGCGCCTGCGAATAGTGGTCGGCGAACAGCTCCGGTTTGCCGCGCACCTTGTCCTCCGGCGGCTGCGGCATCTTGAACACGGTCTGGAAGCCGGCCATGCCGGCCTGGAACGGACAGCCGCCGCCCAGCGAATTCGGCTCGTACGCCACCCGGCCGCGGGCGATGGCCTGGCGGTGCATGCCGTCGCGCTGGTTGTTGTGCAGCGGCGCCACCGGCGCATTGATCGGAATTTCGTGGAAATTCGGTCCGCCCAGGCGGCTGATCTGGGTGTCCACGTAGGAGTGGATGCGGCCCTGCAGCAGCGGGTCGTTGGTGAAGTCGATGCCGGGGATGATGTGCGCCGTGCAAAACGCCACCTGCTCGGTCTCGGCAAAGAAATTGTCCGGATTGCGGTTCAGCGTCATTTTGCCGACCACCTGCACCGGCACCAGTTCCTCCGGCACGATCTTGGTCGGATCGAGGATATCGAAGGGGAACTGGTCGGCCTGTTCTTCGGTGAAGATCTGCAGGCCCAGTTCCCATTCGGGATAGGCACCCGCCTCGATCGCTTCCCACAGGTCGCGGCGGTGGAAGTCGGGATCGGCGCCGGCGATCTTCGCCGCCTCGTCCCACACCAGCGAGTGGGTGCCCTGCACCGGTTGCCAGTGGAATTTGCAAAACACCGCTTCGCCGTTGGCGTTCACCAGCTGGAAGGTGTGCACGCCGAAGCCCTGCATGGTACGGTAGCTGCGCGGAATGGCGCGGTCGGAGGTGTGCCACATCAGCATGTGGGTCGATTCCGGCATCAGCGTGACGAAGTCCCAGAAGGTGTCGTGCGCGCTGGCCGCCTGCGGGATGGCGTTGTTCGGCTCCGGCTTGACGGCATGGATCAGGTCCGGGAATTTCATCGCGTCCTGGATGAAGAACACCGGGATGTTGTTGCCCACCAGGTCCCAGTTGCCCTCGTCGGTGTAGAACTTGACGGCGAAGCCGCGCACGTCGCGCACGGTGTCGGCCGAGCCGCGCTCGCCGGCCACGGTGGAGAAACGCACGAACACCGGGGTGCGCTTGCCGGCCGCCGCGAACGGCGCGGCGCGGGTGATGGCGCTCAGGTCCTGGTAGCTCTCGAAGTAGCCGTGGGCGGCCGAACCGCGCGCGTGCACCACCCGCTCAGGGATGCGCTCGTGGTCGAAGTGGGTGATCTTTTCGCGCAGGATGAAGTCTTCCATCGCGGTCGGGCCGCGCAGGCCGACCTTGAGCGAATTCTGGTTGTCCGCCACCGGCACGCCCTGATTGGTGGTCAGGCGCTGTCCGCTGCCGTCGGCGCGCACGCGGTCCAGATGGCCGGCCGGGCACACGCCCACCGGCGGCACGCCGCCGCCGGTCTTGGGCGAGGCGCTGGTCTCGCCGACGGTGCTGGCGGTGGCGACAGGATGGGATACGGGGCAAGTCTTGCCGGCCTGCGGCGAACGCGACGCGTCGCCGTGCTCGCCCGGCTTGTTGGCGTTGAACGGCATGCCCGCCGCCGCCTGCTGGCCGCCGGCGACTTTGTCCAGCAGGGCCTGCTCTTGGGTGCTGGCGCCGCCCAGGTTATCGGGTGGCGTCGCGGACGATGGGCCGGATACGGTGCTCAATATGGAACCGGCCCCCATTACGGAGGCCGGTGCTTGCTTGCTCTTGGTCATAAGTCATCCTTGGCGTATGGCGGGGGTGGAGGCTGCCGGCCATGCCGGCAGCCGCATGGCGTAACGATTACTGCTTGCTGCTGCGCGCGCCCAGCAGCTTGGAGATGCCGTAACCGGCGGCAGCGGCGACCAGCACCGACAGCATCGGCTTGGCGCGCACCTGGTTGCGGCTCGACTCGGTGAAGTTCTTGTAGGTTTCCAGCGCCTGCTTGCCGCGTGCGGCCAGGCGTTCCGAGGTGGATTCCACGCCGTCGGCCACCTTGTCGACGCCGGTGTGGGCCTGGGCGGCCAGACGGTCGGTTGCCGGTGGCACTTTTTCCGCCACTTTGTCGATGGTGGCATGGGCGTCGGCGCGCAGATCCTTGCCGATCTGGGTGACGCCGTCGCGGGTATTGTTGATTTTGGTGTCGATGCTCTGATCCATGGTGATGTCCTCTCTTGTGTGTTGGGCTGCATAGGGAACTGTCACGATAGGCCGATCAACCGCGCTTGACCGTGCGCAAGCTAACAATGTAAAAAATACCTGCTAATGTGAATTAACACACGGACGGGCCCGGCAGCCAGGCGCATGCTATCGATGACGCAAATCTACCCAGGAGCGCGGCAATGTTTCCCATCTCATCCCTGACGCCGTCGGCAGCGACGGAATTGCAGCCGGTATCGCGCGCCAGCGAGGCGGCCGCCGTCAACAATGCCACCATTAATAGCGTCGGCTCCGCCACCGATGCGCCGCCGGCGGCGTCGGTCACGGTGGACTTGTCGCCGGTGGCCAGCTTCCTGCTCACGGTCACCAATTCCCAGGAGCAACTGTCGCAACTCCCGGGCAACGCCGATGCGGCCGCGCGCGCCGACACGGTGAACACCGCGGTGCAGAACGTGGTCGATGCGTTCAACCTGTTGCCGACCGTGGACTTCGACCAGGGCCAGCCGCTGCAGGCGTCGCTGCTGAACGACCTGGTCAACAGTCTCAACCAGCAGCCCAATGACGGCGCCAACACGCTGGCGCAGAACCTGGCGCGGGTGGGCGTGACGCTGCAGCCGGCGCTGCTGTCGGACCTGACCGGCGGCCTGTCGCTCGATCCGGAACTGTTGCGCGCGGCGCTCAACGCCAACAACCAGCAGACCACTTCCACGCTGGACAACACCCTGAATACTTTCCGCGCTCTGGCGCAGCGCTTTGCCGAGCGGCTGAGCGCGGCGGGCAGCGCGCAGATTCCCGAACTGTCCAGCAACCCGTTCCAGGTGCTGACCTCGTCGCAGCAGCCGGCCCTGACGCCGGCCGACCTGGCCGCCAACACGCGGCTGGACCTGGCGCGCGCGGAACTCGATCAGTTGTCGCAGAATCCGCTGCCGGAAACGGCGGCCGACCGCCTGGCGGCGCAGCGCGCCAACCTCGAACAACAGACCAACACGCAACTGGGCTTGACGCCCTCGCCGATCGTGAATCCGCAGGCACAGGCCGCCCAGCAAGCCAACCTGCAACAGGCCCAGACCACCCAGCAACAACTGGCGGCGCAGCAGGTGAACGACCAGCAGCTGCAGGCCAACCAGAGCGCCGCGCAGCAGGCGCAAGCGGCCCAGCAGGCCAACCTGCAGCAGAACCAGACGGCACAAGCGCTGGACCAGCAGCAGGCGCAGGCGGCGCAGCAGCGCAACGATCAGCAGCTACAGGCCAATCAGAGCGCCGCGCAACAGCAGGCTGCGCAACAACTGCAGACCAACCAGACGGCAGCACAGCAGCAGGCCCGGGCCGTGCAGCAGGCGCAGACCGACCGCCTGCAAGCCGCGCAACTGGCGGTCGCCGATCAGGCCGCGGACGCCCAGCGCGCGCAGGCCATCCAGGCCGCCACCGAGGCCGCCGATGCGCAGCAAGCCCGGCAGACCCAAGCGCTCCAGCTACAACAGACGCAGCTGGAACAGCAGCAGGCCGCGCAACAGCTGCAGGCGCGGCAGACCGCCACGCTGCAGGCCAATGCACAGCAGGCGCAGGCGGCACAGGTGGCGGGCCTGCAGCAGACGCTGGCCGCGAACCAGGCGGCCCAACAGCAGCTGACGCAAGCGCAGCAGACCCAGGCCGCGCAGCAGCAGCAAAACCAGGCCGATCAGGCGCAAACCTTGCAGACACAAGCGGCGAACCAGGCCGCACAGACGCAACAGAACGCGCAGACCCTGGCGGCCAACCAGGCCCAAGCGCAGCAGAACGCGCAAACGCAGGCCGCCAACCAGGCCGCACAGACGCAGCAGAACCAACAGACCCTGGCGGCCAACCAGACGCAGGCGCAGCAGAACGCGCAAACGCAGGCCGCCAACCTGGATCAAGCGCGGCAGGCGGCACAGACCCAGGCGGCCAATCAGACCGCGCAGACGCAACAGGAAGCCCAGACGCAGCAGGCCAACCAGACCGCGCGCACCCAGGCCGCCGATCAGGCACAGGAAACCGCCACCCAGAACGCCGCCGAGCAGGCGCGCGTCACCCAGCAGGCCCAGACCGCGCGCCAGCAGGCCAGCGCCACCGTGAACGCCGCCACCGTGGCCGCCCAACAGGCCCAGCAGCAGGCGCTGGCGGCACAGACGGCGGCGCAGAGCGTCAACCTCCCGGCCAACGCCACGGCGGCGCAGCAGGAGCAGGCACAACAGGC
>NZ_SPVG01000245.1 GCF_004614165.1 Duganella callida | reverse complement strand
CAGCAAGCCGCCTGGACCAGCGCGCAACCGCGCGCGCCGCCTGCCCGCGCCTGATTCCGCACAGTTGCACGTGGGCGCCGCAGCGCGCCCCGTGCCTACCCCATCCGTTTTCACAGGATCACCATGCAACGCCGTTCATTCATCACTACGCTGGCCGGGTTGACGCTGGCCGCCTCCACCGCACAGGCCGCCGCCGGCTTCAACGCCATCGACATCACCGGCAGCACCATCGGCCCGGACTACAAACTGACGTATGCCGACGGCAAGCCGGCCTCGCTGCGCGACTTCCGCGGCAAAGTCGTCATGCTGTTCTTCGGCTACACCCAATGCCCGGACGTCTGCCCGACCACCCTCGCCCGCGCAGTGGAAATCAAGCGCCTGCTGGGCGCCGACGCCGACAAGCTGCAAGTGGTATTCATGACCGTCGACCCCGAGCGCGACACCGGAGCGCTGCTGAGCGAATACATGCGCGCCTTCGACCCGACCTTCGTCGCCGTGCGCGGCACTGCCGAACAGACCGCCAGGACCGCCAAGGATTTCAAGGTCTTCTACCGCAAGGTACCGAGCGGCAGCTCGTACAGCATGGACCACACCGCCATCACCTACGTGTTCGACGCCAGCGGCAAAATCCGTCTCGGCTTCAAGCACGACGCCACCGCCCAGCAATGCGCCGACGATTTGCGTCTGCTGCTGCATCCCCCTAAAAAAGACCAAGGCATACTGAAAGGACTGTTCCAATGAAAAAACTGCTCTCCCTGCTGCTGCTGGCCGCGCTGCCTGCACTCGCCCAGGTCACCGTCAGCGAACCGTGGGTACGCGCCACCGTCGCCGCGCAAAAAGCCACCGGCGCCTTCATGACCCTGACCTCGACGCAAGCGGCGAAGCTGGTGGCGGTCAGCTCGCCGGCGGCCGGCGCGGTCGAAGTTCACGAAATGAAAATGGACAACGACATGATGCGCATGCGCCAGGTGCCGGCGCTGGACCTGCCGGCCGGCCAGCCCATCAAGCTGGCACCCGGCGGCTACCACCTGATGCTGCTGAACCTGAAGCAACCGCTGAAGGACGGCGACAAAGTGCCGCTGACACTGGAAATCGAAGACGCGCACAAAGTACGCAGCAAAGTCGAAGTCGAAGCGCCAGTCAAACCGCTGACCGCCGCGCACTAAAAAAAGTCTTACAGCAGCCACCAAAGGCAGGCGGCAATCAGCAGGTAGGGCCAGGATTGCAGCGCGATTTTCCAGTCGGCGCTCGACGGCCAGAATGCCAAAAACTGTGGCGCGACGGCAAACGCCAGCGCGATGTCGACCCACTGGAAGTTCAGGCCGCTCCGGGTACGCCACCAGGCCACCGCGAACGGCAGCAGCACCACCACGAATGGCGCCAGCGCCGACGGCGCGGCGTTGTACCAGCGGACGTTGGTCAGGTGTACCGAACCCAGTTCCCACCCTTGCTTGATGCGCCGAGGTTTCACTGTGAAAGCCGCCGGCCGCGCGCCGGTCAGCGTACCGGCAATCAGGTGCGCCAGTTCGTGCGAGATGGTTCCCGCCAATCTGAACAGCAAAAAGAAGGGGTGCCGCACCGCCAGGGCGCGGATCAGCAGCGCCAGCAGTACGGAGGGCGCAAGGTAGATCAGCATGTCGCGATGGCTGCATAACCACGCCGGCGCCCACACGCTGCATTCGAACAGGCTGTTCATGGCGGCATCCTCGCATGCCGTGGCGGCGCCGTCAATTCTGTGCCTTATGAGGGAGGCGCCGCTTGCCAGTTCAAGGGATTTGCCGCCGCGCCGGGCTGCCTACAATCCGCCATCATCCCCAACCTGCGAGAATCATCATGCAAGATTTACTGACTCCTCAAAACTGTGCCCTGGTGCTGCTCGACCAGCAGGCCGGCCTGCAATTCGGCGTGCAATCGATGGAGCGCCAGACGCTGCTCAACAATTCGGTGGCGCTGCTGGAAACCGCCCTCGCCTTTGCGCTGCCGACCGTGATCAGCACGTCGGCTAGCAAGGTCTACAGCGGCCCGCTGCTGCCCGACCTGCACGCGCTGGCGCCCGAGCATCCGGTGCTGGAACGCCGCAACATGAATGCCTGGGAAGACGACGCGGTGCGCGCGGCGATCGAAGCCACCGGCCGCAAGAAGCTGCTGTTCTCCGGCATGCTGACCGAAGCCTGCATCAGCTTCGCGGTACTGAGCGCGCTCGAAGCCGGTCATGAATGCTATGTAGTGGGCGACGCCTGCGGCGGCCTGACGCTTGCCGGCCACGATCTGGCGCTGCAGCGCATGGCCGGCAAAGGCGCGCAGATGACCAGCTGGCTGCAGGTGCTGCTGGAGCTGCAGCGCGACTGGACCCGCCGCGAGACCTATGACGCGGCGCGCGCGGTGATCGAGAAAAACGGCGGCGGCTACGGCGTGGGATTGCGCTACGCGCGCCAGATGCTGACGCCGCCGTCGGCATGAAAAAAGGGCAGCTTCGCGCTGCCCTTTTGTATTACGCCGCCTCGATGATGGCGTTCAGCGTCGCGCTAGGACGCATCACTTCCGCCGTCTTGACCGGATCAGGGTAGTAGTAACCGCCGATGTCCTTGGCCTGGCCTTGCACGCTGTTCAGCTCGTCAACGATCTTGGTTTCGTTTTCCGACAGGGCCTTGGCGATCGGCGCGAACTTGGCGGCCAGTTCCGCATCTTCGCTCTGCGCCGCCAGCGCCTGCGCCCAGTACAGCGACAGGTAGAAGTGGCTGCCACGGTTGTCCAGCTCGCCGGTGCGCGACGATGGCGACTTGCTGTTGTCCAGCAGCTTGCCGGTGGCGTCGTCCAGGGTCTTGGCCAGGATCTTGGCCTTGGCGTTGCCGTTCTTGATGCCCAGCTCTTCCAGCGACACGGCCAGCGCCAGGAATTCACCCAGCGAATCCCAACGCAGGTGGTTTTCTTCCACCAGCTGCTTGACGTGCTTCGGTGCCGAACCGCCGGCGCCGGTTTCGTACATGCCGCCACCGGCCATCAGCGGCACGATCGACAGCATCTTGGCCGAGGTGCCCAGTTCCAGGATCGGGAACAGATCGGTCAGGTAGTCGCGCAGGATGTTGCCGGTCACCGAGATGGTGTCCAGGCCGCGCGAGACGCGCTCCAGGGTGTAACGCATGGCGCGCACTTGCGACATGATCTGGATGTCCAGGCCGCTGGTGTCGTGGTCCTTCAGGTAGGTCTGCACCTTCTTGATCACTTCGTTTTCGTGCGGACGGTACGGGTCCAGCCAGAACACGGCCGGCATGCCCGAATTGCGCGCGCGGGTCACGGCCAGCTTGACCCAGTCGCGGATCGGCGCATCCTTCACCTGGCACATGCGCCAGATGTCGCCCTGCTCCACGGTCTGGGTCAGCAGCACTTCGCCGGTTTCCAGGTCGGTGATGTTGGCGATGCCGCCTTCCGCCACTTCGAAGGTCTTGTCGTGCGAGCCGTATTCCTCGGCCTGCTGCGCCATCAGGCCGACGTTCGGCACGGTGCCCATGGTGGTCGGGTCGAAGTTGCCGTGCCATTTGCAGAAGTTGATCATCTCCTGGTAGATGCGGGCGAAGGTCGATTCCGGCATCACGGCCTTGACGTCGGCGGTGCGGCCATCGGCGCCCCACATCTTGCCGCCGATGCGGATCATGGCCGGCATCGAGGCGTCGACGATGATGTCGTTCGGCGAGTGGAAGTTGGTGATGCCCTTGGCCGAGTCGACCATGGCCAGCTTCGGACGGTGCTCGTGGCAGGCGTGCAGGTCTTTCAGGATCTCATCCTTTTGCGAGGCCGGCAGCTTTTCGATTTTCTCGTACAGGTTGACCATGCCGTTGTTGACGTTCACGCCCAGTTCTTCGAACACCTTGGCGTGCTTCTCGAACGCGTCCTTGTAGAAGATGCGCACGCAGTGGCCGAACACGATCGGGTGCGACACCTTCATCATGGTGGCTTTCACGTGCAGCGAGAACATCACGCCGGTCTTGTAGGCGTCGTCGATTTCCTTCTCGTAGAACTCCAGCAGCGCTTTCTTGCTCATGAACATGGAGTCGATGATCTCGCCGGCCTGCAGCGCGACCTTGGGTTTCAGCACGATAGTCTTGCCCGAGGGGGTGATCAGTTCCATCTTGACATTGCGCGCCTTGTCCAGGGTCATGGACTTCTCGCCGTGGTAGAAGTCGCCATGGTGCATGTGCGACACGTGGGTGCGCGATGCCTGGCTCCATTCGCCCATCGAGTGCGGGTGCTTGCGCGCGTATTCCTTCACCGCTTTCGGTGCGCGACGGTCCGAGTTGCCTTCGCGCAGAACCGGGTTCACGGCCGAGCCGATGCACTTGCTGTAACGCGCTTTCAGCGCCTTGTCTTCGTCGGTCTTCGGATCTTCAGGGAAGTCCGGCAGCTTGTAGCCCTTGCCTTGCAGTTCGCGGATCGCCGCTTGCAGCTGCGCCACCGAGGCCGAAATGTTCGGCAGCTTGATGATGTTGGCTTCCGGCTTGAGCGTCAGGGCGCCCAGCGCGGCCAGGTTGTTCGGTACTTTTTGCTCGTCGGTCAGGAACTCGGGGAACTCGGCCAGCACGCGCGCCGCGACCGAGATGTCGCTGGACACCACGTCCACGCCGGCCGGGGCGGTGAACTTCTTGATGATGGGCAGCAGGGAATACGTCGCCAGCAGTGGGGCTTCGTCAGTCAGCGTGTAGATGATTTGTGGATTATTTGTTGCCATGTTCATTCCCTCGTAAACGATCGGTGCTTAAAGTTAATACCGCCCGTTATTTTAAACTGTTGCACCGGTGTTTGTGCAAACGATGCCATAGTGTATAAAAAACATCTGGTTGTCTGACAACTACGACCAGGGCGTCACCCGGTCATCTGCTTAAGAATCAGCCAGTTAAACGTTTACTCATGAAATATCTGCAGACATGCAGTTGTATGATGTCTGATATCTGGATATGATCGGCGGACCAATAGTTAGGAGACTGTATGACTACCCAAGCACCACCCGCAAGCGGCGCCACGCGTGTCCGCTGGCTGATCCTGGCAATCCTGTTTGCCGTCACCACCATTAACTATGCCGATCGCGCCACCATCGCGATCGCCGGCCCCGAACTCAAAAAGATGCTGGGCCTGTCTCCGGTACAAATGGGCTTCGTCTTCTCGGCCTTTGCCTGGTCCTACGTGCTGGCGCAATTGCCGGGCGGCTGGCTGCTCGACCGCTTCGGCTCCAAGATCACCTATTTCTTCAGCATCTTCCTGTGGTCGGTGTTCACCATGTTCATGGGCGGCGTCGGCTTTTTCACCGGCGCCACCGCGGTGGCCGTGCTGTTCACGCTGCGCCTGCTGATCGGCGCGGCGGAAGCGCCCTCCTTCCCCGGCAACTCGCGCATCGCCTCGGCCTGGTTCCCGACCGCCGAACGCGGCACGGCGGCCGCCATCTTCAACTCGGCCCAATATTTCGCCACCGTGCTGTTCGCGCCCATCATGGGCTGGCTGGTGCACAGCTTCGGCTGGCAGAGCGTGTTCTTCGTCATGGGCGGCCTGGGCGTGATCATGGCCTTCATCTGGCTGAAAACCGTCTACGGCCCCAAGGATCACCCGCGCGCCAACGCCGCCGAGATCGCCTACATCGAAGCCGGCGGCGCACTGGTCGACCTGGAAACCAAGAACAAGGCGGTCGCCGCCACCCAGCTCGACACCTGGGCCTGCATTCGCCAGCTGCTGGGCAACCGCATGCTGCTGGGCGTGTACATCGGCCAGTACTGCATCAACACCCTGACCTATTTCTTCCTGACCTGGTTCCCGGTCTACCTGGTGCAGGAGCGCCACATGACGATCCTGAAGGCCGGCTTCGTGGCCGCGCTGCCGGCGGTGGCGGGCTTCCTCGGCGGCGTGCTGGGCGGCGTGATTTCGGACCGCCTGATCAAGTCGGGCCGCACGCTGTCGGCGGCGCGCAAGATCCCCATCGTCGGCGGCATGCTGCTGTCCACCACCATGATCATCTGTAACTACGTCGAGGCCGACTGGGTGGTGATCCTGGTGATGTCGCTGGCCTTCTTCGGCAAGGGCATAGGCGCGCTGGGCTGGGCAGTGGTGGCGGACACCTCGCCCAGGGAAGCGGGCGGCATGAGCGGCGCGCTGTTCAACACCTTCGGCAACACCGCCGGCATCACCACCCCGATCGTGATCGGCTACATCCTCGAAGCCACCGGTTCCTTCGCCGGCGCCCTGGTGTTCGTCGGCGCCAACGCGCTGGTGACCATCCTGTGCTACCTGCTGATGGTCGGCGAGATCAAGCGTTTCGAGTTCAAGACGCCGGTGATGCGCAACATCGATCAGGACCGCAGCGCCGCTTAATTCCGCAAGCGGGCCGCACAAGGGGCAATCTTCAGGCAAAATTGGCGGTTTCCAATTTTTGTTTCCTGAATATGCCTCCTCGGCCACGGCTCCAGTTTTCCCTGCGGTATCTCCTGATCATGCTGACCGCGATCGGACTGCTGCCGCTGGCCATCCTTGGTGCGTGGAGCATCCACACCGCCGGTCAGTACCGCGAGCGCGAACAGGAACGCTGGATGCTGGACCTGGCGCGCGCCTTGTCCAGCGCCACCGACGCCGAGCTCGACAACGCGGTTTCCATGCTGGTGACGCTTGGCACCACGCCGGCTTTCCAGCAAAACGACCTGCGCGCCTTCCACCAGGTGGCGCGCACGGCGGTCCAGACCCAGCCCGACTGGCTGGGTATCATCCTCACCGACGCCGGCGGCCGGGTGCTGTTGCGCACCATGGACGCATACGGCGCGCCGCCGCCGCCGCCGGTCGATCCCGCCAGCCTGCGCCAGGTGCTGAGCACACGCCAGCCGGTCGCCGGCCATATCACGCGCGGGCCGGGCGGCCGCCCCGCCTTTCCGGTGCGCATCCCGGTGCGTGACGCCAGGGACAAGGTTTATGTGCTGAGCGCCGTGATCGCGCCGGACCGCATGCTGCGGTTGATCGAGCGCCAGAAAGTGCCGTTCGACGCCGTGATCGCGGTGCGCGATGGCGCGCGCTCGGTGGTCGCGCGCTCCAAAAACCAGGCCGGCCTGGTCGGCGCACCGCCCAGCCCTTCCCTGCTGGCGCTGATGCGGGCGGCCGGTCCGGAAGGCTTCGGCACCGCCATCACCACCGAAGGCAAGGAGACCGCCACCGCGTACACCACGCTGTCGCGCTACGGCTGGGCGATCGTCGTCGGCCGTCCGGCCGCGCAGCTGCATGGCGCCGCGCTCGAACGCATGGGCGTATTCGGCGCCGGCATCGTGCTGTCGCTGCTGGGCTGCATGGGCCTGGCCTCGCTGCTGGCCAACCGGCTGCTGACCACGGTCCGCGCGCTGCAGCAGAACGCCGCCGCGCTGGGCTCGGGCGCGCCGCTGGCGCTGGCGCCGTCGCCGATCACGGAAATCGACATGATCAGCCATGCGCTGGAACTCGCCGAAGGCCAGCGCACCGCGCAGGAACGCGAACGCGCGCAGCTGCTCGATTCGCTGAACCGGGCGCTGGCCAGCCACCAGGCCGCGCTGGCCGAAGCGCGCCAGGCCGGCCGCGCCAAGGATGAATTCCTGGCGGTGCTGGGCCACGAGCTGCGCAATCCGCTGAGCCCCATCGTCACCTCGCTCGACCTGCTGGACTTCCGCGACGAGCCGACCAGCCGCAAGGAGCGCGCCGTGATGCGGCGCCAGGTCAGCCATCTGCGGCGCCTGGTGGATGATCTCCTGGACGTCTCGCGCATCACCTCGGGCAAGCTGCAGCTGGATGCGCGGCCGATCAACCTTGCCGAGGTGGTGCGGCACGCGGTGGCGGCGGCGCCGGGACCGGGCCTGCGCCTGACAGCGCCGGTCGCCGTCTGGGTGCATGGCGACGACAGCCGCCTGACCCAGGTGCTGAACAACCTGCTGTCCAACGCCGCGCGCTTCGGCAGCAGCGCCACCCAGGTCACGCTGGGCGCGGACGAAACGCACGCGCGGCTGCTGGTCAGCGACAATGGCATCGGCATGAGCGAAGAACTGATGACGCGCGTGTTCGAGCCGTTCCAACAGGCGCCGCAATCGCTGGCGCGCCGCACCGGCGGGCTGGGACTGGGCCTGGCCATCGTCCGCAAGATCGTTGAACTGCACGGCGGCCAGGTGACGGCGCGCAGTGACGGCGCGGGCGCGGGCAGCCAGTTCGAAGTAGTGCTGCCGCTGTGTGCCGCGCCGAGCGCCACCGCCCCGGCCGCGGCGGCGGTGGACACGTCCGGCCTGCAGATCCTGCTGGTCGACGACAACGTCGACGCCGCCATCGCCGGTGCCGCGCTGCTGGAGCTGCTGGGCCACGAGGTACGCGTCGCCCACAGCGCCGCCGACGCCTTGCTGGCCGCGCGCCAGCGCCTGCCGCAGGTGGCCATCCTCGACATCGGCCTGCCGGACCTGGACGGCTACGCGCTGGCCGCCGCCATGCGCGAACTGGCCGGCGCGGCGCCGCTGCGGCTGGTGGCCCTGACCGGCTACGGCCAGAAGGACGATGTCGCCCGCGCCTACGCCGCCCGCTTCGACATGCACCTGACCAAGCCGGCCAGCCTGCCCGACCTGCAGCGTGCTACCGCGCCGCTGCAGTGACGGCGGCGAAGCTGCTGGCGTGCGAAAAACCGTGGTGCTCGAGGATCGCGATTAATTCGTCCGGCGCGCCGCCCAGTCGCAGGTTGTCGGCGATCCAGCCGTGCCAGTCCGGCGTCACCACCCGCTCCTCTTCGGCCAGCTCGACGCCCATGATGATACGGGCCAGCAGCGCGTTGATGCGCCGGGTGTCGATCAGGTGCTGCACCACCGTGTGGCCCGAATATGGGTAAGGATACAGCGTGCAGTTGCCCATCAGCGCCAGCCGGTGCGCGTGCATGGCATCGAGGTTGACGGCTTCCTTCGTATTGTCGGCATCCGGCTTGGTGCCGAACAGGAGGTGGATATCCGGCAGCGCGCCGGCGCGGGAAAGCCCCAGCGCCTGCAGGTCGTAATAGCGCGATGGCGGCGGCTTCGCGGCCAGGTCGCGTATCACCGACAGCCAGCGGCGCTCGTGATACAGCAAGGCCTGCGCCGGATCGAGGAAGGACAGCGGCCCGAAAGCCAGCACCTGGTCCGCCTCCAGCAGCAGGCCATACATCAGCGCCGCGTAGGCGCCCATCGACTGGCCGATGGTGATCACTTTGGCGGGCCGGATCGCATCGATCAGCGCGCGCAGGCTGGCCGCCGTTTCATCGGGATGAGCGCCCAGCCCATCGACCCGGCGGTGATACCAGCTGTTGCCCGAATCGCGTACCAGAATCTTGTTGATATGCCGGCCGCTGAGCTGTTCCAGCTTCTTCAGGCGGCCATAAAAATCGAAGTCCGGCCGCGTTTCCCACGAAACGAAGCCGAACGCGATCACCAGGATGTCGCCGGCAACGACGCGGTCGACCAGCACGTCGTCGGTGCTGGTCTTGACGCGGCGGTTATCCAGCGGCGGCAGGTCGGCAATGGAGAGGGACATGACGCCAGCCTACCGCACTGTCGCCGCAGCGTCCACCATTTGCTGTGGTCAGCCCGGTACCGCCTGCGCCAGCCTGGCGCCGAACGTGGTGTCGCTCCAGGCCTGGCGGTTGCCGATCACGTACAGCCGCCGCTTGGCGCGGGTCACCGCGACGTTGACGATGTTGGGCGTGGTCGCCGCCCAGGAACGCGCACCCGGCGTTTTGCCGCCCAGGATGAAGACCACCGACTCGCTCTCCTTGCCCTGGAAGGTGTGCACCGTGCCGACGTGGGATTTCAGCCAGTCGTCGACCGTCTCGTCCTCCACGCCGTCGGCCCAGCGTTCGACGTGCTCGCGCAACAGCGCCTGCATTTCCTCGGCCACCGATTTGAACGGCGATATCAGATACAGCTCCGGCAATTCATCCTTGGCGTCGCACCAGCCCTGCTGCGCGTAGGCGATCACGATGTCGAGCGCCTTGCGGCCCTCTTCCGGATTGAAGTGCTCCTCGAATTCGCCGGCCGTGACATCGATCCAACGCGAAGGCCCGAGCAGCGGCCGCGCCAGCGAAGCCTGTTCCTCGTCGCGCGGATCGGGGCCGAACACCATCTTGTTGTTGTAGGCGATAGCGTTGGAGACGCTGAACATCGGATCGACGCAACGGCGGTGCACGCGCAGCGGCGAGCCGACCCACAGTTCCGAACCGTCGTACTGGCGCACCTGCGCGCCGTACCGGTTGGCGCGGTCGGCCAGATGCTGCGCCGAATAGCTTGTCAGCTGATGCGCCTCGGACGCCTGGTGGAACTTCAGGATTTCGTAATCCAGCTTGCGGTCCATATTGATCACCGGCTCCACCTGCAGCGGATCGCCGACGACCAGCGCCCGCCGCGCGCGCCAGATGGCGCCCAGCGCATGGGACGGCACGGCTTGTCCAGCCTCGTCGATCAGCAGCAGACCGATCTCACCCTCGCCCAGATCGCGGAAGCAGCGCGCCACCGAGGCAAAGGTGCTGGACACCACCGGCACCACCAGGAAGAACGTGGCCCACAGGTGGCGCGCGATCAGCGGCAGATGCTGCTGGACGTGCGCCTCGCCGGACAGCATGGCCAGCGCCAGCCTGAAACTGGTGGCGAACGGCTTGCCCGCCGCCTTGATGAACGCCTGGTGCAGCGCCAGCCCGGCGATGAACACCTCGGCGCGGGCGCGCTGCAAAGCATCGTTGGTGCGCGGCAGCGCCTTTTGTTGTTGGTCCGCCGGCAGCGCGGCGAATTCGGCCGGGTCGAATGCGGCCGGTCCCAGCTCGGCGCGCAGGCGCGCCAGCTGCGCTTCCAGCGCGGCCGCTTCACGCTCCAGCCGTGCCGCCAGCGCGGCCGCATCCTGCTCCGCGCGCTGCAGCGTTGCCAGTTCCGCCTGCCGCTCCGACTGCGTGCGCTTGTTGGCGGCACGCGTTGCGCGCAACTGCAGATAGTCGCTGGCCAGCTCCGCGCGCTGGCGCCCCGCTTCGGCGTGCGCGCCGCGGTTGAACAGATAGGCCAGCAACAACCGCCACCACGGCCAGTCACGGGCCAGTTGGTTGCGCTCGGACAGGTTGACCTGCAAATCGCTGTCCAGCCGCGCGGCATCGGCATCCAGCTGCTCCAGCGCCGCCTGGCATTGTCCGCGCTGCCCGGCGGCCGTTTCCAGTGCCGCCCGCGCCACCGCCAACGCTTGCCGGGCCGACTGGCAGGCCGGCAGCGCCGCGTCGAAGGCGGCGACGCGCTCCTGTATCGCCGTCACGCGCGCGATGGCGTCGGCGAAGCGGGCGCGCGCGCGGCTCCAGTCCAGGCGCTCGGTCGGCAACTGGTCCAGCATGTTCTCGATGCCGTTGTCGGCGAAAACGCCAAGCTGGTCGGCCACGTGGCCACGGTTGCTCTTCTTGCCCAGCGGCGCGGAAATCAAGCCCCAGCAACGCAGGCCATCATCGTCACCGCCGGCCGGCGCAGCCTCGTCGTCATCCGGCGCCGGCTCGTCGCCGTTATCGCCCCGTGAGGTCTTGCCGCCCAACACGGCCTGCGCGGTGGCGGCAAAATAGTCGAAGTCCTGGCCGTCCAGCTGCAGCGGCTGCGGCCAGACCTTGTCCATGTTGGGCAGGTCGCGGGTGATGTTTTCCACCGCCTTGTTGTTCGCGCTGGCGACCACGATGCCGGCGTCGAGCAGCGCTTCATCGAGAAAATAGCTGGGGCCCGTGTAAATCTTGCCGCCCTTGTTGGGCGGATAAGTGATGGTGACCGGGGATTTGCCGAATGCCTGCTCCGGCACGTCGTAACGCGCCAGCACCTCGGCGCGCTGCACGATGCGCGCCGCAATCACGTCCATCAGCAAGGTGGTCTTGCCGGTGCCGGGCGGGCCGTTCACCGAGAAGATACCGCCATCGGCCAGCGTGCGCAGCGCCGTATTGACCGCCACCTGCTGCATCAGGAACAGCGGGAATTTGCTGGGCCAGCGGCCGGGCGGAAAATGATCGGCCCGCAGCAACGCATCCACCACCGGCGGTTGCGTGACATCGATGCGATCTTGCCCGCCACCGGCGCCATCGAGATATGCCTGCACCTGCGACGCGCAGGCGCCACTGCCCGCCATCCCATCGCTGATGCGCTGCAGGTCGTCGACGTAGAAGGAATTGATCGGGTCCATTTCCGGCGGCTTGCGCAGCGGCTTGCCCTTGGCGCTCACCAGCGGCACGCGGTGGATGCAGATCTGCTCGGTCGCCATCAGCTCGCGCGGCTGCCAAGCTAGTTCGCCGACCAGGAATTCGATCACCTGCTGGAACCAGGCACCGTCGGCCACGCCGGACCCGGTATCGGATTGGACGTTGGCGATCTTCTCCTTCAGCGCCTGCAATACCAGTGGCGCGCTGACCGGGCGCCCGAACTTCTTGCTGGCGAAGGCGGCGGAAAAGGCCGCCAGCTGCAGGGTGGCGATGGCGGGACGGCCGTCGGCGCCGACTTCCATCGCGCACAAAAACGTCTTGCCGGTCCTCTTGCGCTGGTGATTACCGCCCGGATCGGGCTGCGCGCTGGTGCGGAACAATTCGAACAGCTCCGTTTCCAGCACCTGCTTCTGCACCAGCGCGAAATACACGAAGTATTTGTGGTCCTGCACCAGCGGCTGCCCGGTCTTCTGCCACGGCAGCGGGTCGCTGTAGCGCAGCGTGTAGTGGCGGCGCTTGCGCGGGCTGGGAATGTCCGGATACGTCAGCGCATCGACGTCCAGCCAGTAGCGCAGCGTGTTGGCGTGGGCGGCCACGGCTTAGTGCGTGTCGGAATAGAAGCAGCGGCCGCAGGCCTGACGGTAGCTTTCGTTGCCGCCGATGCTGATCTGCTCACCTTCCTTGATGCGCTTGCCATCGGCATCGACACGGATGTTCATGGTCGCCTTCTTGCCGCAGCTGCAGATGTTCTTGATTTCCTCGATGTCGTCGGCCAGCGCCAGCAGGTAGGCCGAGCCGGGAAACGGTTCGCCCAGGAAGTCGGAACGCAGGCCGTAGGTGATCACCGGAATGCCGCGCACCTGCGCCAGCTGGTGCAGCTGGCGGACCTGCTCGCGCGACAGGAATTGCGCCTCGTCGATCAGCAGGCAGGCGACCTTGGTATCGATCTTGTCGAGGAAATTGGTCTGCGCGTCGAACACCTCGGTCTCGCGCTGCGGTCCCAGGCGCGAAGTCACCTTGCCGACGCCATAGCGATTGTCGATCGCCGCGGTGAACAGGCGCACTCGCTGGCCCTGCTCTTCATAGTTGTGCGCCACTTGCAGCATGGCGGTGGATTTGCCTGCGTTCATCGCAGAGTATCGGAAATAGAGCTTTGCCACTGACAGCCTCTTATCGGTAAGAGCGCCATTATAGCGCCACTTCAAGCCGATAAATTTTGCCTATCATCACCATTGATAAAATTCTCTTCCGATTTAATCGGACGCGCTGTAATATTCACACATCGGGCAACAACGCCCAGCCACTCACCAGGAGAAGATCATGAAAACCATCGCCATCGCTCTGTCCGTTGCCACCCTGTTCGCTTCCGCCGCCGTCTCCGCGCAGGAAACCGATTACACGGGCTATACCGGTTTCGTCTCCACCAAAACCCGCGCCGAAGTCAAAGCCGAAACGCTGGCCGCCATCCAGCGCGGTGAAGTGCGCGACGGCGAACAATATGGCGCTCCGGTCCAGGCTGCGCCCGTCGCCAAAACCCGCGCCGATGTGAAAGCAGAACTGGCCGCTTATCGCAAGACCCACAAGGAAGTGGCCGACGACATCGTTTCGGTTCAATAATTCATCGCATACGCTTAGATAGCACAAACTTAAAAACAGCTTAAGGAGTACCATCATGAAAAACATCGCCATCGCCCTGTCTGTCGCCGCCCTGTTCGCTTCCGCCGCCGCCTCGGCCCAGGAAAACGTCGCATATCCGGACACCGGCGCCATCGTCTCGACCAAGACCCGCGCCGAAGTGAAAGCCGAAACCCTGGCCGCCATCCAGCGCGGTGAAGTACGCGACGGCGAACAGTATGGCCAGTTCCCGACCGACGTCCGGGCGCAGTCAAAAACCCGCGCCGACGTGAAGGCGGAACTGGCCGCGTACCGCAAAACCCACAAGCAAGTGCCCGACGACACGGCCTTCTGATCGGGCTGCGGCATCCGCCGAAACAGTGCATACTGGTCGCTGGCATAGCCAGGAGACCATTATGCGCACCCCTGCACTATTCAAGCTGATCGGCAATACGCCGCTGGTCGAGGTGACCCGCCTCGATACGGGGCCTTGCCAGCTGTTCCTCAAACTGGAATCGCAAAACCCCGGCGGCTCGATCAAGGACCGGATCGGCATCGCCATGATCGAGGCGGCCGAAGCCCAGGGCTTGCTCAAGCCCGGCGGCACCATCATCGAAGCGACCGCCGGCAACACCGGCCTTGGCCTGGCCCTGGTGGGCCGGCTGAAGGGCTACCGTGTGCTGCTGGTGGTGCCGGACAAGATGTCGACCGAAAAGGTGCTGCACCTGAAGGCGCTGGGCGCCGAAGTGCGCACCACGCGCTCGGACGTCGGCAAGGGCCACCCCGAGTATTACCAGGATTACGCCGCGCGGCTGGCCGCCGAGATGCCGGGCGCCTGGTTTTCCGACCAGTTCAACAATCCCGCCAATCCGCTGGCGCACGAAACCACCACCGGCCCGGAAATCTGGGAACAGATGGGGCATGACATCGACGCTATCGTGGTCGGCGTAGGCTCGTCCGGCACGCTGACAGGGCTGACGCGCTACTTCCGCAAGGTCGCGCCCCACGTCGAATTCATCCTGGCCGATCCCGCCGGTTCCATCCTGGCCGAATACGTGGCCACCGGCCATGTGTCGGAAACCAGCGGCTCATGGGCGGTGGAAGGCATAGGCGAGGATTTCATCCCCGCCATCGCCGACATGACGGCCATCCGCAAGGCCTACACCATTCCCGATGTCGAAAGCTTCGCCACCGCGCGCGCCCTGCTGCGCGAGGAAGCCATCCCCGGCGGTTCCTCCACCGGCACGCTGCTGGCTGCCGCGCTGCGCTACTGCCGCGAACAGACCGCACCCAAGCGCGTGGTCAGCTTCGTCTGCGACACCGGCACGCGCTATCTGTCCAAGGTCTACAACGATGGCTGGATGCGCGACCAGGGCCTGCTCGAACGCAAGCAGGAACACGACCTGCGCGACCTGATCGGCCGCCGCTTCGACGCCGGTGAAGTGATCAGCGTCTCTCCCGAGGACACGCTGATGATCGCCTTCAACCGCATGCGCGCGGCCGACGTGGCTCAGCTGCCGGTGATCGCCAGGGGTCAGCTGGCCGGCATCATCGACGAATCGGACCTGCTGCTGACGGTGGGCGCGGAGCCCGAGCGCTTCAACAACCCGGTCGGCGCCACCATGACCACGCGGCTGGAGAAACTGCCGCCGTCGGCCGACATGCACGCCCTGCGCGGCGTGCTGGATCGCGGCCTGACCGCGGTGGTGGCCGAAGGCGACAAGTTCTACGGCCTGATTACCCGTTACGACCTGCTCAACCACCTGCGAAGGACGCTATCTTGAACGATCAAAAAGCCGCACTGGCCACGCGCGTGATCCACGCCGGCCAGGCCCCCGATCCCTCGACCGGCGCCATCATGCCGCCGATTTACGCCACCTCCACCTTTGTGCAGGAAAGTCCCGGCGTGCACAAAGGCCTGGACTACGGCCGTTCGCACAACCCCACGCGCTGGGCGCTGGAACGCTGTGTGGCCGACCTGGAAAGCGGCGCCCAAGGGTTCGCCTTCGCCTCCGGTCTGGCGGCGATATCGACGGTGCTGGAACTGGCCGACGCCGGCTCGCACATCATCGCCGGCGACGACATGTACGGCGGCACCTACCGCCTGTTCGAGCGCGTGCGCCGACGCAGCGCCGGCCACGATTTCACCTATGTCGACCTGACCAACCCGGAAAATCTGCTGGCCGCGCTGCGGCCGGAAACGAAAATGGTGTGGGTGGAGACGCCGACCAATCCCATGCTGAAACTGGCGGACCTGCAGGCCATCGCCAAAATCTGCCGCGAGCGCGGCGTGATCGCGGTGGCCGACAACACCTTCGCCAGCCCCATCGTGCAGCGGCCGCTGGAGCACGGCTTCGACATCGTGGTGCACTCGGCCACCAAGTACCTGAACGGTCACTCCGACATCATCGGCGGCATCGCGGTGGTCGGCGGCGAGGCACGCCAGCAGCCGTGGCGCGAGCAGCTGGCCTTCTTGCAGAACTCCGTCGGCGCCATCGCCGGCCCGTTCGACAGCTTCCTGGCGCTGCGCGGGGTGAAGACGCTGGCCATCCGCATGGAACGCCATTGCGCCAGCGCGCTGGAACTGGCGCGCTGGCTGGAACAGCAGCCGCAGGTGCGCAAGGTGTTCTATCCCGGTCTGGAATCGCATCCGCAGCACGCGCTGGCGCGGCGGCAGATGCAGGGCTTCGGCGGCATCATTTCGATCGACCTGAATACCGACCTGGCCGGCTCGCGCCGCTTCCTGGAAGCCTGCCGGGTGTTCGCGCTGGCCGAGAGCCTGGGCGGGGTCGAAAGCCTGATCGAACATCCGGCGCTGATGACCCACGCCAGCATCCCGGCCGAACAGCGCGCGGTGTTGGGAATCGGCGACGGTTTGATACGGCTTTCGGTCGGAATCGAAGATATAGGGGATTTAAAGGCCGATATCCAGCGTTCGCTGCACGCGATTTAGATGCTAAGATCCGCCGCATCTATCGTATCGATGCAAGAACAACATGGAATATGTCCTGATTATCGTCGGCGTGCTGGCGCTCGGCTTTGCCTATTCGATCCTGGTGGCGGCGGCCAAGCCGGTGGTCGGCAGCGATTATTACAAGGTGTCCAAGGATGGCCGCGTGCTGCTGTCGGCCGGCCCGAAAGTACAGGCGCTCAAGCCCACCCTGTATCCGGAGGGCCTGAAGGTCAAGCTGCGCGGCGGCAGCCGCACTGGCGAATTTTACGTGCACGACCTGGTGGCCGAAGCTTTTTTGCCGAATCCGAACCGGCTGCCGGCGGTGCGTCACCTCGACGGCAACGTGCGCAACAACAAGGTCGAGAACCTGCAGTGGGCGCACCTCACCGACATCGAGCATCCGGAGCCGGTGGTGTTCCCCCAGCCGTGAATCATTGCCCCGGGTGGTAGCTGCGCTCCAGGTTTTTCAGCACATCCGCCTTGTAGAACAGCACTTCCTTGAACTCCCCGCGTGCGTACATCGCGGCCTGGTCGTAGAAATGCGGCGAGGCCGGATTGCCGCTCTCCCCGCCCGCCAGAATGCTGCGCGCCTTGATGCGCGGCCCGAATTCCACCGCCGCCACGAAGCTGTTGCCACGCTCGCCGTATATGCGCTTGGTGGTCTGCTTCGACGTCATGCCGAAGGCCGCCAGCGAGCCCCAATTGCCCGAGGCGAATGGCACTGGCAGGCTCGGTTTGCTGTCGTCGAAAGGCTGGACGACATCGCCGGTCAGGCGCTGGAAGCGGTTGATTTCGCCCCACGGCGTCTGCCAGTTGCCGAAGTCGGCTGCCAGCTTGTCGGAGGCGCGCTGCAGCGCGTCCAGGCGCTGTTGCGGCGTCAGCGCGGCCTGGATGTAGTCCAGCACCTGCACTTCCTTGGTCTTGGCCTGCGGCAGATTCGTGGTCCACAGATCCTGCAGCCAGTAGACCGCCAGCGAGGTGGCGGTCGATGCCAGCGTATAGCGCATGTCCCAGCCGCGCAGCAGCGCGATCTGCTGCGCCAGCGCCGCCTTGCGCGCATCGCCGGCCGGCAGCTCGTCGTAGGCGTTGAACAGCTGCGGCAGCAGCGGCTCGAAGGCCGGCAGCTGGTTGTCGTAAGCGGCGGCGATCAGGCTGTCGATGGTGAAGTCTTTTTTGTTCTCCAGCACACGCACGGCGTGGATGCCGCGCGCATTCTCGCCATACACCGACATATAGGCCGGATAATCTCCGGCCTTGGGGCTGTAGGCACCGGCCACGGTATAGGGCCAGTTGTTGGTGTTCTGGATCCAGCCGCTCTTCGGGTTGAACAGGGTGATGGTCTCCTTCACCTCGTGCAGCCCTTGCCATTCGGTGGCCGGGTCGCTGCCGTCCACCGGATGCTCCCAGTCGAACTTCGGATCGCGACGCGGAATGAAGTTACCGTGGAAGTAGGCGATGTTGCCGTCGGCGTCGGCGTACACGGTGTTGTTGGACGAGTTGGTGCGCAGCTCCATCGACTTGTAGAAGGCCCGGTAGTTGCGGGCCTTGGTGCGCGTGAACGATTGCGTCAACGCCTTCAGCGGCTCGTTCATCAGGCGCACGGCGACCCACTTGCCGTCCTTGGCCCGCACGATCGGGCCGTGGTGGCTGTAGTAGACGCGTACTACCTTGCTGGCCATGCCGCTGGCGGTCTTGTACGGCAGCGTGATGTCGACCGGCTTGAGCGCACGCTGCTCGCTGCCGTACTGGTAGTACAGCTGGCCGTCCTTCTCGCTGATCGTCTCAAGGTATTCGTCGATGACGTCGCCGCCGCCCGACGTATGCATCCAGCCGATGCGGTCGTTGAAGCCCTGGTAGACGAAGAACTGGCCCCAGGTGACGGCGCCATAGGCGTTCAGGCCCTCGTCGCTGTGCACCTGCACCTCGGGACGGAAGTAAAACGAGGTGTGCGGATTGATCATCAACAGCGCGTGGCGGTTGCGGGTGTTGGCCGGGGCGATGGCGAAGCCGTTCGAGCCGCTGGGCTCCCTGTCCATGTCGATGCCGTCACCGGACGACATCAGCACCGGCGCCATCATCGGCGCCTTGGCGCCGTTAGCATACAGTTCCTGCAGCTGCTTGATGTCGATGGTTTCGATGTCGCCGCCGATGCTGCCCTCGCTGAAACTGAGCGCCATCCACGGCTCGAAATGCGTGATCAGCTTCGGTTTTACATCCGGATGGGTGAGCAGATGGTAGTTCAGCCCATCGGCCCAGGCGTTCATCAGCTTTTTCAGCCACGCCGGGCTGGCGGCGTACTGGCGCTGCAGTTCTTCCGGATTGATGAACAGCTTCATGCGCAGGTCGCGATACAGCTCGCCCTCGCCTTCCACCTCGGCCAGCCGGCCCATGGCATTGATGAAGTTCAGCTCCACGCGCGGGAAGTCATCCTCGGCCTGCGCGTACAACAGGCCGAATACCGCATCGGCGTCGGTCTTGCCGTAGACGTGCGGGATGCCCCACTTGTCGCGCAGGATGGTGACGCGCTGCGCGGCCGCCTTCAGGCGCACCGCCTCGGACTGCACCGGAGCCGCCGCAACCGCCGCCCCACTCGTTGAAATCAGACAGATTAAAGCCAGGGGGGCATGCAATTGCCGCATGGGCGAGGACTCCAGTGAGGTTTATCAGGCGTTGACCAACTCGGAAATGCGCAACTGCAGCGCGGTGATTTCGGCCAGCAGGGCCGCGTTCTTTTCACGCAGGGCGTTGTTTTCCGCGCGCAGTTCGTCCACCTCGGTAGGCTGGTGGCCGTAGTCGGCCGATGGCGGCGCTTTGGCCTCCTTTGGCTCCTTGGCCGGACGGCCGGCGTTGCGCAGCTCGCGCACTTCGCGCGCAGCCTTCTGCAGTTCCTTCTTGCCGCCGGCGACCGCCGCCAGCTGCTGCTCCTCCGACAGCGAGGCCACGTTGGCGGCGGCGTTGATCGAAATGGTACCGGTGCGCACCGCCTCCACCAGCTCCGGCGTGGCGGTCTTCTGGATCTTTTCGATCTGGCCGATGGTGGCGGTGCTGAGACGGGCGGCGCGGGCGATGTCTTCGCGCGAGGCCAGCGGCATCACGGTCGACTTTTTCGGCGCGGCTTCCTCGCCTTCGGGCGGCGCGACGGCGGCGTCCTCGGCGGCGGCCTGGGCCGCCAGCTCCAGCGCGCGGGCCCGCACGATTTCCTTCTTGCGCAGCGCCAGCACGCCGCGCTGATAGTCGGAAATGCTGCGCCGGCCCAGATTGTTATCGATCATCCACAGCTTGACGTCTTCCAGATTGCGGAAGCTGGTGTTTTCCGTCACCTTGAACGGGATGCCGTGCTCCTGGCAGATCTTGTAGCGGTTATGGCCATCGACCAGCACGTCCTGCCACAGCACCAGCGCATCGCGGCAGCCTTCGCCCAGGATGCTGCTTTCCAGCGCCTGGAATTCGCTCTCGGTCAACGGTTCGATATAGGACCGCAGCTCCTCGTTAATTTTGATTTGCATATCTTTCCTTGATTACCGGCGCCAGGCCCTGCCCGATCGCCGTCCCGCATGCTACACCATCCGGCGGCCGGACCAAAGGGCCAGCTTGCAACATGGTTACTAAGGCAATTTTAAGAAAGCGCCTTTATCATCACCAGCAGTCAAACGTGCTTTCTCCGCCCATTGACTCAAAGCCCCGACAGGCCCAGCCTCCTGTTCGGGGCTTTGTTTTTTGGAAAATTGCAACATCCGTTCCACTCTGACAATGACATGAATATTTTTTCATGCTACAGTACATGCATTGTGGTAAATATTAATTCTCCGGAGAAAGACATGATCGCAAAGAACGCGCTCAAACTGGCCACGTTTGCCGTGGCCGCTCTTTTCAGCAACGTTGCCGGCGCGGTCGTGACCGACCTGACCGGTCAGTATCAGCTGCAATCGTCCGCCACCGCCGTGGCCGGTCAGAACCATGCCTACACCTTTACGTACACCGTCACCAACCTGGGCCAGGGCTACGCCGGCACCCAAACCGGTCTCGACGGCCTGACCATCTTCGTGCCCACCAGCGCCACCCTGATTGACTACAGTGTTCCGACCTCGTACGCCGGCAGCCCAGGCTACTGGCAAGGCACGGCCGCCAGCACCTTCGATCTCGCCATGGGCGGCAGCAACACCTCGCAAAATCTGGCCGCGCCAACTGGCTACCTGGCAGTCACCTTCTGGGGCATGAACACCCAGTCGGTGTACCAGGTCGGCAGCACCGCTACCTTCAGCATCAGCCTCGGCAATGTTGACGTCGGCAGCAACACCGCCGGCCTGACCACCTACTATGGCTACGCCACGCCGCCAGCGGGGCAGGAATTCGTCAGCAATCAGTACGGCAACTACACCACCTTCGCCACCACCGCCGTGGGCGCCGTAACCGCCGTACCGGAACCGGACACCTACGCGATGCTGCTGGCCGGTCTGGGCGCTGTTGGCCTGATCGCGCGCCGCCGCCGTCGGGGCTGACCGCCAGCCGGACAAAAAACGCGCCACGGCGCGTTTTTTTTATGCCATGATGCGGCCTTCATAACAAGGATTCAATATGGTCAACTACATCATCCGCGTGTTCTACCCCGAAGCAAACAGCGACACCTTCGATCGCCTCAACGTGGAACTTGCCAAGTACAACATCGCCGGCGCCATCAAGGCCGACGACGGCAAAGGCTATTATCTGCCGCTGGGCGAGTACTGCTACGCCGGCAACGAGACCATCAACGAGGTGCGCGATGCCGTGTTCCGCCTGGCCAGCGTGATCCAGCCCGAGCCACAGGTGCTGGTGGTGGAAGTCACCACCCTCGCATGGGCCGGTTTCCAGCCGTTGGAAAACGCCTGATCCTTGGTGTCAGCCCGCCCAGCGGGCTTTTTTTTCGGCTATCGACCAGTGACCCTCATTTAAAAAATTCAATATTGTCTACCTGCGCACCATAATATTCAATCAACATTTCTGCGCTGTCCGAAATGATAATCTGATCTTCCCTGGCCAGATTTCGCCGTATTCATGGCTGAACCGGCGTGCCAGGGCAACCTGTGGACCAAACGTCTTGCAGCTCCGCGGTAAGACCATCAAAAATCATACCGGAGGTAAATGAAATGCTGAAGCGATTAGCTGTAGCAAGCCTGATGCTATGCGCCGCCAGCGGCGCCATGGCAGATGATCAGGTCTGGAATGCGGGGGCCATTCCCGCCAGTCCGGGCTTGTATTTCGTCACCGTGCACCACGCCCTGGGCGACTTTGCCGACATCGTCAATTTTTCGGTCGGAGATGGCAACCTCGGCGTTTCCGCCGCGGCGCTGTCGGTGCCCAGCCCGTTCGATAATGGTTATCTGAGCACAATTTCCAGTCTCAACTACTCGATTTGGCTCGACGGCACCCAGATCGCCAGCTCCACCAATGGTGCGGCGTTCACCAAATCGCTCACCGCCGGCAGCTATGAGCTGCACGTCAGCGGCACCGCCGAAAGCTGGGCCGGCATCGGCGGCACATATGGCCTGGGCCTGTCGGTCTCGCCGGTACCTGAACCGGTCACGGTCGGCATGTTGATTGCCGGCCTGGGCATCCTCGGCATGGCGCGCCGCCGCGACGATGCGGCCAACGATAAATTCTCCTGATTTGCGTCGCGGGCAAGGTGACGGAAGCGCCTTGCCTGCCCCTACCGCTCCGCCTTGGCGCGCGCCTTGGCCTCCGCCTTGATGTCGGCACAGGACATGGGCTTCCCCGCCTTGGCCGCGTCGTCTTCCAGCTGCTTGCACCCATTGTAGTCGTGTACAAACACCGCCACATAACCGAACACCGACAGCACCACCGCGACAATCGCCGCGGCCAATATGAATTTGACGGTTTTTTCCGACGCCATGAACAACCTTCCTTGTGAATGAGGCGAGATGCTACCACGCCCTCCGTCAGGCGATGAGAGGTATCTGCGAGGCACCGCCCATGATGCGATGTCGTCGAATTCAATGTTGTCTGGCAGTTACGGCTAGTTCATGTCATAATATCGGGCTCACACCTGCCTCGATGGTGAAATTGGTAGACACAGGAGACTTAAAATCTCCCGCCGCAAGGCGTGCCGGTTCGATTCCGGCTCGAGGCACCAGCCCCCATTTTCCGAAAGTAAGACTAAAGATGATTTTCCACGATATCACAGGGGAAATCTGTTTTTTCGTCGCCTTCGTTTTGGCTGAAAACAGTTCTATTCAGACAAAATAGTGCTACCATTTGCCAAAAATTGGCAAAGGATTTGGCAAATGGCAGCACCTAAAAAGGTCGATGGAAAGTGGCGGCATAGGGTGATGGTCAGAGGTAAGCGCACCTCGGGCACATTCGATACCAAGGCGGCAGCCCTCGCCTGGGAGGCTGAGCAACGAGCGGTCGCGAGGTCCGAGCCAGGCGCCACCACGCAGACCTGCAAGGATGCATTTGACAAATACGAGCGCGAAGTATCGAGGAAGAAGAAGGGCCGTCGGTGGGAGGCGCTCCGCCTCGCTGCTTTCGGCCGCCTCCAACTTCCCGCGATGAACAATGCCGTTTTTGGCGAGCTCAAGGTCAGGGATATCAACCAGTCCCATATAGCCGCATTTCGAGATGCCCGCTTGGAATCCGTCACCGGTGCGACGGTGGACCGCGAAATGACGCTGCTGTCCAATGTCTTCACCATTGCCCGCAAAGAGTGGAAATGGATCTCCGCCAGCCCGACGACCGATGTCAGCCGCCCCAAGAGTGCGCCACCACGATTCCGCCGGATCAACCAGGAGGAGATCGATCAGATCTGCATCGCACTGGGCTGGCAGAACAAGGTACCGGCGACCAAGCAACAGCGTGTGGCCGCCGCCTTCCTGTTCGCCATCGAGACGGCAATGCGCTCCGGTGAGATTTGCAAGCTCACGAAGGCTACGGTATCCGCCCCTGTCGCAACAGTTTTGGACCCGAAGAATGGTGAGGATCGTCGCGTGCCGATGTCCCCCCGTGCCATCGAGTTGTGGAATATGGTGGGCGACGGTTTTGGCATCAGTTCCCCATCTATTGACGCCATATTTCGGAAGGCTCGGGATGAGCGCACCACCATCAAGGATCTACACTTTCACGACACTCGGCACGAAGCCATAACCCGCCTGGCAAAGAAGCTACATGTCCTCGACCTGGCCAGAATGACCGGGCACAAGGACATCAAGAAATTGATGATCTATTACAACGAGTCAGCGGAAGATATTGCAGCAAAATTGTAGTCGCCCCCCTATCTCAGCATCCTCGCCTCGTGTTTCGTCAGTTCGCGCTCCGGGATGTCGTAGCGGCAGAACCAGCCGTCGCGCACGACCCGTTGCGGCCGGACGCCGTGCGCGCTGTGAATGCGCAAACCTCCCAACTCGAACCCTTCTTCGGACATGAATTCGATGTAGGCATCCACCAGACGCTTCGTCGGCAACGTTGAGATCGAGTAGCTAAGCAATTCTGCGCAGGTTGTCTGCCGCTGCAGTTCGCTCGAATATTGATCGCCGAGGGCCAGCCGGCCGCCGCTGCCGCTGCGCTCGCGCCAAGCGCGGCCAGGATCGCGAACGCCGGCGGTATAGGTGTCGATGACCTTGAAGCCGGCCGCGCGCTCCGGCGGCGCCAGTTGGCACAGCCAGGTTTGCGCCACGCCGCGGATGACATGCCCATCGCGCAGCTCTTCCACACCGCTCAGCACCAAGGTCCAACCTTGGAACTTCACCGGGCGCGGCAACTTCAGCTGCGCGAGGATGCGCTGCTCACCGATCGGCATTAGCCTGGCCACCTTGATCGGCCGGCGGTTGCCCTGCTCCGTGATATCGACCACCACCACCTCCAGCAGCGAAGCGCCCTCCACCGCTGGCACCGGAGCCGGCAGCACCGCGCCATCCTCTCTTCGAATTGTTACCCACGCGCGCATGCTAATTGCCTCAAATCAATAACTGTACAAACATACAGTATAATCAGCAAAACAAAAACGCGCTATTATTTGTATATCAACACTGGAGATTCTTGCTATGTGCGTGAACTTTCGACCGCCGGATCCTGAAATGCTCGAGGCTGTCATGGGCGTGATCATCGACCTGCACGACACTGGCTTCTGGCGGGCGGAGACCTGGAAGGACTACGGCGCGCCGATCGTACGCCGCAGCGCCAGTGGCCAGCGCGAGGGCCTGGTGGCAACCTACGGGATGGTGCCGCGCAAGCGCATCCCGCAGGGCGTGAAGCCCTTCGACACGATGAACGCACGCGCCGAGACGGTTGGCGGGCTGCGTTCGTTCTCGGGCGCCTGGAAGAAATCGCAGCTGTGCTTGGTGCCGATGACTGCCTTCTACGAGCCGAATTACGAGAGCGGCAAGCCCTTGCGCTGGGGGATTGGTATGGCGGACGAATCGATGTTCGCCGTCGCCGGCCTGTGGCGGGAGTGGGAAGGCGAAGCCGGGCCGGAGCATTCGTTCACCCAGCTGACGATCAATGCCGACGAGCACCCGCTGATGCGGCGCTTCCACAAGCCGGGCGATGAGAAACGCGCGCTGGTGATCGTGCCACACACAGAATGGGATGACTGGCTGAACTGCAGCGATCCCGAGTATGCGCGCAGCTTCCTGCGGCACTACCCGGCCGAGCTGATGCGCACCTGGGAATTTCCGGTGCCGCCGCGGGCGAAGAAGGCTGAGCCGGAAACGCCGGCGCCAGATGTGCAGATTGGGTTGCTATGAGCGATGAATTGGAAGAAGGCAGGCCGATCGAGGGTAGTCTGGTACGGTTTATCTCGTACGCCGACGGGCCCATCATGACGGTGCTGAACTCGGCCCTGGGCGAGCAGCACGATTGGGAGGGCGTGCGCAACGGCATTCTCTGCCGCTGGTACGTTGAAGGCGAAGAGGAATATGAGGTGTTCCGGCCCGGCCAATTATCGATCGTAAAATTGAAGACAGGCGATGCTGACGAAGCTCCTTAAGATGCATGCAAGCAATATTTTATTCATTTAAATAGTGAGGTGTTTTTGCTATACTCAAGAAATGAATACTTATCCTGGCATTTTAATTGCAGTAGATGGCATTGACGGGGCCGGCAAGACCACGCAAGTGCATCTGCTCAAGGCAGCGCTCGAGAGCACCGGTGAGACGGTAGTTGTTTCCAAAGAGCCTACCGATGGCCAGTGGGGCCAGAAGCTGCGCGATTCGGCATTTAACGGCAGACTACCTTTTGAGGAAGAGTTGGATGCCTTTATTCTTGATCGGCAAGATCACCTAAAGCGGAAAATCATTCCCGCTCTCGAGGCTGGTAACGTTGTTATTTTAGATCGTTATTTTTATTCCACGATCGCCTACCAGGGCATCCTTGTTGACGACCACAGAAGCATTGAGCAACGAATTCGTGCTGATGTGGTTGCTCCAGATGTCGCTTTTTGGCTGGATCTTCCTGCGGATCTTGCTGTGTATCGTGTAACGGCCCGCGATGGAAAGGCAAATCTTTTCGAGCGTCAAGAAGACCTGGCGAAAGCTGGCGAGATTTTCCGCGCGATTGCGATTACCGATCCAACCCTTCAGCGCGTGGACGCCACCATGTCGGTGGAACTTCTTTACCAAAAGCTAGTATCGCATTTGATTGACGGGGCGCTGAAGGCTAAGCGATGCAAGAAATCATATGGATGCGATGACCCATATCATTGCATGCCTCGAATGACAAACTCATGCGGCTGGTGGGCTGCGAAAGAAAAGCTGACTAGAGTTGCCGAGGCTGCGTAATCAGACTCTCGCCTAGCTGCAAATTTAGTGGCAGCCAACGATAACCGCCTCCAGCTCGCCGGTGTACTTCCGGTACCGCGCCCAGTCGCGCACCAATGCCAGGATCTTGTCGCCGTCGCTGGCCGTGGCCGGCAGCCGGTCGAACTCGTACTCGGGTCGGGCCGGCGCGTCCTTCACGCAGGACACCGGGACTGGTACCTGGACAATCTGCGTGGACGGCGCCGGTGTGCTGGCGCAGCTGACAAGCAGCACCGTGGCGGCCAAACCTGCCGTTTTGGTCAAGTTGACGATTTTCCGCTTCATCGCACCTTCTCCAGCAACTGGTTCACGTAAGGCATTGCGTCGGCGCAGCCGGTCGCCTGCGCGCCGGCCAGCTGCTGCAGTGCCTGGTCGAAACGGCGGCCGCTCACGGCGGCGGCCTGCCGGGCAGCGTCACCGCGCGCCTCCGCCTCGCGCGCCAGCTTGGCCTGCGCCAGGATCGCAGTGTTCTGAGTCGTGATGCCGGCGCGCAGCTCGGCGTTGACGCCCTGCTCCGCCTTGAGGTCGGTCAGGGCCTTGTCGCGTGCGGTGCTGGCCAGCCACCAGCCGGTGCCGGCGCCCGCGCCCACCACCAGCAGCAGGAAGGCCAGCACCAGGGTCGCTACCTTCCACAACTGGCCGGCCAGCGCGCCGCCGGCGCCGGCCACAACTTCTTCGATCGCATTCATGGTTTTGGCTCCGTCACAGCTTTCGCCCACAGCGCCGCGCCGTGCGCCACCACCACGCCGCCCAGCGCGCCGGCCAGCTCGGTCAGGTTAATCGGTGCGCCGCGCCAGGCATTCCACGCCGCGGCGGCGATGATGACGGCCGTCGACACTGCCCAGGACACGCGGCCGATGTCGTACGACTCACCGTCCGCACAAGTGAAGAGATCCTTGGCGAAGCTCATGGTGCCGCCCATGCCGGTTCATATTTCGGCGCACGCACCAGGATCACGTTGCGCACGTGCTCGCGGTTGATGTCGCAGGCTGATCGGCCGCCGTACAGCGGCTGGCGCGATTTCAGGCAGTGCAGTTCGACGTGACCGAACCACTGGCCAGGATCACAGCCCTTCGCCATGGCGCAGGCGCGGCGCTCGCGCTGTACGCCGGCCGGGCCGCCGTTGTAGCCGGCATCACCGAACTCCAGCATCGCCGGCGCCTGGCGGAACTGCCGCGCGGAGTCGCGCGACATCAGCACCAGGGCGCGCAGCTGCAGGTCGGCCCGCTGGTACACACTCGACCAGGACAGCGCACCCAGCTCGGCGCCGTACTGCTCGCGCAGGTCGGCCAGCGCGTCGAAGCGCAGGCTGCCGTCGGCGCGGTAGGCGCGGGTGATCTGGCCGACGCCGGCACCCTCCTCGCGCGCGGTCTTCAGTTGCGCACCTGGGTTCCAGCAGCCGCGCGAGTGCAGCGTGATGCACGACTCCTGCTCGACCAGGCTGGCCAGCAGCACCGGATGCGGGTGATCAGGCCACAGGCGCTGCTGCTCCGCCTTCAGCACTGGCAGGTAACGCACGGCGCCGGCCGGCAGTTCAGCGGCATGCGCGCGCGGCGAGAACACCATCAGCAGGCCGACCAGCAGGATTGAGATCGCGATCAGCGCCAGGCCGGCGCCCGTCGGCTCTTTGCTCGCCGTTTCGAATAGCTTGCTCATGTCGGCGGCCGGATAGTCCAGCAGCTTCTTGCGCACCCAGTGCGAGGCGGCGACCGCCCAAATCCCCTGCAGCATCGCTAGGCCGCCGAGCGCAGTTGCCCAACCGCTGTCGGGGTCCGATGCGAGCGACGCCGCGGCCGCCAACAGGGTCAGGCCGAAGAGGAATACCGCGCGGTGGCGGGTGATATAGGTCCAGATTTTCATTTCATACCTTTCATTGAACCGTAGGCGGCGAAGCCCACGAGGATTGCGACGATGGCCTTCCACACCACACCCCATACGCCGCGGCCGAGATCGCCGTAGAACCGCTCGGCGACCTTGTTTTCGAACCGATCGACAATCGCATCAATGTCGGCGTCGGTGAGTTTGCGTTCTTCTTCCGGCATGCCAGCCCTTTCTTTGGACGATAAAAAACCCGCCGGAGCGGGTGGAGGTGTTACGCGGTGGGTGCTGGCGCCGGATCGGGTGGCGGGTCTTCCGGTGGCGGCGGCCAGGTACTGGGGTCGTCCGGGTCGATGCCGTCGCGCCAGCGCCAAGTGTAGCCGTGCTCAGCGCAATACCATTCGGCGAAGCAGCGCGACGCGACGATGGTGGTGAAGTGGTTTCCGCTCCCGTCGAGGAGCTCGACGTCGCCAGTCTTCTCGAAACCGGTGCAGGTGTAGGAAGTGGTCATGTTGATCCTCACGGTGCTTGAATGATGGCGAAAGCGGCACCACCGGCGCCGGACGTGACCGTCACGCTGACGATGGAATTGCTGGAAAAAGCTACGCCGCCGCTCGCGCCGCCATAGTTTGCGGTGCCGCTCGTAAAGGTTAATCCGCTGCTGCCGTTCGAGGCCGCCAGTCCGCCAGTTCCGCCAAAGTGGTCAGTTTGGCCGGTTTGCCTGGAGGCGGTTGTGCCAATTACCGCGCCACTTCCGGCGCCACTACTTGCTGCAAGAGAACTCGAAATATCCGCCTGTGTTCCTTGGCCGGTAAATCGTAACGGAGCCATATACACAACCGAACTGAAGTTTGTGTCTATTCCGGGGCCGCCGACAAAAAGTCCGGGTGTCGTCACGTTGCTGGAAGGTCCGTTGGCGCCAGCACCGCCGCTCGCCGCTTGCCCCAGATCAGAACCGATAACATCCCCACTCTTCCCGCCCACACCTGCGCCACCAGAAGCATATTGGTTACCGCCACCACCGGTGCCGGTGGTCGTCACCGTACCGCTGGAATACGGTGTTCCGCGCCATGTCACAACTGCGCCGCCAGTGGCGGCAACTGCGTTGACAGAAGGCGCGGATGCGGTCGCGGTTCCGGACGGTCCGCCCGAAAAGTTGAAGTCGCCGCCTGACGCGGTGCCGCCGACGGCGCCGACGGCGACGGCGTTTCCTGACGTAGCCACGCTGCCCACACCTTTTTTGCCGCCCCCGGCCACCAGCGATACGCCATTGCCCGTAAAGGTACTGTCTGCCGCATCGTTACCGCTCAACGTTTGGTTGCCAGTCTGCATCACCAACGTCACCCCTGCGCCACGCGCGCCCAGCACGAGAGTGTAAGCATCGCCGGCATTCGCGTAGAAATCTTTGATCACCAAGCCGCCGCCCGAACCGCCGCTTGCAGCAACTCGAGCGCCGCTCGAACCGATGGCCAAGCCGCCAGAACCGCATCCGGCAACCAGGATGATTCGGTGCAGGCCGGACACCTTGGCCGTCCAGACGGTCGAGCCGAGCAGGATCTCCACATTGCGCCAGCTGCCGCCGTTACCAGTGCCGGTATTGCGGCGTACCGTCACCAGGAAGGTCGAGACGGTATCAGCCACAATGTCCAGTTCATCGCCCGGATTGATCGCGGTCGACCCGCCATGCACGAAGAAGTTGGCGCTGCTGACGACCGGGAAGGTGGATTCCGCTTTCAGCGTGCGCGCGGCGCCGGCCTGCGGCGCATTCGGCAAGCCAGTGATCGCGGCGGTCTGTGTGATGGGAACATAGTTACCGCCAGCGTTCCACACGTCCGGCGTCGCCGAGCTGGCTGGCGCGGCGCCCTTCTTTGCATTCAGTGGACCGGTCAGCGAGCCGCCGGCGGTGCCGCCGGTCGGGCCTTGTGCACCACCAGGAGCGATCACCCAGTCGTTATACGTGCCGGCAGGGCCTTCGGTCTGCGTGACGGTCGCGGTCAGCGTGGTCCCAACATACGACGCGGCGGTGCCGAACATACGCGCCGTCGGCGTGCCGACGCTCACCATCTGCAGCACCACGCCGGCCGTGAACTGCTTTCCGGTCGCGACGGCAAACACTTTGGAACCGTTGCCGAGAACGACCGAGGAGGTGCTGGTGGCGATCAGGCCCGTCGCCGAATTGGCCGCCGCCGTCGCACTGTCGGATGCCTCCTGCGCCTTGGTAGTGGCGATACTGGCCTTGGTAGTAGCAATGCCCGCCTGGGTGGTGGCGGTGCCGGCCTGGTCAGTCGCCGTGCTCGCGCTGGCGGCTGCTGCGTCGGCCAGATCCTTCGTCGCCAGCGCGTTGGCGTAGACATTGTCGCTGAGCGCGTTCATTTGAATGCCGAACGGCCGAAGATCAGCGACAAAAAGATCCGCCTCCTCATCGAAGTTGTCCGGATCATCGATGCTCGGGCCTTCCGGGAGCACATCGGCGTGCACTGGTGCAGTTATCGTCATTACATCTCCTCCACTTGCAGCGTGATCACGCCGTAGTCAAAGCCCTTCAGGTTCAAGCTGAACTCCTTGTGAATACCGAAAATAAAAAGAGGCTCGAAGTAGTCGAGCGTGAAATCATCCAGGCCCGACCATACCGCCGGCCGGCCGTTGAGCAGTTCGCGCAGTTCGAGAATTTGGCTTGTCAGACTCTTGTCGAACCATACGGTCATGTCGACCTTCGGCACCGAGCGCTCCGGTTCGAGCGTCAAGTTCCCGAACTTGTCGCGTTCGATATTCGAAAAGTTGAGGTGGTCCGATGTCGGCTCGTACTGGACATCGCCGATGTAGACCGCATTGCCGATCAGGATGCCGCCCACCGCCCGCCGCCCGGACCCAGGCTTGGCCACGGTCACCGTGATCTGCGCATTCCGATATGGTGGCAAATCGAAGTACTGCACGCTGGTTCGGCTTTTGAACAAACCGAAGAACCATTCTTTCCAACTGCGGCTCTTGCGTTTGCTGAGGTTGGCTGTGACCGAGTACTTCTGCACGCCGCCGACTGTCTGGGTCACCGTCACGGTGCGTGCGTCGAGGCCGATGACCGCGATCGACGACGCTCGGTCAGTCAGCTGAATGGTCTGCACAATATCGACTGGCGCCTCTGTCTGCGTGTTGCGCAAGTTATCGAATGAGGCTCTTTTGTTCGTCGGTCCGATCACCAGCCAGGCCGTGCCGCCCGTGAGCGGCTGACCGTGATTGCCCGCGACTTCAGACTCGTACACCAGATGCGCCACTGGATCGATCACACGGTCGCCCAAGCCGTAGGTCGCGGCTGGATCGTAGACAGCGTATGTGGCGCCGATGTTCTGCCACCACGTCGGGCTGGTGGCCGGAGCATGACCGGTATTCGCCGCCTGGAGGGATTTCCAGACGGTGATCACGCCTCCGACGGTGCCAGTGGCGGCCGTCGCGCCGGCGGCGTACGTTGTGCCCATGGCATGCATCGCCGGCGGCGTCTCCACGATCGTGCTACTCACCAGCATCGCATCGGTGATTTCGATGGGAGCGGTCACGCGCATTAAGCAAACTCCTTCACTGCAATAAAGTCGCCGCGCCCGGCGACGCGCTTGATCACCTTGGCAACGTCGCCGGTGTTTTCGGCGGTACTGGCGGCCGCCGCCTTAAGTTCGCGCATCTCGGCGCGCAGCGCGCGCACTTCAGCGATCAACTCGGCATTGCCCGCACCAGGTGTGCGCAGGCGCGCCATCAGCTCGCGGTTGTCGGCGGCCGGGATGATTCGCTCGTCCTTGTGGATGTACGCCGGCATGTCCTGCGGCACCGAGTTCGTACCAACCGCGAACGGATGCAACTTCTTGTACTCGTCGCTGTCGAGGAATCCCTGCTTGATCTGATCCCAGGTGGCACCCGCCGCAAGCGATGCTTCCCAGGAATCCACGCCGGCCGCTTCGCCGGTACGGCCAAGCAGTGTTTTGTAGAGCTCTTGGATCTTGGCCTCGTTCGATTCGGCGATCGCATCCTTCACGTCCACTCCGTTCCCGGCTTGCCCCTTCCAGTAGTCGACCTCGCTGGTGCTCGCCGGACGGCCGAGATATTGCTGGTAGGCGTTCTGGGTGATGGAGCCAGCAGCAGCGATGCTGTTATTCATCGCTGCAGTGATGGACGATGCCAGTGCTGCCAATGCCTGTGGGATCGACATCAGCGCCGTGCTGACGCCGTTAAGCGCGTCAAGCTGCGCCTTGCCCTGGTCAAGCATCTGGTCCAGCTTTGCCAGATCGGCCGCATGGTTTTTATCCAGCAGCGTTTTCTGGTCCTGCAGCGTCTTCAGCGTCAGCTGGTCGGTGGACAGTTGGGTGTCGGTGTAGCCGGCCAGAGCGCCCACGGTGTTCTTCGTGCGGTACAGATCGCGCTGGTAGTCCAGATAGGAGCCGAACTGACCCGAAGCATCCTTGCCAACCGTGGCCAAGGCGTTCTTGATGCTGTCGGCGTCCGGCAGCGGACCGCCGGCCTTCGCGATGGCCAGCGCCGCCTCGAGCTGCGCCTGCGCCGCTTGACGGTCCGCCTTCTCTTGCCCCGGCACCGACATAGCGTCGAGCGTCGAATGCAGCGTCTGAGACAGGCTTTGCAACTTGCTGACCGAGGCGGTCACGCCGTCGATGCTCGATTGCAGGCCGTCGGCGGCCGTCTGGTAAATTGCGTTGAGCTTGTCCTTCTCCCGGCCGACGACCGTCTGAAGATCAGAATATGCCTGGCCGGCCGTGTCGAGCAGCGCTTGCGCAGCATCTTTCGCGGCGTCAGCCGCCGCTTTCGTCGCCTCAGCGGCAGCCTCGGCGGCATCCTTCGCCGCCTGCGCCGCGACCACCTGGTCGTAGAGCGCCAGGTTGTGCGCGTCGATCGCGTTGCGCGCCTTCTCGGCCAACTGCGCCTGAGTCATCGTCAACTCGTCCAACTTATTCTGCAGGTCCGCACGCTCGCTGGCGATATCGGCGGCCGACTTCTCGCTGGCGTGCACCTGTGCGAACGCATCCTGCAACCCCATCAGGCCCGCGTACAGTTTCTGGCCGCTTTCGCTGCTCAGGTCCAGTCCCATCACCAGTTGCTTGAACTGATCTTTCGTCTGCGGGATAGTGGTCAGGCCAAGGGCGGCGAGCTGCTCGTCCAGCTGCTTGGCGATCGGCGCCAGGCGCTCGGCATCGCTCAGATAGTTCTGTGCGAACGAGCTGGCCTGTGAGGTGAAGGCGTCCAGGCCGCCGGACAGCAGGATGATCTGCGCCCGGGCGGCCTCGCTGGCCAGGCCGGCAGCCCCGAACGCGGTCGACATGTCCTTGCCGAGGATCTGCGCCACCTGGTTCGTCGCATTGAACTCATTGGTGATGCGGGTCAGCGCGGCGGCGGTGGACTCGCTCGGCGCCTTCAACGCGGCGATCTGCTGCAGCGTCACCTGCGCGCCGAATACTGCCTCACCGGAGTCGCGCAGCGCGGCGCGGTAGGCCAGCAGGTTCTGCACTTCGGTCGCCAGCTCGGCCGACGTACCCGAGAAGCCATCTTCCAGCTTCGACAGACCCGGCTCAATTCCCTCGAGGATGTTCATGATGCGGTCGTTGAACACCTTCGACAGCGCGGCGCCTGCCTCCGCCGAGCCGATCTGGCCCTCGGCGCCGACGTGCGCGGTATCGGTCTTGCCGGTCAGGTACGAAGTGACGTTGGACTTCTCGGACGTGGTCAGGTACTTGGCAAGCGCGTCGTCGGCCATGCCGACTGTCTTGACGAAGTTCTGCACCGTCTCCGACTCGGCCGGCGCCCAGAAGGTGCTCGACACGCCGAAGGTGCCGAACGACGACGTGGTGCTGGCGCCGGCGATATAGCTGTCGTTTTTGCCCTCGTTGCCGCGCTCGTTGATCGAGATGTTGCCGGCGGAGTTGTTGCTGTTGAAGGTCAGGCGCGTGTCGGACTCGGGGCCATCCGAGAAAAGCTTGTCGAGCACCTTGTAGGCGACAATGGCGGCGCCGACGTACGGTAGCGCGGTGCTGATCGCCGAGCCAAGCGACGCGGCGCTCGCCTCTGCGGTCATGCCGGCGGCACTGAAGGTTTCGGCGGCCGACATGGCTTCGCCGCCAACGTTGGCAAAGCCGGCGCCGAAGGCGCTCAGGCTGGACGAGCCGATGCCGTTGCCGATAGCAGCGATGCCGCTGCCGAGCGTGCCGGTCAGCCCGCCCAGGCTCTTGCCGGTCACCGTGTTGTAAATCGAACTGGCGTTTCCGGCGGCGCTCAGCAGGCCGTTGCCGGCGCCGGCGGCCTGTGGTGCGCCTGGGTTCAGCAGCGATGCGATGCCGTTGGCGGCGAACTGGATCGGCACCTCCAGGCCCAGCTGAATGATCTGCGCCTTCAACTTCTTCCAGGCGTTGCCGCCGCCGTTGGCGATCGCGTCGGCCAGCGTGCTGCTGACGTGCTTGGCGGTATCGTCCCATTCGTGCGCAGCCTTCTTTGCCGCATCGGCATTCGCTTGCAGCACCGCCGCATCAGCCAGCATCTGGGACAGCTGGCGGCGCTTCGCGACCTCATCATCCAGATAGCTCAGCCGCATCGTGTAGATGGCCAGGCTCTTCTCGTCCAAGTCCATCTTGTTCATGGCGTCGCGCAGGTAGTCGGCGTCGCTGGCCAGCTGCACAGTCTCCAGATCGATAGCGGCTTGTTTCGCCAATTCGATCTGATCCTTGGATTTGCCGATCTCGGCGTTGTGCAGCTTCTGCTTGTCGATCGCATCGTCCACTCGCTTACCTTCGGCGATGCCAAGTGCCTGCACGCCCTTGATCGCGTCCTGATAGGACTTCTCGACATTAGCCGCAGCGTTGATGGAATCTTCACCGCCCACGGTGCGCATGTCGTCCACGAACTTCTGGTGCGCGGCAGTGAGCTGGTCGTATTTCGACTTCGCCGCGGCGACTTCGGCTGGATTCTTCGCTGCGGCCAAAGACGCCTGGACCAGCGCGGTTTCTTTGGCATACGTGATCGCTTCGGCCGCGAGGTAATCCGCGCGCGCCGCAGCACGGCCGGCATAGAATGCATCGTCCGACAGACCAAATTTTTCGTGATAGACAGCCAGCATCTTGTCGCGTGAGTCGTAAATGCGCTTCTCAGCGTCCAGCGCAGCCTGTTCGTTTTGCAGCCGATCTTGCAATACCTTCGCGCGGTCGTCCTGTCCCTTCTCAGGCTTGGAGTGCGCCTTGATCAGCGCGGCGGTGTGCTCGTTGACGGCATCCTGCCCCAGTAGCGGGCTGTCAGGATTTGCTGCGGCAACCTTGGCGAGATCCTCCCCGTACTGGCGAAGCTTAATATCCAGTTCGCTGAGGTTCTTGGCTTCCAGCTTCTGGTTGTCCTGCAGGATCCGCGAGGCGGCATGCGCGCCATCCGACTGGACGATGGCCTTGTCGCGATCCGCGGCAGCTTTCTCATTAACTGCATTCAGCTCAGCTTGCGCTTTCGTCAGTGCCCTTACGTCGGCTGCGCGGATCGCGGCGAGCGTGCGCTGGTCATACGAAGATCGGTCGCCACCATTGATAGCGGCATACTGGCCATTGTCGATCTGAGCAATCTCTTTTGTAAGCCGCGCAACCTCCATGGCGGGCGTAGTCTTTTTCCCAAGGTCACCCAGGTAGTCGATGACACCGCCCACCTCGTGCTTCACGGCATTCCAGTAGCGCGCGATGGTGCCGAGATTTTCGGTAATGCTTTCGGCGCGCTCCTTGGTCACGTCCGACATTGTTTTCAACGCAAGGGACGAGGCGGCGCGGGCGTCACCCTCTTTTTCGAGGGCGCGAATTTGCTCGTAGACGGCCTCGGTCAAGAAGTGATACTGGTCGTTGAGCTCGAGAGCGCGCTTCGAGACCATTTCCGTTGCTCGCGCACTGTTCCCATAGCCCTGAACCGCCAACTTCTCGAAGTCCTTGATGATGCTATCCGTGGACTTGCCGGTGGCATGCTCCCAAGCGACGGTCGCCTCCGTGATGTAGCCGATCTGCTCGCCGGAGAATTTGCCGCTCGCCGCGAGTTCAGTGGCAACTTTCTTGGCTTCGCCGATGCTTCCGCCGGCGGCAGCTGCGGCATGCGCGAGGTCATTTAATTGATCCGCCGTCACGCCGGCATAATTGCCCGTCATAATGAGCGCATCGTTCATGTGCTTTTGATCCAGCGCGCCCTTGACGGCAGCGTAACCAACCAGACCAAGGACGCCGACCACGCCAGCAATTGCCACGCCGGCGGCACTGAACAGCAACCCAGCGGCGCCGGTCTGCTCACCCAGCACCATCATCGAGCCGCCGAACTTCTGGAAGTTGCCCTGGCTGAGCTCGTGCGCCAGCACCAGCAGTTCGCGGCGCGCGCCAACGGTCGACAGCGAGAAGTCATCCATGTGGTGGCCGGCGTCCTTGACCTGGGCGATCAGCGGCGCCGCGGCGTCGGCGACACCCAGCTGCGCAGCGCGGTGCGCGAGCAGCTCCTTCGTGGTCAGGTTCTGCGTCGCCACCTGCTCCTGCAGCTTCTTGATGAAGGAATCGGCGGCTGCCGTCGCCCGGTCTTCGGCAGCCGCGAGCTCGCGGGCGGCCTGCTCCTCGCGATGCATGGCGTCGATGCTGGCGCCCAGCACGGCGGCGCGATCCTGCGTGGCCTGGGCCAGACCGCGCTCGGCGGCCGTGTAGCGCGCCAGCTCTTCACGCGAGAGACCGAACACGTCGATCTCGCGCTGCAGTGACTTCAGGTAAGCATCGTTGGCCTGCTCGAGCAGCCGGGCCTGCTCAGCGGCGCGGCGCATGATTTCGGCCGTATCGTTCATCTGGCCGTTGCTCACTCGCACGCGCTGACCGGTTCGCTCGCTGGTTTCCCCCAGTTGATCGATGGCCGTGCTGGCACCATCGACCGACGGCTTGACCTTGTTGACGGCCTCGTCCACGCGCTTTGCAGCGTCCGTGAACTTGTCCAGCTCAGCATTAGCCTGGGTGACCTGCGAGGTGTTGATCTCGAGGCCCAGCGAAGCGATATCGGTCATGCGGATTCTTTCTGGTTCTGGTACGACAAATACAGGTCGTCCAGCCGGTCAATCAGGGTGTGCTCGTAGGGACTCAAGCTGAGTCGCTGACGCGCGCACCACTTCAACACCTCATCGCTCGAAAGCGGATTCAGCGCCATGCCGGCCTGACGCCGGCGATTCAGCGTGGTGAACCATTCCCACAGGTCGGTCAGCTCGTAGGGGCAGCGTGGAGGATCCGGCGCCACCTCCGCCTTGTAGAAGGGGTGACGCTTTGCGGCGTCAAGGTGATCCCCCTTCGAATTGCCGTCAGCGGCCTTGCTTAGCCGTTGGAACTGGTGGCCGGCGAAGTCGAGGAGGCTTTGGGCAAGAGCTTCGAAAAATTTGCGTCTTTTTCCAGGCCGGCCGTCACCGCGTCCACCCAGGTCGGGCGGCTATCGAAGCCAGCTTTGATCAGGTTTTTGTCGAACGGCGCCGGCGCGCCTGCGCTGGTGAAGCCGAACCAGCCAACGGTGACGGCCAACGCGATGCGCTTGGCGTTTTCGTTCGACAGGTCGACTGCCAGCGCGGCGCCTTCGTCGGTCTTGGTGTCGATAGCGGTACCGGTGCGCGCGCCGCGCTTCAGGTTCTCGGCGCGAATGGTCTTCGTGATCTCCTGGTATTGGTGGCTGTTCTTGCCGACGCAGATCAGGCCGCTGACCGCGTCGCCGTCGGCGTTGAAGATCAGGTCAACGTTGAAGGTTGCCGGATCGGCCGGCGCTGCGGTCAGGGCGGAGATATCGAAGCCGGTGGCGATGATGGTTTGAGCAGTGTTCATGGTGTTGCCTTTCGCGGGAATATAGGTGCCCGTGCCGGCCGCCGCGCCCCGCGAAAGGCGACAGCGACCGGTCGGTGCTGGTGATGGCTTACGCCAAAAGGGATTACCGGCGGCGCCGGCGGTGAATTACAGGGTCGTGTCCTGCCAGGCGACGGTGGTGCTGTCGAACTGGATGTCCGTTGCGCGGGAACGCAAAATGTCAAAAGCGCAGGTGACGATTTTGTTTTTCTCGCCGTCATCCACCTTCGCCGAGGTGATCTTGATGCGGCCAGCCGAGATGGCCATGCAGTCGGCCAGCGGACCACTGCCTGCTGCCATGACATACGCCAGCGGTACCTCGATCTCTTCCTTGAAGTAATCCAGGTAGGCGCTGTCTTGCAGCATCACCGTGAACTGGCCGGTGCCGGCGATCTTGCCGCGCGAGACAGCAGTGGCGTATTTGGTGCCGATCACGCTGTCGAGCTTGCCCTGGCCGTCGATGCTGATTGACATGCCAGTGCAAATTTGCGACGGAATTCCGGCGACCGACAGCATGGCGGTGGCGCCAGAAAACTTACCGGTACCCGGCGGCGCGGCGGGTGCTGCGAAGTACGGCGCCGGCGTCGTGTCGAGCTCTTTTTTGCCCATCAGGGTAAAGTTCAGCGTGGTCAGGCCGTTCGGCTGGATCGACAGATCACCTTTGCTGACAAAGTTATCGACGAACACACGGTTCACGGAAATGCCGGGGTCCTGTACCTCGGAGGTGAAAAAGTCGCGAGTGTGGCCGGTCAGCGGCGTGAAGGTGCGCTTGCCCGGCGCGGCGATCGCCACGTTGTCGCCGGCCGCCTTGGTCACGATGCTGCTGCCGTCCAGATATTGACCGGACAGCTTCGTCGGGGTGACAGCGGTCAGGAAGAAATTCTTGCCGTTGTTCGCGGCGGCTGGCGCAGCGAAGCCGGTAATGCGCACGACGGTACCAGCCCGGTGGCCGTCGGTGATGAACGAGCCGGCGCTACGGGTAAAGCCATCGGCTACCGCGGCGATGGTGGCTGCTGCGGCGGTGGTGCCAGCGACGGTGAAGTCGCGGCGCAGCAGCGCGGCGATCAGGTCGGCGTACGTGCCGCAGGAGGCTTCCGCGTTCAGTGCGCCAGCCACGCGGAAGTTGCCCAGACGCGTGTCGCTCTGCTGCTGGCTCGGATCGATCTCGTTCGAACTATACTTGTCGGCCTCGGTGTCGAAGGTGGCGGTGACGCGCGGGTACAACTTGCCGTTGCCGGCCAGCGCCTGGGTGCCCTCGGCGGTCTGCTTCGCCAGCACCAGCAGGCTGTCAATACCATTTGCAGTGGTTGCCATGTGAAAAGCCTTTCGGAAATAAAAAAGGCCCGCACATGGCGAGCCAGAAATGAAAAACCGCCTTGCGGCGGCTTGGGTGGTGAATCAGGTGAAGATATCGGCGTGCCAGCGGATGCGCACGTCTTGGCGCCAGTGGCCGTCCTCCGACGAGCCGGCGGACAACTCCGGCGTGCGATCGATCTGCACGTCGACGCCGCCTGAGCTGAAGGTGGCGCCGCGCTTGAACAGTGCCCGCAAGAGGCCGGCGCGGGTTGCACACTCCAGGGTGCCTATCCCATCCGGATATTTCAGCGTGACCTGGAAAATGCCCTGCTCCTGGTAGAAGCCGGCGCCGACCGTGGCGTTGTTCGGCTGGCCGGGCAGCAGGTACGCTTCACAGTACGGGCGGTCCGGCAGCGGCTCGTAGCCCTCGCCTTGGTGCACGATGTCGATGGCCGGATCGACGCTGGCCAGCGCCTCCTCCAGTGCGTCGCGGATGTTGATGATCGGATCGGTCATAGGCCGTAACTCTCGTATCCCTGCTTGAAGTCGGCGACGCTGGTGCCGGCGCGCACACCGTTGACGGCGTCGTTGACGATATTGTTCCACTCCACCACGGTCAACGCCACGACGCCGACCGGCGCCTGGCGCGACCAGCCGCGCTCGATGCACTGCGCGTACGGCAGGTTGTTCATTAGGTAGAAGACCTGGCCCGCTTTTGCTATTGATACGACGATGGCATGCGAGTCCAAGGTTGCCTTGCCGTCTTGGTCGATCGCATCAAGGACGCCGCCGGCCGGAGTGCCGATCGACATCTGCCAATTTGCTCGAAAACGGCCGCCGACATACCCTGCGCCGCCCATGCGATACGACGATGTCTCGCCGCTCAGAAAGCCCAGTTGCCAGTCTTTTTTCGGTCCGGTTGCGCCAAACTTTCCGAACACTTTCGGAGCATTCGGGTTGTGCTTCCAGTACTTTGGATCACCAACCGGGGAGCGGTTGATGATGCGTTTGTCGATCTCCATCAACGCATACCTGGTCACCTGATCAGCATTGCTCTTCGTCTTCTCCACCCAAGCGCTTATCTGCAGTGCGAAAGTGCTCATCAGATCCGCGCCACCAGCTGCCACATCACCACCACGCCGGCCGGCGCCACCTTGTCGATGTTCTTGATGGCGTACTTCACGCCGCCAGCCAGCACCAGATCCTCAACCTTCGGCTCCGGCAGCGCGGCGCCGGCGTCATCGAAGGCTGACATCAGGATCTTGCGGTCACCGGACTTGATCAGGCTGCCGTTGATGGCGCCGACGCCCAGGTCGTGCGCGGTGACGCCGGTTTCTATGCCCCAGGCATGCTTAGTGATCGGCACGCCCGGTTGCTTGGCGCCGCCGGCGTAGACGCCCGGCTGCTTCAGCGTCAACTCGAGCAACTGACCGGTTCGCCGCAGCGTCTTGTCGGCGCGGCGCGCGGTGGCGGTATAGTCGGTCATTCCAGCTCCAGCGTATCGATGCCCATGCCGCACGTGATGTCGAGCGCACAGGCGACCTCAACCGCCTCTCGGGCAGACTTCCCGAGATACATAGCTGCCAGCGCATAATCACGACCACCGCCCATGGCGCAGAATGCATCTTCCACCAGTTCGTAGTGGCCGCCGCCATTGCCGACATATTCGCGTACTTCGCCACTCGGGCAAACGACAATCGCATCGGCCCAGTTATCCCTATCGGGACTGGCGGGCCAGCGCTCCAATGGCGCCCCAGCGTTAAACCATTCCAGCAGCGCGCGGGCGTGCGACGCCTTGCCTGCGAAGCCGACAAGGCCAGTCTGTGTGCGATGGATTTTTGTGACGGTCGAGGCGTGCCCGGCGCAGGTGCTCTGCTTGTCGGCGGCCAGCGTTTTACCGTCCCATGCAATGATCGTCATCCGCGCACCATCCGACCCGAAAGGCTCGAGCCGCACAGGTACGGCGCCAGCATGCGATCCACCGACCGGAAGCGCGGCGCCTCGGGCGCGCCGTTCTCGTACTCGGTGGTAATCGGGCCGACGGTCTCGCGAGTAATCGTGCGATCGAGGTCCGGCGACAATTCGACGCCGGTCGCCGCCCGCAGCGCCAGGTCGGCGCACGCGGTGCGCACCTCGGCCGGCACAACGTTGGACGGCAGGATCGAAGCGTAGCGGCCATAGCCAACGTCATCGAGCTCCACGTCGTAGCGCGGCCAGTCCAGCGCCTGGCTGCTGGTCGTGCGCATACCCTTCCAGCGAGCGCGATAGGTCTGCTGCATGTAGGCCGTGGCGCGGCGCAGCGCCTGCTCGCGCAGGTCGTCGCTGGCCAACGCGGCCCAGGCGGCGTTGCCCATTGCGGCGTGGTGCGCGGTCGCGTCGGCGACGCTGATGTAGCTTTCGGCATTTGGCAGGCCGGTGCCGGTTTCAGTTAGCATTGGTATAGCTCTTTGGTAACAGCACGCAATAGGAGGAGGAAAAATGCAGACGAACGACGAACTCGAAGATCTAATATCTCAAAGCGGCGGCAGATTTTCGCCAACGGGCGTTTCGAAAAGCTTCGATGAATTAATTAATTCATGCAAGGCCGGAATAAGTAATTATGTATCTATTTTAGCGCATAGATGGTTTACCGACAAATTGCGCCCAATTTACTTTGACGTGCTTAACGGTGACCGGATAAATGCATTCGCGTATTCATCGCCTGATGAGAAAAATGGCTTTGATTTTATTGGTGTGAATAGTATCGCCATTTCGACTATATTCAATTATTTTTATAGAATATTTTGCAATCCAAAGGTATTTTCCGAATTTTCAAAGACATCACCAGAAGAAACGACTAAGGCTAGACTAGAGTCATTTTCTGATCTTGCTCGCACCTCAGCGGCGCTAGCTGTACAGCCGGAAGACCCCAAACGACGAGAGTACGCAAGTCAGTTCGCCTGCCTCGCCGTAGAATTTCTCATCTATCACGAATTTGCACACATTAATAATGGACATACTAGGTGGCTTCAAAAGATCACTGGCAAGAACCAAATACAGGAAATGGATTCTGACGCACAAAATACCGACATATATTTACAAAGGCGCGCGCTCGAAATGGACGCCGATAGCGCAGCGGTCCAGTACCTACTCTTAGAATTGCTTGATCGACGTCGGCAGTACTTGCCTATCGCGCAGTACATCAAGTCAAATGATATTTCTGGACATTTGATATTGCCTGAAGTTCTTAATAGACACGAACTATTCTCAACACCCATCGCATGCTATAGGACTACGGCTCGCGTCGCCTATTCGTTCTTTCGCTTGTTAAATCCAAGGGAGTGGCCGGGGGCGAACACTCGGACGCATCCAGAGGCTGCGCATCGCATGTTTTACTGCATCGGAGTAATTCACCCACTTGCCGAGAGGTATGTCGACCTGGGTACATCGGCGGAGGAAGCACTCGAAGCAGCTTGGGAATGTGTTCCGGAAATTGAAACGGCATTTGGCGATCTATTCGGGTCAGAGCCAGACCTCAAAGCAATACGATCTGTCATTCAAGACGAAGCTGGACGTATCAAAGCACTATCTGAACTGAAGGAGGCGTGGGCAACTATGCGTGATGATCTGACAAAGATGAAGCGACACGGTCGTAATTTAGCCTAACGAGCTTACTCACGCGCAGGTCAACAACTCAATCCCTCGGCGGTAATTTGCTTCAACCATCGCGTTGTACGCCTTGGCGCTGTAGTGAATGCGGTCACCGATGAACATGCCATCCGCCAACTGCGTCTGACCTGTCCCATCCACCGCGCCCGACACGATCGCGCTTTGGTTGATGATGTCAAAGCCGGTGGCGGCGAGTGCGGAGTTGGCGCCGAGCCGCACGATATCCGTGGCACCGAATGGCTTCTGGTCGCTATTATAGGGTTGGAAGTCAAACAACCATGGACGGCATTTGGCGCCGGCGAAGGTGTCGGCCAGGCGCAGAGCGAAACGGCTACGCATGAGGTCGATGTCTGATTGCGCGATCGTCGATGCGATATCGTTGCCAGAAAACATTTTGTACATTGCGACGTCTGGAATCAAGCCAGCAGCGAACGCAGCTTTGATGTTGGCTTGCCAAACGTTCGTGGACGCGCCGGACCAGCCGCAGGACATTGCCTCAACCGTAAAGCCCAGGTTCAGGCCATTTATCTTCTCAGCCATCGGCAGGCACAAGCCCTCGCCGATAAACTGGTCGCGGCGCTCATTGTTCGAATCACCCCATTCGCCGATGGTGTAGACCCGACCCTGAGAGACGATCTGCGCGCCCAAAATTGGGCACGACGATGCGAGCGAGCCGGCGAAGGCGGCATTAGTTGCGTTGCCCCCGGCAGTAGTGCGCCTAATGCGTGCCTGCGGACCGGAGCCCGGCCGCGAGGCCCAGTTATCGAACGAATCAGTGCCGTCGCCGAGCAAGACGATACGGTTGCCGCCGCTGACCCAAGCGCGGCAGGAGTGTAGTGCACCACGGCCGCCGTCCGTGCGTTTTTTCGATGGCTGGCGCAGCCAATCGGTAACCGTATAGACGATGTTGGAATCAGTCGACGGCGCGGCCAGAGTCATCGTGCTGTTGCCGCCGGCGGAGAGGAATTGAGTGAACGTGGCCGCATCGATGTCCGCAAAGGAATCCGCCGCGTAAGCTGTGGCCAGGAAGGTCGGCGCGTCCGACGCAACGCCGGCCTTGCGGGACTGTCCAAAAATCCAGCGGATCGCATCGATCGGCGCGGCAAACGATAAAGTCATCTCCCAGGAATAGCCGGTCGCATTGTTGACGACGTTCGCCACACGCCCCGTAAGCATGCGGGTGGCGATATTGCCGCTAGAAACACCAGAATTCGGAAAGGCTGAGGCAGCCGGATACAGAGCCGGCAACCCGTGGGACACTTCGAAAGCGCCCGTTGCGCACGAAATCAAGAAGCGCTGCTCGTCCGCAAACGGGCCGATCTTCGGTGCGCCGCCAGCACTTAGCGGCCAAGAACGAACCGAGTTCGTGCCACCAAGACTCGGATCAAGCTGGTACGCGATGCCGCTTGCGCTTTCATAGCCATCCAACATCAAAACCCGCCCGGCAGGCAGAGTCACGGTTTTGGGGAGTTCACCTGCGCGGATCGTGGTAAGTTTGGACATTGGCTATCTCGGTTGCAGAATGGAGAAAGCCCGCGCGCGGCGGGCGGGATTGCATCGATCAGGCGCCAGTCAGCAGCGCGACCAGCTCAGCCTTGTTTGCGGCTGCCGGGTACTTGGTGCCCTTGGCGTCCAGAGCAGCGTGCAGCTGCTCTTTGCTCATTGCCGCGGGATCGGTTGGCGCCGAGGTGGTGCCAGCGGCAGCCAGCGCGGCCAGGCGCAGCGCTTCCGCTTCGTTGGCCTGCTCACGCGCCAGCACCGCCTGCTCGCGCTCATCCAGCAGACTGGCGCGCTGGTTCAGGTGCATTTCGAAGTCGTCCAGCTGCTCTTTGCGGGCCTGCAACTGCTTGGCGCCCGACATCAGTTCGGCCAGGGTGGGCACGCCGTCGCCGCCCAGGCCGACCGCGCCGGTGCCATCACCCAGGCTCTCGCCTTCGAACAGCTCGTGCTTGTCCGGATTGAAGTCCGCCTTCTCGATGATGACGAATGGACCCTGGCTGTCCGGGTCGGTGGATTTGATTTTGATGGTGGTCATGATGAACTCGCGGTGAGGCCCAGCGGCGCGCAGCAGCCGGGCCGGGTGGATTAGCCCAGCAGGATGCCCGAGTGGCGCTTGGCGATCAGCTTCTTGCCCCACGCCAGGTTGACCTCGTAACGCACCTGACGCTTTTGGCGATACAGCGCGAACTCGTAGGTGATCTTGGTGATTGGATCGGTCACCATCATCACGTCATCGGCGCAGTCGCCACCTTCCGGCATGGCCGGCGCGCGGGTCGCCAGCTGGATCGCGGTGCGGTGGAACGCGATGTTGCGGGTCGCGGCGGCCACGACGGTGACGGCCGTCGCCGACGGCGGAATAGCCTGCAGCAGGCCCGGTTCGGACAGCGTGATGGTGCCGCCGGCCGAAACGTTGGCGTTGCCGGCGTCCAGCAGGTATTTGCGCGAGTCGCCGGCGAACTGCACAAAGTCGCCAGCCAGGATCGCGCCGGTACCCGCGGCGGCCAGGGTGATCACGGTGGCGCCGACCGCGTAGCCTGCGGTGTTGGTCGTCGCCGAGGCGCCGGTACCGACGGCGACGGTGCCTTTGATGGCCGCCGACTGGTGGATGTCCAGGCCTTCAACTTGGCCGATGATGCCGCGACGCAGCAGGTCTTCGGTACCAGCTTCGTTCGCCTTGAACAGCACCGCCTGCTTGCCGCGAATGTTGCGGATCGCAGCCGAGCCCAGCACCAGGTGGCGATCCGAGTCCGGCGCGCCGTTCTCGTCCAGAATCTCGTTCATGCCGGCGAAGTCCGAGAAATCGCTGGCAGTTCCGAACGGCGTGGTGCCGGCGGTGCCGTAGCTGCGGCTGGCCGACTTGTACAGTTCAGTGTACAGGTCCACTTCCATTTCGTTGCTCAGCGTACGGATCGCCTGGGCGATGCGGTCACGGTTGATCTGCACCAGCGTGCCGGCCGATTGCAGGCCCTTGGTCTCCTCGCCGGTGATGCCGAAAGGTACCGAGCGGGACTTCGAGATGGTCATGTCGACCTTGCCGATCGATTGGTTCGGCGTGTCTTGCGCGAATGGGCTCGGGGTCAGGTCTTCCGCCACCATCGCGCCGACGACCGGCGAGCTGATGGTCTGATTCAGCGCGGCACGTTCGGCGCTGAAGTCCTGCGATACCGCGGTGATGAAACCAATTTTCTCGCGCGACACGACATCCATCGCTTCGTAGATGGTTGGGATCAGACCAGTCAGAGTGAGTGCACCCATGTTAAAACCTTTCGGAGATGAAAAAAGGCCCGCCGAAGCGAGCCTTATCGAGTGAGTTGAGTTGTCAGATTTGTTAGGCCATCCAGCCCAAAACACCAATCCCCATCCGGGTCATGGCAGCTGCATTACTTAAATTGCTGCCGACGGCAGGGGCTCAGTCCACGAACACGGCGCCTTCCTTGATGGCGGCCTGGCGGGCGCCGGCGTCCATGCCGTCGAACTGGGCGCGCGTAATTTCACGCTTGCCGCCACTGCCCGACTTGCCGCTTTGATGGGCGCCGCTGCCGGATGCGCCGGAGCCCTTCAGGATCTGGTCCTTGAACGGGCACGCCTGCACCAGCTGAGCGAGGCCTTCGTCGAAGTCGGCGACTTCGCCGGGGCGGGTCGGAGAGTAGATCTTGTTGCCGGCAGCGTCGTACGGCACGATCTTGCCGTCTTCGACCTTGAAATTTCCGCCGAAGTAGGCGCGGGCCATCTCAGCGGGGATGGCCAGGCGCATTGGGTGCTTGTCGTCGCTCAGCAGCTTGGAGCCCGAGAAGCCGCCGCCGACCATATGGTTGTTCAGTTCTGCGGTGCGCTTATCCAGCGTCGCGGTCAGTTCTTGAATCTGGGTGGCGCTGGCCTTGGCTGCGGCAGCGACTTGCTCCTGCGCGGCGCGGGCGGCCGCGTCCTTGATTTCCTGCACCTGCGCGGCAGTCTTCAGGTCGCCAGCAGACAGGCTTTTGACGGTTTCCAGCGCTTTGCGTGCGGCCTCGCCGTCTTCGATGCCTTCGAAGCCTTTCAGCCGCGCTTCCGCTGCTTCCTTGGCTTCACGGTGCCCCTTCGCCTCGCCGTTCAGGCGGGTGATGGTGCCCAGCGTGGCGTCCGCGTCGAACGGCGCTTCGGTGCCGTTCGTGTGAACGAAAATCGGCAGTTTCTTTTCGGCGTCGATCACGATGGCGCCGTTGGCATCGGTTTTGAATGGCATGGTGAGGTCTTTCCGGGCATCCGCCCTATCGATGGCCGTCCGGCCGTTGCGCCGCGTCGCATCCGCTTGCGGCAATAAAAAAGCCACCAGGTTGCCCGGGCGGCCTTCGTTGAGACGTAAAAAAACCCGCCTGGGCGGGTTGCTTATGCTTCTATGACTTGCTCCCTGCGCAAGCCGCAGTGCTTGCAAGCGTAGTAAAGGGACTGTGTTCCGTCTGGCCTAGGCATCGACATGTCTCTGCGCTGAAAGTCGTGTTCGCACTCTCGGGCGCCGGTCGTTTGCTTGAAGACGATATGGGCGGGTTCAGCGCCCTGCGCCACCAGCTCCACACCGCCCAGCGGGGCGCCATCGGGCAACTTGATCGTGGCACCACCGAGGCCCAGCTCCTGCAGGTGTTTGATCGCCACCGCAAGCCTATCGACCGTCAGATCAGGCGGGAGCGGCGCGGTAAGTAAGGTTTTGGCATCGAAGGTCATGCCCCGATTCTACCTCAGTTCGCGTACGCCTCCCGCAGCTTTTCCAGCGACAGCGGCCGGCCGCTCATGTCCACTAACTGCGCCGGCGTCAGCTTTCCGGCGCGGAACAGCTCTGCCCTACCCTTGCCCAGCGTCTCGTCTTGGTAGGCCGGCCCCATCACCTTGAGGAAGTCGGCAAAGGTGGTCTTCGCACTGAGCGGGCCGGCGGCCGAGGCGCGCTGGCCAGGATCCGGATCGTCCATGTCGATGCCCATCTCGCGTAGCGTCTTCATGATCGCCACCTCGGCGCTACGGCAGTTCCAATGCCGCGGCACGCCACCGTTGTATTCCAGCTTGTTGCCGTTGATCGGCCGGTAGTCCCAATCCCACTGCGCGCCGCTGTAAGCGATGCACGTCAGGCTGGTGTGGCTGTCCAGCGTGCTCACCTGCATGATGCCGTTGGTGATATCGCGGTTCAGTTCGAGCGTGGCGCGGCGCGCGGCGGCGGCGACCGTTGTCATACTGGTTTGCACAACGGCTGCCGCATTCTTGCGCGCCAGCGGCAAGACGCCCGGGTGGCCCGGCACGATTTCGGGTACCGCCGGACCTTTCGCCGTCGGCGCGGCGGGCGCCGGCTTAACCTTGACCTCTTCGCCAACGATGCGCTTGATGATCTGCGCGTTCGTCTCACCCTGGGCGGCGCCGATCCGGATTTGGTTGGCGACCTTGAACTGCGTGTCCTGCTGCTGGCGCAACCACCAGTTCTTCGCGGGCGAGCCTTGGATGAGGATGTCGCTGGCCAGCTTCTTCAGGTAACCCTCGGTCGGGATGCCGATACCCATGCGCACAGCCGCGCTGATCTCGCCCGGCGCCGCGCGGCCGATCACGCTGGTCAGCGCCTTCTTGACGCCCAGCGCTTCGACTTCGGCGACCGCGCGCAGGTCCATCTGCAGCTGCGCCTGACCGTAATATTTGGCAATCAGCGCGTTCGATTCGCGCAGCACGGCCGCCTTCGCCTGCTTGCCGGCGTCGGACATCTCCACCGCGTTCGCCAGCAGCGCGACGATGTCCTTTTGCATCAGCACCAGCAGCGCGATCACCTTGGCCTTGATTTCGGCCTCGGCGCGCAGCATGTTGACGCCGTTGGCCAGCAGCACCTCCAGCAGCCACTGCTCGAGCGCGCTCATTAGTCAGCAGCCGGTGCCGGTGCGGGCGCCGAGCTGGGAGTTGGCGCGCCAAGCATGCCCATGTCGAACTCCGGCGGCTCGGCGGCGATGCGCTCCTGCACGTCGGCCCAGACCAGGTCCGGATTGATGATGCCGTAGCGGCGCATTTCGTTGAACGCGTCCTCTTTCGACATCAGGCGGTTGTTCACCAGCTGCACCAGCGACAGGACAAACGGCGCCGCCGCGGCCAGGATCGCATCGGACGAGAAGTCCTTGAAGATGTCGGTCTTGCCCTTGAACTCCAGGCCCACCCACTCGTGCATCAGTGTGATGGCGTTGTCCAGCGCATCCTCTTCGCCCTCAACCATCAGCTTCAACTGGCTTTTGGCCTCGCCGTCCTCGATGTTGTTCTGCGTGGCGGTCGTGGCCACCTGAGATTCCACCAACAGCTCGGCGCCCATGGCGCGCATCTGGTCTTCCAGATCCTTCAGCGACAGGCGGCCGGCCTCGATCGCCGCGCCGGAGTGCTCGATGTATTTGGCCTCAGCACCGATCGGCAGCCGCAGGAAGGCTTTCGGTCCGATCTCGATCTTGTCGTCGTCCTGCACGCCGGAGATGGCCAAGACCGGCACGCGCGCGGTGTGCAGGATCGAATCCTGATCGCTCGACGACTGCCAGTGCTTGATGTTCAGGTCCGCCATGTCCAGCAGCGGCGGAACGGCGGTCATGAAGCCGGTGCGCTTCGTGTAGAAGGTCACCAGCGGCACTTTGCCCAGCGAGACTGGGCCAGATTTGTCCAACGACCATTCTTCGGCGGCCTGGCCGCTGGTCGGCTTTTCAACCTTACGGTAGGTAGCCCAGGTCGTCGGCGTCAGCACGCGAATCTGCGCGATGGTCTTGGTACCGAACTCGCCATTGTTCTCTTCGACCGATTCCATGAAGCGCAGCATCGCCAGCGATTCCTGTCCGTCGGCGCCGCGCGTGCTGCGCCAGCCGAGGATCTGCTTCGGGGTGATGTGCACCAGGTACGGCCGCACGCCTGCAGACTGCTCCGCCGCCTTGGTCGGGTACAGCGCTTTGCCGTCTTTATCGACGGTGGTGGGCATGTCGACCAGGATGTGCGTCAGGCCGTACGCCAAGCCCGCCTGCAGCAGCTTGTGCGCGAACACGGTCACGTTGTTACCGCACAAATCGATGTTTTCGAGCCACGTCTTACCCGGCTCTTCGATATCGCGCACGGTCGTCGCCTCGGCGAACGGCTTGGCCGCCATGTTCTCGATGGTGCGGCCGGTCGCGTTGTACAGCGTGCTGGTTTTCTTGCGGAAGTCGTAAGCTTCTTGACTCTCGGCTGGAAACTTAGGTAAGAAGTCCGTGCCGGCAGCACGCATCGCCTTCGTGCCGCCCACCAAAGCGTCGATCTTCGCCCAGTCGCCCTCCATGGCCGCGACGGCTGATGATTTGTCGTTGACCTTGGACATAGATTCCTTGCTTAGATTCGGAGCTCGCCCGCCTGGGCATTGCGCTTGACGACCGGCCAGCGCTTCGTGATGAAGTAGCCACCGGCGTCGTTGTTGTGGTCGAAGCCGCCCTTCTTGTCCGGCTCGCCCTTGTCGTCGTAGATCTGGCGCTCAAGGCAGAGCGTGAACTTCTGGCACTTATTCGTGTTCACCAGCAGCCGACGCTCGTCGTACGTATTGCACAGCATGGCGTTCATGCTGTTGATGCGGTCTTTGACTGACGGGTTGGTCGAGTCAACCACCACGGTGAACTTCGCGCCGCGCAGCAGCGACAGGTCCGACTCGCTCGCGCAACTCGACTTGCGATTCTGGCCGGACGCATCCGGATAGACCGCGATCGTATGCTGCTGGCCGGCCTGCTGGTAGCGATCCTTGATTTTCTGGATCATGGCCGGCGTATCGAACACTTCCGAGAATTCATCCACGGCGCGCGGCAGGCCGTCGCGAATCACAAACACCACCGCGGCCATCTTGCCCACGTTGAAGTCCATGCCGATGTGCAGCGCGTCGCCGGGCTTGACCGTGTCGTCGGTGTGATTCTTCCGGCGGTCGAAGCAGTAGTAGATGACGCCTTGGTAGTTCTCGAAGCTGGCCAGGTACTCCTGCCGGAACGTGCGCGGGTCCATCTTGCGCCGCGCCGCCTCGAGCTCTTCCACCGGCACATTACCGCCATCGACCGAGGTGTACAGCCAGCTTTTGTGGTCCGGCTCTTTACCCTGCCCGTCCAGATAGCTGTCGTAGCAGTGGTTGAAGCCCTTCGGCGTGCCGATCCGTAGCGCGTGGCCGCCAATCCGCTGCTCGCCGTTGACGCTATAGCGGCACGTCGACAGCATCGGCCGCAAGACTTCCTCCCAAGCCTCGTACGGGCAGTCCGCCCATTCGTCCACCAGCGCGAAGAAGAGTCCCGAGCCGCGCAGGTTGTCGTAGGCGTCCAGGCCGACGATGCGCACCACGTGGCCGGCCTTCGTCGTGATCGAACACTCGGTCTCGTTCGGCTTGCTCGCGCGCCAACTGGAGGGGATGGCCTGTTTCAGGCGTCGCCAAAAAACGCGCTTGGCCTGCTTGAACGTCGGCGCGCCGTACCAGATTTCGTCCTCAACGCTGACGCCCCACTCGGCCGCCAGGCGAACAGCGCGCCGGATCTCAGCCTTGCCGAGGAACGTCTTGCCGAAGCGCCGGCCGCACACCGCGTCACGGAAGCGCGCTTTTTTCTGCCAACCCCAGACGTAGATGTTCGCCTGCTTCGGCGTCAGGACGACCGGCGGATCAGAGTATGGGCTGGTCTGGGACATCTTCGTCAGGCTTCAGCACGTACTCGGGCGTCTTCGGGATGCCGCCGTCATCGGTGCCGACTGGCGCTCTTGGCGCGTCCAGGCGGCGGTTCACGTAGACGTCGCCGACTTCCTTGGCGGCCTGCTCGATGATCTGCATGGCCAGAGGCATGTTGCCTTTGCTCTCAGCCCTTTCGGCCATCCGGTCCAAAGCGCGAAGGCGATAGGCACGATTGGCAATCCCGATCTCGGCCGTCTCTTCGCGGAAGCGCTTGCGCGTGTCTTCGAACAGCGTGCGCCACTTGATGTTCAGAGTCCGGCCGGCGTACTTGGTCGGGTCGTACGTCTCCACCTGCTGGCGGGTGACGTCGAGCTTGAATTCTTCCTTGACCTGCGCGACAACCTGCGTCGGCTTGTCGAAGCACGCCAGCGCCTGCACGATGAAGGCTTTGACGTCATCCTTGAGTGCAGCCATATGGGTTGCCTTCCGTCAAGGGGCCGTCAATGTCAAGCCGCCTTCAGCAGACAGGTATCAGTGCCCTTAAATGTGGTTCCAAGTGCGGCGCGCACGCACATCGCGCACAGTGCGGACGGAAACGCCGAACTGTCTCGCCAGCATCTCCTCAGCGCCCGCGCCGCGAATTGCAGCCACGGCATGTTCAGTTAGTTTGGAGTAACCGTTCGATTCTCCGGCAGCGCGCAATTTGCCGTAGCTGTAGGCATGCAGCCGGTTACCACTGGCAGTCACCCATTCCAAATTGGCGACGTGGTTGTTATCCCTGCTCGCGTCGATGTGATTAACCTCCGTTGCACCTTGGGGTTGTTCAAGGAACGCTTCAGCCACCAGTCGGTGAATGCGAACGGATTTGCGAGTGCCAGGAGCTGAGAGATTCACCGATGGGTAACCACATACCAGAAATGATGCGAGAATCGCACCGGCCACGCCGCTGTTGCGAGTCGTCAGGCGCTTAACGCGACCATGCGAGCTAACTGCGTAATTCGGCCAGCCGGGCGCGACACGCCACTCTTCCATATCCATATCATCCTCGGGAGCATGTGCCGCAAGCGCGGCTGATTGACGCAGAGCTCACCGTCGGGCCAGCTGCGACCGCATCTATCAGCCGCTGAACCTCTGGCGTCGCGCCATAACGAGCCACCACGCCGACGAATTCTTCAATGTCATGTGCGCGCAGCGTTAGTTTCGGGAGCCCTTCTTTAGTGAACTTGGGTGAGCCGAACTCGTCGAGCTCCTGTCCTATATGCATCAGCTCATGCTCCACCAGCGCGCAAAACTCGGCGTCGCTGCACTCCAAGCAGTAGCGTGCGTCGAGCGTGATCAGGTACGCGGGTACGTAGCCGAACCAGTCGGACATCTGCTGTTGCTGGCGGCCTTTCTGCCACGGCCCGCAGCGGAAGGTGACCTCCTCGCATTGGCCGATCACCGTGCGGCCTTGCTTGGCAAAGCTGCCAGGCGCCCAGAGGAACTGCACATCGGCGTATTCCAGGTGCGCGTGGTCTTCATTGAATAGCTGGCCGCCCTCGGTCAGGATCTCGCGGCGCGCCCAGGTCAGCACCTCGGGCGCAGGCACGAACCGGATGTTCATCGGGTCGGCGAACGACTCCGGCGGCAGCGGGCGGCCCGCGCTTGGCGCGGCTGGCTTCTTAGCCATCGCTACTGCTGGTCGACCGACAGCATCACCGGTGGCATGGTGCGTCCGAGGATGGCCAGCTCGACACTTCCGCCGGCGTTCAGCACGGCCAGCTCTTCCTGGCTAGGGCGCCAGTAGGAGACGACCGCCTCCATGTCGCCAAACTTGGCGCGCGTGATCGGCAGCGCGGAGCAAGGCAGTTCGCCCTGGTCCCAACCAGCCGGCGCGCCGAGTACGTCGTTGTTCGATGGATGCTGGATTTTATTCATTGAAAAAAAACCGCCATGTAGGCGGTTCGGGGCGGGGTTAAATTTGCGGGAGAGCTTCTTGAATTGCGTGCAGCAATTCTATTGCTATACGCCTCCGAGTTTGCGTTGGATTCGTCGTCTCGCCCATGTAGTAAGGATGAACAACGCTACCATCGCTAAACTCGAACCCAGCCTCCAGAATCTTGCGAGAGAAGATTATCGGGCCGAACTCGCCATTAGGCAAAGACTCTCTCAAAACAAGTTGACCTATGATCTGCCCATCCATTCGCGCGTGCTGGACAATGCCAGCGAAATCCTTTCGATGTGCCCCAACATAGAGCGCCCAGCCACGAGGAGAGCCATCAGCAATAAGCAAGTGCTTCGGCTCCGGAAAATCCAATTGTTCGGCTGATAGGATGGTTTTGATGAACCAATCCGCCATCTCATCTGCCGCCAATCCTTGGTCAGCTCGTTGCTTTGCTTCCATGTATGTCTTTTGTACATTCATCATTATTCTCCCGAGTTTAGGAGAGTTAACAATAACACAAAAGATGGATGTCGCCGCCCGCTCCGGGCTAGAGCCGCTGGGTGTGTAGCGCACCCGGCAGCCGGACCCACCCGGCCATGTTTCGTCAGCGACTGCGCCCGCTTTTTGAGCCCGCCCGCTGGAGCGCGATGGGCGGCAACGCAACGTTACTGGTATGGCCAGGAAGCCGGGGTTGGTGTGCGCGGCGTGGCCGGCACTGGTGCAGGGCGCTCTACGCCCCACAGGATCATCATGATGGCGAGCATGCTCATGCTGGTAGCCGCGACGTGCGCGCCATGAAGTCAGCGTGAGCGCGCTCGGTGCGGCGGCGCAGCCATGCGTCGAAGTCCATATCCTCCAGCACGATTTCGACTTGGCCGCGCAGCACCTGCAGTTCGGCGAACTCGCCGTCGCGGAAGATTTCGCCGTTGGCGTCGAGGCGATAGCACTCGGCGGTGCCGGCCTCGTCGTCGGCGGTGACGCAGTGCTTCAACTGCTCGCCATTCAGAAACACGGTGGCCTGGCGGCTGCATGTCGAGTAGTGCGGGCTCTTCGGATCGGCGGAAATGCGCATAGTCAGGCCGTCACGGCGAGCAGGATAGGCTTGAGCCAAGCCCACACATATGGGCCCAGCCACATGACCACGCCAATGGCCGCGCCAGCAGCCGCGCCGCCGATCAGCGCGCCTCCAATAAGGATCTTGCGGAGATCGATGTCAGGCATGACCACCTCGAATAAAAAAGCCGCGCAACGGCGGCAAGGCCCAGCGGTAGCTGAACGGGAGAACTGCTGCGGCGCCCGGGCACTCCCAGGCCAGAACCGCGATACTGCGTATTGCCGCCCTGCGGTCTCATCCTCTGCCGTAGCTTCGGGATTAACGCAGATGAAGCGAATTCTGGTGGAGCAGGCTGGAGTTGAACCAGCACCCTGTCAAGCAGACTACGGATTTACAGTCCGTGGCGACTTAGCCGATATTCGCCTCTGCTCCGTGATTGCCTGGTTACAGCGTCCAGGCTGCCGGTCAGGCGCGCGGCCTTGTGGCGGCGTCCGGCTGGTGGTGGCCCGAGGGCCGTGAATTGCATGATCTCGTGGTGGCGTCCCCTGAGTATCTCCGGGCGGGTGCTCCGAAACTCATCAGCCGATTTTTGACCCGTGCGCGCTGTCGTGGCGCTTCTATGCCGGCAGCGGACGGGATTGTCGGCTGGCGGTGAGGCTCTGAGTTTCGCTATTTCATGATGCACCTCCTTGGCGGCCGTCGTGCTGCGGCCTGCGCGTTTCGTGTTCGGTGCGCTACCAGCGCTTCGACTTGCGGCCCTGCAGCTCAGCGAGATCGCGCGCGATGCGCAAGTCGTCTTGCAGCACCAGCAGCGCCATGCACATGCGCGTCCAGCGGATGCGGGCTTGCACCTCGGCGTGGGTCAATTCGGAATCCATGGCGGCCTCGCAGCGGGCGCGGAAATGAAAAAAGCCACCGCGAGGGTGGCTTCGTTGTGCCCCAGCGCTATCTGCGAAGTGGGCGGTGTACACGCGAGCGAAAGCATCAAAGGATTGGTGCTAGCCTCGAATTCCGGCTATCGGTGGGGCCGTAGCCCGCATTACGAGTGCCGAAAGTGTGTGAAGGCCCAACGTTAACGTACTTCGCGAGGCGGTGTCAATCCCGGTGCGTATGACTTGCGCCACGCAGCATGCCGGCCGCGCGCGCATTATGCGACTGGAGCAGCCCTTCCAATTCGCTGACCATGTCCTTGACCTTCTCCAACTCGAAGCCGCCGGCGCCGGTGATCTCAGCCTTGCCGGTACCCTTGCAGGTTACGCAGATGCGCCGATCCAGCGTGTTGCCACTACCAGAGCACGCAGCGCATTTTCCGTCCAGCCAGTGCGCAAGCGAGCGCTCGGCGATACGGCGATAAAGTTTTTGCGCACTATCCGCATCCCAGGCGGTATTCTCCTTCAACCACTTCCGCTCGCGGCCCTTCTGGATCACGCGCTCAGTCCAGATGCGCAGCAAGCTGGCCAGGTTGGCGCTGCCCGATTCGAACAGCTTGTGCTGAGTGCCGTCGGCGTACTTTACGCGCGAGAGCAGCGAACCCAGGCCGGCGCCCGTGACGTCGGCCAGCGCCGCGGCGCACAGCGCATCGGTTGCGTGATGGTGCTCGTCATCGCGCAGATCGCTTGAATTGACGGCGTGCAGGTATCGGTCGGCAAAGCCCATATGTGCGCTCCAGAAAGTGTAGCTGGACGTTAACACAGGTATTTCCGTTGCGCTAGACTGTCGCTATGGCAACTGCGTCATGCACGCAACTGCTGCAGCGCCTTGGCATACGCCGCAGCGAGCGCGCCGACCTCAAGCCGCGGCAGCGCGCGGACGTAGAAGCCGATCGCGCGGCGGATCGCGAGGTATTCGCCGGTCGTCAGGTCCAGCAGTGCCGTGGGCCGCGCGCAGGCTTTGCCCAGCGCCATCCATGCCTCGACCGCCACGTCGTACAGCCGCCGATTGCCTTGCTGCGACCAGATCGCCGCGCTGGTCAGCAGGTGCTCCGTCAGCGTATTGGCCAGGCTAGCCGGCGCCGCGCCGCGCTTCGCGGCATCGAGGGCGATCAGCACCAGCAGCGCCGTCTTGTCGCCCTCCTCTTGGCCGACCAGCTGCTTGCCGGCCAGGAGCGCGAGCGGATTGAGCACGAAGCCATCGCGGCCGCTCACGAGACCACCTCGCGTCGCCCGCGGTACGACTCCCAATCGAACACCACCACCTTGCCGCCGCCCTCGCGCAGCCGGTCCACCGCGCGGGCGCCGAGGTACTTCTCGAGCTCGCCGATGGCCAGATTGCTGATGATGATCGTCGGCCGGCGCGACTCGTAGCGGCCGTTGATGATCTCGAACAGGATCAGCTTCTCGGCGTCGGTACCGAACTGCACGCCCACCTCGTCGAGGATCAGCAAGTCCGGTTCAACCAGGTCGCGCAGCGCCTCTGCCTCGGTGCGGCCGGCGCCCTTGCTGAAGGTCTCCTTCACCGACCGGACCGCGCGAATCACCGACGAGAACACGGCCTGGCCGCCCTGCTCCAGCACCTCGTGCGCGATGCCGACGGCCAGGTGGGTCTTGCCGGTACCGACGTCGCCGCAGAAGATCAGGCAGGCGCCAGACCGGCGTACGGCGCCGAAGTTGTCGGCATAGCGCTGCGCCACCTGCAGCGCCTGCGCCGCTTCGTGACAGGTCGGCTGGTACGTAGCTAGCCGCCGGTCAGCGAAGCGCTCAGGGATCGCCGCGCGCCCCAGGCGGGCGTCCCAAGCGCGCGCCGCCAACTGGCCGCGCCACGCCACCTGCGCCGCGGCGACCGCGGCCTTCTCGGCATCGTGGGTGCACTCGACGCAGGCCGACCAGTTCCCGCCGACCAGCATCGAAGTGTACTCGCCGTGCTGGGCACAAGTCTCCAGCAGCGCGCTGAAAAAGCGCTGACGACCTTCAGAACGAGCCATCGGGAGCAACACCTGCGCGGTAATCTTGCGTGGCGAAGTTGTCATGTTTTTGTCCTTTCTGCGGCGTGCCGCGTTTGATCGTCAGTTGGTCCCACTTCTCGCGCAGCTTGGCCGGCGAGAGGACGTTGGCGCGCCAGAAGCTGTCGCCCTGCGCCCAGTCGAACAGCTCGCAGATAGCCCGGTGTGTGCGCCCATCCCGCTCGCGCATCAGCCGCACCTCGTCCGCCCAGGTGGAGAAATTCGGCGGCTTGTGCTCCGGGTTGCTCGCCAGGATGCGGCCGAAGAGCCAGCGTGCGCAGGTTTCATCCTCTGGCGTGCCGCGGCGTTTCTGCCGACGCTCGGTCGATCCGTCCTCGCGACATTCCGAGGTGAGCGGCGCCGCGGCGGCGGTTTTCGCCGACGTGTTGTTTTTCTCCTGTTCTTGTTCCTGTTCTTGTTCTTGGCTTGGTAGGGGCTTCGAAGGGGCTTGCAAGGGGCTTGTGCTTTCAACCTCAGGAACGCGGCGATTTGTCATGTGAAAAACCTTCGCGTAGCGCTCGTAAAACGCTGAAAGGAAAGGGTTTTCCGGCACTGAATCGTACTCGCGCTGGACACCCTTGCAGCGGTTGTCCTTGAGCTCCAGCTGCTCGCCAATCTGGTACAGCGCCATTTCGGTTACCCACACGACCTCGCTGGCCTCGTCGTAACTGCAAAACCCTACTTCACAGGCCCATTGGAGCCCCTTACTAGCCCCTTCCAAGCCAAGGCCGGTATCGACGGCGATGTAAGCTTTGTTCAGGTAGTACAGGCCGAGCATATTGGCGTGCTGGCAGGTCATCAGATACATGCCGACGATGACCGCCTCGCTGCCCTTTGCCTTCAATGCCTTGCCCGTGCGACCATTCCAAAATTGCGGGCCAACCTTCGAATAATCACGCATGCGCGCCCCCGGCGGCGCCGAACATCGCCACGACCAGCGGATCGCGCTTCACCCGCAGCTTGCGCGCGCGGCCGAGCGCCTTGTACCTGTCGTGGCGCTCTGGGTCAGCGTAGATGCGCGCCTTGTGCGCGGCCTGGCGTTCCCGCTGTGTGAGATTGGCTGGCCGTTGCGCATCTGGACGCGCGCCCAGCCGGTAGACCGGGAGGCGCGTTGCGCGGCCCTGCTGCCGTACTGCCCACGAGGCGATGTAGATCGCACCGGCAGCATGCAGCTCAGCCAAATAGCGCGCCAGGTGCGCGCGACACAATCCAATCTCCAGTGCGATGTCGTCTACCGTCTGGGCGCGCTCGGTCAGCGCCGCAGTGATCTGGGTGATGCGGTAAGCAGTTAATGAATTTTTAATATTCATTTTTCGTTCTCCACATCCAGCGCGGCCAGATCGAACAGCGTCGGCATGCTCACCTCGCGCTCCGCTAGCTGCAGGTAGTGCACCTGGTCGCGGAAATAGCTGGTGTTCAGTTCCGAGCCGGCGCCGCGGCGGCCGAGCTTGACCGCCCGCACGCCGACCGTGCCTAGGCCGTGGAACGGGTCGTAGACCGTCTCGCCGGGGTTGGTGTAGCGGTTGATCAGGCGGTCCACGATGTCAATCTGGAATGGGCACACATGGTTCTCAACGGCGCGCGCCGACTGATCACCATTCAGCGTCTTCATGCGCACGATGTCGTGCCAGACCATCGGATCGTGGCTGCCGGGCGCCAAGCTCATGAAAGTGGCCGGTAGGGTCTTCTCGGCCAACATGCGCTCGCCGACGGCGACGTGGAACTCGTAGTCGTAGACGTTCTGCAGCGAGGACTCGGTGAAGTACTTCGCCAGCTTGCCCGGGCCGTAGCTGGCCATCTCCGCAGCGCCGACCAGGCGGTCGCCGCTTGAGCGCCAGAAGGCGTGCGCGTCCACCTGCCAGCGCGCGACGCTGTAGCCGGTACCAGGGATCGGTGGGAGTTTCCGATCGAACGGCACGGCCGCACCCTGCTCGTCCATGCACAGCGGCTTCGCCTTGGTCGCCGGCGTGTCGGCATAGCTCTTGCTGCGGTCGGTCTGCGGCTTGTGGAACAGCAGCACGTATTCGGGCATGCCCACACCCATCTTCGTGCCGTCCTTGCACACTTCGGAGTAGCCCAGGCGGTAGGTCTGGTTGTTCTCGCGCACCACGTCGGTGACAATGGTGATCATGCCCATGTAGTCGAAGCCATGCCGGCGCGCGTGGAAGATCGCCTCGGCGTGAAACGGGCTGACGGTCGGCACGCCGGCGCCGGTCACGTTGCCGAACAGGATCCGGTCCTTCACGTGGCAGGCATAGATGCGGCCCGGCTGCAAGATGCGCAGCAGCTGCGGCGTCAGGAAGTCCATCTGGCGCCAGAATTGATCATTGTCGACGGTGTGACCGAAGTCGTTATAGCTCGGCGAGTACTCATATTGGTTTCCGAATGGAATCGACGTCAGGATCATGCCCATCGAGTTGTCCGGCTGCTGCAGCGCCTCCAGCACGCAGTCGTTGTTCGCGACGCGGAAGTGCTCACCCTCGGCCACCTGGCGCTCGACACCGATGGTCCTGGCCAGCGTATCCTGCATCTGCAGCTGGTCCAGGCCGTAGGTGCGGATGATCTCACCCATGGTGGCGACCGAGTCGTCGTGCAGGCGCCACTTCTCCATCAGCGTCGCCAGCACCGCGCGCTCGACCTCGGTGTGAATCAGGTGCACGCTGCAGGTGCCCTGCTGGCCGAACCTCAGGATCCGGTGCACGGCCTGGATGAAGTCCGCAAACTTGAAGCCGATGCCGGCGAAGATCATCAGCTGGCACTGCTGCAGGTTCGGGCCGGCGCCGTACATCACCGGCTTGGACAGGAAGATGTCGCGGCGCCGCTCGCGCCAGTCGTCCATCAGCTCCTCACGCAGATCTTGATCTTGGCTCCCGTCCAGCGACGCAACGCTCCAGCCTTCCGCGGCAATCGCGCGCTCCAGCGCCCGCTGCTCGTCGTTCAGGTCGCACCAGACGATGGCCTGGGCGCCGGCCGGCCGCGCGCGCAGCAACTGGACCACCTTAGCGACGCGGTCAGCCAGGCTTTCGCGCTTCTCGCCGGCCGCCGCCGACAGGCCCATGGCGACATTGGGGATCAGAAGACCCTGGCCGTTCTTCTCGTTACCGGCGGCCTGATAGTTGCTTGGTAACTCGTGCACCTGCAGGTTCAGCGGCGGCAGCACGTAGCCCTCGTCCGAGTGCCCCAGGTCGCTGGGCTTTTGCAGGTACAGTGCCCAGCTGGCCACCCAGAGCCAGAACTCCCGTTCCTTGTGGGGGTAAAGCGTCAGGTTGCCGGCCTTCTCGCTGTCGCGCTGGAAGAAGCGGGTCAGCGCCTGGCCGGTGTCCATGACGCCCAGGAAGCCGGCGTAGTGGATCAGCTCCTTCAGGCGGTTCGGGCTCGGCGTCGCCGTGTACACGAACTTGAATTCGGCGTGCGCGAAGATGTCCAAGAACTCCTGAAAGGTTTTGCTGCCGTAGCTGCGCAGCACGGCCGCCTCGTCCAGCGCCACGGCGCCGAACAGCGATGGATCGATCTTACCGTCGCGCACCGGCTCGTAGTTGGTCACGTAGATCACGTCGTCGCGGTCGACCTCGGCCGAAGTCTTAATGAATTTCAGCTCGACGGCGTACTCGCCGGTAAAGCGCTGGCGCACCTCGCGCGCGAACTCCTGGCGCACGCCCAGCGGCATGATGATCAGGCGGCGCAAGCCCGGCCGGTTGGCGCCGATCAGGCGCATCACTTCCAGGTTGGTTGCGGTCTTGTGCAGGCCGAACGATGCAAAGATGGCGCGCTGCCCACCGGAGAGTGCCCAGCGCGCGATGTCACGGGTATGTGGCTTGAGATGTGGGTTGATCTGGTACAGCGGCACGTCGAAGCCGCAGCGCGGCGCCAACTTGATCTTCTCGCGAAGGAATTCGTGGTACTGCGCGGCCACCAGGCTCTGCTGTTCTTCGAGGCTAAATGCGCTCATAGATTCTCCATTGCATAGTTTTGGACGGCCGTCACGCGGCGGCCGCTTTCAGTTTTTTCAGTTCTTGCTTGTAGTGCGCGGTCATGGCGATCAGCTGGTCGACCGTATAGTGGCGAGGCTCGTGGTCGGCTTCCAGCGCCTCAACGGCGGCCAGGCCTATGCGCGCGACGACGCCGGCGCGGAACGACGCCGCCGTGGTGCCCCCGGGCCTGTTGCAGCCCTTCATCTGCTTGAAGACGTTGCGCACGTCGAAGCGCAGGTGCGGGTGGCTGCCGCGTGAGAGGTAGTGGCCGGCGTCCCATTCGCCGCCCGTGAGCGACTGGCTGGACGGCCAGCGTCCGCAGCAGATGCAAGGTTCGTTCCGGTCACGGAACCGCACCCAGGCGTTAAATGCCGTCTGGCAGTCGGCCACGTGGTCGGCCTTGCGCTTAAACTTGGCCAGCTTCTGCTGGCGGTCCTTGCGCTCGGCGGCGGCCTGAGCCTGTTTCTGCTTTGCCAGCTTTGCCATGGCCAGCACCGCGCCGCACTCTGGTGAGCACCAGGTGACAAACGGCGCCGGCCGCACGAATTCGGCGCGGCAAGTGCGCACGGCGCACTTGTGCTTCTTCTCGCGCGCGACGATCTTGTTGACCTCGCGGCCTTCGACTCGCTCGAGGCGATTGAATCCATTCACCTTCATTAACGCCTTGCGCGGTGGCATTCGGGACCGTTTCATTGCGCCACGCCTTTATTCCATAGCAAAAAGCTATCAACAAAAATGATGTGTTGCGTGATAATATTTACAACTACTTGCGAGGGCGTGGCATGTCTTACACTGTTCAGGAGAACTACCGGGGCTGGGAAATCACCATCCGATGCAGCCACATTTCGAGCAAGGTCGGTCACCCATCGAGATATACCGCCGTGGCGGAAGCTGAGCTCGAACCAGCGGAAGATCCGAGCGCCTGGGTTGATCCGCGGATGCAGGTGCTTACGACCGGCGGCCGCAGCTTCCCTAGCGGCGACGAATGCATCGGGCTTCTGCTCAGCGAGGCTAAGCAGTTGATTGACGCCTTGCGCCGATAGCACAACCATTGAGGTCTCGTCGAGCTTGAGGGGTGTGCGGCGCATCATAGAAAGCACATCCCGCTCTCGCAAGAGCCAGCCTCTCGGCCAAACAGCACTTCTTGAGCATCACTGAAGTCCACCTGGTCAATAGGGACGGGCTGGTCTGTCAGCCAAGCGTGGGCATCCAAGCGGCGCAACTCCCGATCAAACTGCACGACTTTCGGCCAATCACGCGGGTCGTTTTTAATCTCGCGCCACTCCCGCATGTGGTGGTTGGGGCACATCCAGCACGAGGAACTTGGCGGCGTCGGCCACCCCATTCCCTCAACGATGGCAATAGCGTTGCTGCGAGATAGCCCAAGGCGAATCAGAGGAAAGCCGACCTGCCACTTTCCTTTATTTTTTGAGGCGCCCTGCGCCCTGAGTGCGCGGCCCATTTCGTCCGTGCTGTAACCAATCCAGTTGGTAGCCGCCTTCACGCCAGCAAGCGTGGCTGCGGTCCAGCCATCTTCAAGCTTGTGGACGATGGACACGGCCAGGCCGCGCTGAATCAGACTGTCGCGGCCGGATTTGCTCGGCTCCTCGCCGTGCTGTAATGGGCCGCGCTCGATCAGCGCTATCAGGGTGTCGATTTCGGCACCGGTGAGTTCGAGTGCATCGCGCGTCATGGCCGCGCTCCCAGCGACAGTGCCACCCGCGTGCGCTTCGCATCCAGGCCGGCCAGCCGGCAGCCGACCTCCGTCGCGTGGAAGTATTGCAGTTGGAGCAGCACGGCGCCGGCGCGCGCGAAGCCGGCCGCCACCAGGCGCTCCATAGCAGCGCGATCGCGGCGGTTGACCAGGTAGTGGTTGCGGTAGCCCCAGCGCACGCGCGGCCAGTGCGGCGTGGCGCCGAGCATGAACAGCAGCAGGTCGGCGTCGCCGGGTTCGAGCGTGGCGACGCGGTCGGCCAGCTGGCAGGCGTGGCATTTGCCGTGCTGGACCAGTACCTTGGCCGGCGCCGCCTTGCCGCAGGTGCAGCGCTTTGGCACCAGGTTGGGTGCGGGCTTTTCATTGCTGATGGCGCGGTGCTGGCGCTCCGCGCGGCTTAGATCGTAGATCATGCTATGCTGCCTCTTTGTGATTGGATTTTTAATGTCCGATAACGCTTTTCAATATAAAGGCCATCGCGTGGAAATTTCCGTTTCCGTTGATTCAAAGGGTAATTGGCGCTGGTCTTTTACCGTCGACGGACTCGATTACACAGAGATGTGTGATCGCCCGATTCCCGGATACGAGCTCGCGCTGATGGAGGCTGCCCAAGAAGCAAAGCAGCGCATCGATGCGAAGAAATAGGCGATTTCTCACGCCGCCACCAAGCCCATCTCACGCTCGTGCGTGAAGTTGGCGCGAATCAGCGCTTCCGACAACGGCGGGCAAACGCTGTTTCCGCACATGCGTACCTGGGCTGATTTCGTCAGCGGCACGCGCGGCAGCAGCAGCGGGTCGCCGTCGGCCTGGTGGCCGTCCTTGAACAGTAGCTCCGGGTCAGGAATCTCGCGGATCACATAGTCGGCCGGGAAACCCTGCGCGCGATACAACTCGGCCGGCTCCAGCATGCGCAGGCCGATGTCGACGATCTGGTAGTCCACACCCTGGATGGTGACGAGGCCGTATCGGTCCTTGGTGGTGACCGTGTGCAGCGGCTCCTCCAGGCGCGGATCCTGGTCGGTGCCGTAGTACTTCAACAGAAACGCGCGCACCTCGGCGTGGTGCTGGCCGCCGGCGCCAATAGTGTGCAAGGACTCGTCCATGCTAGCTGTAGTGCTGGTGCCGCGCAGCTTCACGAGGCTGCTGGTCACGATACCGCCGGCGGCGCCGCTCGCGGTCACGGTGTTCAGCGGCTGCTCCACATCGCGAATACCATGGCTGAAGCGCTTTCCGCCAGCCTGCCCCTCGCCGTGCCCCATGTGGATCAGGTTTGCCGTCACGATGCCCATCGCGTGCGCGCACCCAGCCGGATTTTCCTTCGGACCAGCGGTGATCGTCGGCAGAGGCTCGGCCATGTCGCTCCCGGTGGCGCCGGTGCGGAACTTGGTAATGTGCGCGACCGCGAGCGCCTGGTTGCCCGCTGCGGTGATAGTGGGTACCGGCGCGTCGACTTCAGCACCAGGGTGGCCGGTCGTATTGGTCATGACGAATGGCGCCAGTTCGGCGGTGACGACTGCGGTATCTCCCTTTGCGGTGATGGTTGCAGCCGGCTCGTTCGCGCCGCGCGGGCGGCTCTCACCGGCGCGGCCGCCGACGCCCACCAGGGTCGCGGACACGGCGCTAAAGTGGCCGCCCTTCACTTGGGCGCAGATGGTGCGCAGCGGCTCGTCCGCCGGCATCACGCGCTGATTGTGCGCATTGGCGTGCTCATTCAGAAATGCCGTGACCAATGCGGCCTTGTTCGCGCTCACCACCGTACCGGGCGGCTTCTCGACGTCGAGTGCGCGCGGCGCCTGGCCGGCGCGTTCACCGTAGCCCACTTGCACCATGGTGGCGGTAGCCAGCGCCTTCTCCCCGCGCTGCGCGCCGGTGATCGTGCGGAACGGCTCGTGCACGGATTCGTTCCGCTCGCCGCCTTGGTGCGTCAACGGCACGATGCTGGGCACGACCACGGCGCGGTGGTTCTCTGTGGTTAGGGTGCCGAACGGCTGCTCCGCCGACACCGGTTTGCCAGAGTAGATCGGGCCACCCTGCCCCACGATGAACGGCGACGCCGACTCCACCACGTAGCGCATGATGCCCTTGGCGATGCGCCGCATCGTGGCCTCGGCCAGCGGGCGCTTGCGCTCAAAGATCGATGGGCAAGGAATCGACCAGTCGATGCACTCGGCGGCTGTTCGCCACGGTGCTAACTTGCCTGCGATGACGGCCGCCGACGTCGGCGCGCCATTTGTAGCTTCCGGCCACCGAATTGGCAGTCCGTCGCGGCGCGCGATCATGAACAGACGTTTGCGGATCGTTGGCGTGCCGTAGTCACAGGCGCGCAGTTCGCGAAACTCTACAATATAGCCGAGGCCCTTCACCAAGGCTTCGCGCGGCACGCTCTCGCCCAGCACTTCGCAGATTTCTTCCAGATCGGGATGGTCAGCCGGAATGCCGGTCGACAGTGCTGCCTTGAACGCCTCGAACAGGCGCCCGCGGAATTCGGGATCGGGATACATGTTGCCGTCGGCGCCGACCTTCAGCGGCCCCCAGGTCCTAAACTCTTCAACATTTTCGAGCAGGATGGCGCGCGGCTTGGTCAGGTAGCCCCAGCGCAATCCTACCCATGCGAGGCCACGGATGTTCTTGTTGACCGGCGTGCCGCCCTTGGCCTTGCTAAAGTGTTTGCAGTCCGGCGACAGCCAGACCAGCGCCACCGGCTGGTTGTTGGTTACCTTGATTGGATCGACGTCCCATACGCTCTCGCACAGGTGCTTCGTGTGCGGGTGGTTGATGGCATGCATCGCCAGCGCTTCGGGATCGTGGTTGATGGCGATGTCGACCGGCCGACCGAACGCCGCTTCGAGGCCGGTGCTAGTGCCGCCACCGCCAGCGAAGTTGTCGATGATAAGTTCGTGCCCCAGCGGCAGTTCGAAGGTGCAGGCGTCGCGCTTCATGCCCGCGCCCCTTCCTTCGGCCGGCGTGTGATGAACACGGTGGTCGGGTGGTGCTCTCCGCGGAACGCCGGGCCCGCGACCTGGCCGACGTACGGAGGTGGCGCCGGCGGCACGATGCCGAATGCTTCGCGCGCCTCGTCGGTAAGCGAGTACATGATGCCGTGCTGCTGGGCGTGGCCGCCGATCATGGTGGCGAAGATCGGGCGCAGACGCGATTCGACACCTGGTTGCTCGATGTCGAAGCCGGCGCGCTCGCAGACCTGATAGAAGGTGCCCGGGCCTTGCTGCAGGGCGATCAGCAGCGCGTAGGAGCGCGTTTCCTTGCGTGGAAGCGCGCGCGTCATGGCTGCCCCGCAGGTGCGTTCAGGTCAACCGTCATGCGCAGCTTACGGCGCGCGCGGTACTCGGCGGCCCCGGTGGTGGCGCTCTTCTCGGCGATGTGATCACGGTCCTTTTCGCGCCATTCGCGCGCGGCGAGCGTGATGTTGCCCTCCGGCGTGCCAGGGTGGTCTGGCGCCGGTCCTTGCTGTAAAATTGTGGACATGTGTTTCCTCTGCTATATGGTCAGGCCGCGCTGCAACGTGGCCTTTTATTTGCATTACCTAACCGTAATTTTTCCCGCTTCAGGCTGTGCTACGATGGTCTTCGAAATACCCTGAAGTGGATTTTTTCGGCCGCGCATCGACGCGGCCTTTTTTATTTACGCCGCTCTTCTCGCAGCTCGCGGAGCATTCGTTCGTAGTGCTCGCGCTGGCGGTGCTTCTCGTGCGACATGACGTGGGCCGGCTCGACATCCATCGGCTTGTCGTCGTGCGCTGGTTGTTGCGGTTGGCTCATACGGTCAGCGCCTCACCGGACAGAACTTTGCGGATCGGCGCGACTGCGAAGTTGAACTTCTCGTGCGCCTTCAGGATCATGCGATCACCGAAGGGAATCTTGTCCTTGCGGATCTTGCTGATCACCGGCGGCGCCACCTCGAAGGCGCGCGCCAGGGCAGCGTCGTTCTTCAACCGCAGCTGGGCGGCAAACTGGTCCAGCAGAGCGGATGCGGCGCCGGGCTTTTGCTGTTGTAGCGATGCTTTGGACATGTGATTTTCATCCTCTATTCGCCGCGCGCGACGGGGCGCGGCATCCCGGTTAGATCAAGGCTCAGCACTCCAGGTGGGAATAGACTGGCCGAGGATTCACATACGCATGTGGTGGCGCGGCACGCTGAAATTCGCGCGGCCGGGCAAAAACATGGCCATGTTCTGGCCAGCTTTCGGCCATTCCGTTTGCGCGCCGCGGCGCCTATCATTTTGAAAACGCGCCGACCAGTCGTTTGCCAGCTGGCGCAGCGTGCGGCTCTGCGACTCGCCGGCCTCGGCACATGCGGCGCTGAAGTCGCGGTATTCATCCTCGTTGAACAACGCTTTCGCGACGAGGACGCGAGGTTTGGGCATCTTGTTGCGGTTCATGGTGTTTTTTCCTATAAAAGTGATTCAGGATTTCAGGTGATGCGGATGATGCTGGTGGTGCAAATTTCGATAGCGGCGTCAGCCCGGCATGCCGCAAGCGGCGGCGCCGCAGACTGGATCACTGGCCGCTGCCGCGATACGCATAAATTTTTCACGGTCAGCTGGATCCTGCAGGTTGAGGTCGCTGATAAGTGCTTGCTGCTGCTTCGCCTTCGAGTCGCCATCGACGTCCGCTGGGGATGCAGGCGCGAAGAATTTGATTTGCTGGTCGCCCTGCTTGGCGATCACTTCCAGCAGCGTGGTCTGCTTGCGCAGCTCGGCCAGCATCAGCGCCTGGGTTTCATCGCCCACCAGTTCGACGCCGGCGATGTTGGCCACGGTCACAGGCGGGCCGCGCAGGATGGTGGCGAGCTCGATCAGCAGCGTGGCGGCCGTGTCGGCGATGGCGGCCGGGTCGCGGCTATCAGCGTCGAGCTGGAATGCGGCCAGCAGCGCGGCGCTCAGGGCTTGGTGGTTGCTCATACAGCTTCCTTTCAGAAAATCGGGCGGGAGATTCCAATGCGGTACAGTTGCAGTTCTCACACAACAACTTGCAAAGGGATCTCCCATGGACTGCAAACAAAATGTTCAGATCACGTTCAGCGAAAATTTCGAAGCGGAAGCAACCTACGATTTCGATTGGCTCAAGATCAACGTCAGCGTGAACGTCTCTATAGCGGATGTCGATTCGTACACAGCGAAGGATCTGAAGGAAATTCCGATCAAATCCGCAATCCTGCAACTTCAGAAGCTGCTGAACCAGGAGCCCTAACGCCACCAGTCGCCGGATCGTATTCCATTGGACGATCCTCCATCCATACAGGCGCAGCGCTTCCGACAATGCATGCCCAGTGGCCGCGCTTTGCGCCGGCCGGCGGCGGCACATGTGCGAAGCGCTCGCGGTCGGTGACGGTTGCGAGGCGTGCGCCAGAGTGCTCGCGAATCGACTTGAGTTCAGCACGCATGGCACGTAATTCGTTGAGCACGAGACCGCCATCCGCCGGTACCGGCGCGGGCATACCAGCAGCCGCGCTCACCGCCGCGACGGCAACCTCCGCCTTCTGCGCGACGCTAATCACCTTCTCCAACAGGGTGAGCGCGTCGCTTACCTGGCTGGTGTCGATTTCGATCTTCAGTGGAGTGAAGGCTAGCGCATCGAGTGCGGCCGCCGGCACGTACCCCAGCTTCGCCATCAGGCGGTCGATGATCTTCTTCATGCTTTTTCTCCAAGCAGAGGTGTCACCACCGCACGTTCAGGAACAGTGTCGGTGATGTTGTGAGGGGATGATGGTTGGCGGCCGGCGTGGCCAGCGGGTGGTGCGGGGTCGGTGGCGCGGCGAGTGTGGTCATCGGCCAATTCTGGCCAGATGTTTTGCCAGTCGTCGGGGCGCAGGTCTTTGCGTGTGACCTGGCCGTCTGTAGCTTTTTCGATGGCGAGACAATGCTCGACAGGCACGCCGCGCACGCGCCAGTTGCCGAGGCGAGCAGAACTAATGCCAATTTTTTCCGCTAGCGATGACAGGCCATCGCACCACTGAATTGCTTTGTCGAGTGAGTTCATGAGGCCATGCTACACATCTTGTGTATCGCAGTCAAACTTTTTGTGTAACACGTTTTGTGAATAGGTCGCTATCCTTCGCGCATGAGTAAAAGAGGCAATATTCCTTGGGCCCGGATAGAGGCCCGCTTGGCAGAGCTTGGAAAGGATCAGGCGTGGTTGCGCTCGAGCCTTGAAATTGAGGCGAATGTCATCACGAACTGGAAGTCTCGCGGCGCACCCGCCAGCAAAGCGGTATCGATCGCTCTAGCACTCGGGCTCACCACTGACCAACTTCTCGGCTCTCCAGCTGATCCTGTCGATATTCCTGGCGCAATGCGCGTGGTGATCGCCGAACAGGGTGACCCGAATTTCTACCACATCAAAAAGGTAAAGCTTCAGCTCCGCGCCGGCGTTACCGGTTTTCAGACGGTGCCTGACATCTACGACGGCGACACGATCAGCTTGCGCAAGAACTGGGTGGACCGCAAAGGAATTCACCCGTCCACGCTGCTTGCGCTTACAGTGGCCGGCGAAAGCATGGAACCCAATTTGTACGAAGGTGACGTGGTCATCATTGATACCGCTGACAAGGCGATGAAGGATGGGGTGGTCTACGCCTTCAATTACGACGGCGAGGCGGTGATCAAGCGGCTAGTAAAGGAACGTGGCGATTGGTGGCTATTCTCTGACAATCCAGACCAGGCCCGGCACCGCCCCAAGGGTTGCCGGACTGGGGATTGCGAGATAATCGGACGCGTGGTTAAGCGCGAGACTGACCACATCTGACGGAACCATGCGGTATGAGCGTATGGCGCTTTGCCTCACACGAACCCACGCCAGCGAATGACGACATTGTTCCTGGGTTCGTGGTTGGGCAACTTCTTAATCTCGTTCGCATAATTAATGAATCCGCGCAGCTTGCGGCCAAAAGCACAAACATCGATACTCGAAGGTTGCGCCTAGACTTAGCCCGAGAAAAGCTTCGTGAATTTGAATTCATCGCCGCAAAATATCCCCGCATCAAAGCCACCAATCTAAATGAACTGAAAGCGGGCATCGCAGCGATTCAGGTGGAAATCGATGCGACATTTGAGCTCCATCCTTTGCAGCGCGGAGGTATCTATGATGGGTGGGAGTATCGCGCCGTCATGCACTTTTCCACGCCTCTTGAACATCTGCTGCTGCATGGAACTCGTGACCTTGAGCAGACCCGGATGCCGGGCGCGCCACCAGGTGATTACGGTCACTGGCGTGCAAGGACAAAAACCCTCCGCCAAATGGGCGTGGATATGGATGAGCCCGCGCCAGCTTGGGTGCCGCTTGAGGTGCAGGTGCGCAATGGTGACGATTGGGGCTATCGGGATTTTCTGGTGGCCCTCAGACTAGCCGCTGAAACCCCAGGCTTGATTGAGCATCGCCATAACGCCGTTTTTGCGGCGGCCAGCGATCCTCGATGGGGAAAGTATAGAGGCTTGATCGGACATCGCGCCGAGGATCTTTGCGGCTGGTTCTTCCCGCGATTCATCGACACAATTCCGGGGCTCCCTTATACGGCAGTTACGGCGATGTGGGATGTGGCGCTCGATACGCCCAATCGTATCAGCGACGCATCCGATGATCAACTGCTCAAAATCAAGGGCATCGGACCCGTGACACTTCGAAAACTGCGCGCGCGATGCGCCGAAATATTAGAAGGTCGAGATGAGGTGAGGCTAGATCGGATTCGCCAATCGAAATAATTGGATAGATTTCCAATTGTCAATAAATCATATAATTTCCGAACGAAACGGCACGTTCTTGCCGATCCTGGAGATGATTGTGAAAATAGCATTGGTCGTAATTCTGGCAATCTGCGCCACAACATCCGCGTTCGCGCGCGGCGGTCATAGCGGTGGGCATTCTGGTGGCGCTCACTATTCCAGCAAACCGGCTACTGGTACCGGCGCGAAGTCCTCCCGCGAGCATGTGTCTAGCTACACAAAAAAGGATGGCACCCACGTGGCCGCACATAATCGATCCACCAAGGACGGCACGAAGGCCAACAACTGGTCCACGAAGGGTAACGTCAATCCCGAAACCGGCAAGCCAGGTACGAAGTAAGCGATGTTGCGCGCCCTCCTCCTCTCCCTGCTACTTGCGGGCGGTGTTTGCGATGCCCTCGCCCAGCTCGCGCCACCACCAGGCACACCTGCAACTGCGCCGGCCGCGCCAAAGAAAACCGAGCCCAATGAAGCCGACCTGCAGACGCACGGCCACTACGTGAACAAGGCTGGCCAGGATGTGCACTCGCCGGCGAAGAGCGTCGATGGCAAGGTGCCGGACGGCGCCACGGCGAAGTGCCGGGATGAGAGCTACAGCTTCAGCAAGAGCCGGCGTGGCACTTGTTCGCGGCATGGCGGCGTGGCGAGTTGGCTCTAGCCCCGTGTCGCCGCTTAGCCAGAAATACGTGTTCAAAATAACGGGCACGGGATCGATCCTCACATTTGGGAGAACTTTGGTGGTCAAAATATCGATGCTAAGTTTTCGGCTCGATACTTGACATTGCTCTAATTTTTAATGTCAGTAATTTGGCGCAAAAAAATTTTAACTGGTATGATTCTCCAATCAGAACGCCTATTGACAAAAATAGGTTGTAGCGCCATCTGAATGCCTGAAGGACTTTTATAGGAACCGAAATCGATAGCCGATTTCGTATAGACGGGACTCCCCGAGGGAGGACATCATGTCAGCAGTTGAATTGCAAATACTTGGCGCCGTGGGGCGCACACTCCGCGAAATGCCGCAGGCTCGCGACCTTGAGCTGTTAGGTAAAATTGACCAAACCCTTAAGGCTGTTGCTGATCAGACTGTTAAATTTCAGTCCATGTCACTTATGGTAGACAGCCTTATTGACCCAGTGCAGAAAGCAAAATTTCCAAACACAGACAAGTTGGTTGAGGTTGAGGCCGCGTTTGTCAGCGCTCTCCCAGTGAGCGAAAAATACTATGATACCGTCGTCGCTATGCGTCAGAGTGCGGTTGACGATAAGCGCTTGACCGAAGACGATGGCATTGTGGAGGCATACGACGCTTTGGTAGAGCAAGCTGCGGCCTACCACAACAGCTTGAGCAATCTTGCATGGATTATCGGTGAGCAAATTGTGGACGCGGAAGAGACTGTTCCGTTATCGTTCGAAGATGCTGATGATATGTTTGCGTCGATGGGTGTGTAATTGCGTACCCGCCTGCGTGTTACTGAGCTGCAGTACAAGCCCAGATTCGCAAAGGATATGAAAAGCCTTCCCATTGATATCCAACTCGCAGCGAAAGAGGTTGTTCGTGATCTACTAAAAGATCCAATACCGGCAACCCGGCGCTTACACCCACTGACTGGATTTAAAAATCCGAAAGTGTACACTGTCGACGTGCTATCCAATCACAGCTACAAAATTTCACTTGAAATCGAGGGTGAAACCGCAACCCTTCGGAGGGTTGCAACCCATAAAATCATCGACCGGTGCCCATGAAGATTACGAGCTCCGCGGTCGAGGCTTTTAATTCTATCGCGCTCGCAGAGTCAGCTTCTCTTCGTGATGAGCGATGTCCGATCAAACGCCATCTCCAGCTGCGCGGGCTCACCGAACCGCTCGCGCGTCCGATCCTCGAGCAGTGCGAAATCCTCCGGCGTCGCCGTACCGCTGGCCAGCCTCTGCGCCGCCGGTAGCGCCTTCACCACCTGACTCTTGGTCATCTCGTTGTAGTGCTTCGAGCCGGCCAGCGCGTTGTTCGCGGTGTGTGCGGTCGAAAAGAGAATTCCGTGGCGGCCGACCATCTCCAGCGCGGCCTGGTGCAGCGGCAACCGGTCACGGTAGGTGCTCAACTGCTGCAGCGCCAGCTCGGCCTCCAACTCTACCATCCTATCCCACACACGCGCCTGCAGCTCGTAGCTGTAGCTCATCGCCATCAGACAAGCTTCCCGTTTAGGGAAATAGCAGCAGTCGTAGGTTTGGCCATTCTGAGGATGCTGGTAGGTGCCCAAAAATTTTTGGACACCCTCCCCCAGCACTTTTCGAGCCTTGGTCATCAGACTCTCGTGCCGCAACTCGACGTACGGCTTCTCCGCCGTCGCCCTTGCCTTCCTGTCCGCGTTGATAAATTCGACCATCTCCATGCTGCTCATGGCCGGCTCAAAATCTCGTATGGGACCGCTCATCGAATTATCTCTCCGCGCTGGGTTTGGGGATGTGTTCGCCTGAAGACATAAGCTTAGCACGACCTGTATGAATCGCCAGTGTTTTGGCGACCGATTCGGTACCTGCGCCGGCCAATAAAAAGCCGCCCGAAGGCGGCGTCTCTACGCTGGCCAGCTCAGACTTGGCGGCGCCGGCGCGCTACCGCAGCCAGGACGCTCAGGCCGCCTAGCAGCATGCCGTAGGTCTCAGGCTCAGGAACTGCCGCGACTCGTTCTAGAGATGTGATTTCGGCGCGAACGTGGACCTCGTCTGCACCGACGTTCATATAGTAGTAGAAATTCCTTTGGAAAAACTCATCCAAAGTCAGCTGTTCGGGAATTGCCGAATTACTAAAAGTCTTGCCGGTGAGATCGACAAGCTGGACATACAGGTATTCTCCCGGAGACGACGTATAGGATGAAAAGGTAAAGCTGTCCAACCAGTGCCCGGGTCCTACCGGGTAGTTGTTAGACGTATCTAAAAGCGTCGTGTAGGGCTCAGGACGATCTCCAATAGTTGGACCATTGTCGAACTTAGCCGACAGTGCGCCAACGTTGAGATAGACTTTCCAGTAGTCGCCTTCTCCACCCCAGACAGGTGCAGATGTGTCGTAGCTAAATCGGCCGTGCACCGTATTGCCAATCCCAACGCTCATCCCCTTGATCACAGTTTCGTCAAACGATTCATCGCCCTCGCGATTAGATATCTGCGCAACCGATGCGGAAAAATCGTAGGTAATCACTTCAGCCCTAGCCGAGCATGCACCGGCGACCAACATTGCTGCCACAACCAGCTTGAACATTCTCATCCCGATCCCTTTCAACGTTGTAGTTATTGCATCTAGTTAATTATCTTATTTAGAACTATTTTTGGCAATTGATTTGTTTGCAGGATCGGCGCTGTACATGAGTCAGGCCGTTCAGGACCACAGTCGGCGCAGCACGTTGCCCCCCCCCGCCCCCAAAGCACCCCGCCAAGCGGCTTTTTTCGGCATGGAGATTTGGGCGCAACACCGCCCTTACACATTTCGAAAATTAATTACACAAATCGTTTGATATAACTACACAGTTTGTGTATTATCACTTCATCGACGCACCAATCACGATGGAGAACGAAATGTCTCAAGCCGAACTGAAAGCCCTGATCGACGCAGCCGCTGCTGCTGGCGACGCAGTTCCCGCCTTCGACTTCAGCCAGCCCGCCGCGCCGGCGACGCTGGGTTAAGCGGAGGCCGCCATGCGCAAAGTCCTCCGCAAGAACACCACCGACCTGCAATGCGCCGGCCTGGTCGCCAGCATCGGCTGCCCGCGCCGCCTGGAAATTTGCAACGAGTTCGGTCGCAAGCTGACGCGCCGTCGCCTGTACTACACCGAGAGCGACCTGGCCGCGCAGCAGCGCATGGAGCGCAGCCGCGCCGCGGCATTGGCGTCCGGCTGGATTTTCGAGGTCGCAGCGTGAACGCTCCAATCTCCGCCGCCGTGCTCCAGCTGCGCTCCAACGCGCCGGCGCCGCGCGTTCAGCCCACCGTACCTCCGACCGCGCGCCTGCTGGCCGCGCAGTTCGAGCACGACGGCCTGCTGGTTGACCTGTACGGTTCGCTGGATGAGTCCGGCTACCTGGTGGAGCACGTCGCGCTCTGGCCATCGCAGCACCAGCAGCTGAAGGTCGACCTGGGCGCGTGGCTGGCGCCAACCGTGCTGTTCCAGCTGAGCGCCTGGTGCAACCGGCGTCTGCCGAGCACTGACGAACTGCTGCTGGCCTCGCAGCACGAAGACCGCGCCGAGCGCGCACTGTGGATGCGCCGCGTCGCAGAGCCACCCTGATCCGAATTCGGAGCGCGCTGCCCCGAAGTACAACGCAGCGATAGCCCTGGCCAGGCGATAGAACTGCGCCCTGTGGGATCAGTATGCCCCGACCACGCCGCGCGGTCGACCCATCCCGGGCCAGCGCGGCACCAACCAACGAAAGGCAAAAACATGGCAGCAGCACCATTCAAGAAAAACGCGCCGGTGAAGGCACGCAGTGCGAAGACTGGCAAGGTCTCCGACGGCAAGTTCGTAGCCGAGCGCCCGGCCGGCAAAGGCGTCTTCTACGACGTGGACCTGGGCGAAGCGGGTGGCGGCGTCAAATCCTTCCGACCATCGCAGGTGACCGCAGCGTGAAAGGCCGGCGGCCAAGCCGCCACTAGCACCAACCCGCCCCGCGCCGGGCTCGCGCGGGGACCTGCTCAAACAACCTGCCGGAGTCACCCATGAAACTGCGATGCATCGTCGGGCTTCACAAATGGACGTACACCAGCAACACCACGCGGCAGTGCGCGCACTGCGGCAAGGCTCAGCGACTGGATGAGGAATCGGCGCGCGATTGGGTGGAGGCCAACTGGCTCGATGAGCCGAAGCAGTAGAAGGACCGTCCCGCGCCGGTTAAGCGCGGGAACCACATCGAAGCTGTCGTCTAGCGGCCAAGGGCACCTATTCCGCGCGCGACGGTTCCGGGAGACGCTGGTTCGAATCCAGCCGGCTTCGATGTGGTGAGCGATGGAGCTTAGGCATTTGCCGATCTGAGAAGTCGCATAAATGCAGCGGACATGACAGGCCGTTGCCGCCAAACGCCAGCCTGAGTGCGCACAGGCCCAAGGAGGACTTGGTCAAAGCCTCGCAGTACCCCGTTAGCTCAGTGGAGAGCGCCGAGGAAACTAACTCGGAGGATGGCTTAGCGGCCGGGTTCGACTCCCAGCGGGGCACCAACGAACAACGAAGTCAACAGGGAGAACGCGATGTTAAAGCAGCAGGAGATGCAAGCAGCGAAGAACACCGGGAAGGTCGCGTGCCGGCTGATGTCGTTTCGAAACCCGTACGATCTCAAAAGGCACGCCGTGCTGCACCAAGCTTTCGAGGAAGGCTATGCGGAGGAATTCAAACGCCGCAGGTCCGAGTTGAATGGCACATCGGCAGGTGCTGTATGAGCACCGTCACGCACATCACCGCAGGCAAAGCCTCGCGCCTCGCAGTATCTGCCCTGCTCGCCTTCGCCTACCAGGACTCGGGCTTTGAAAGCGCGCTGACTAGCGGCAACCTGGATGCGCCGAAAGCGGCGCCGGCCGGCAGCCACGTCAGCCGCTACCAGATCGCCGGCGGCGGCCGCAATAGCGTGGCGCCGCAGCTGGCTGCGCGCGAGTTCGGCCTGAGCTACGTGATCACCGTGCGGGACGCTCACGACCGCGCGCGCACCTACACCGCCATCGGCGATCCGCGTGCGCTGGAAGATGCTGCCCGCGACGCCGGCGCCATGGGCTTCTCGATCCGGGTGCGTCAATGAGCGCCGCCATCGCCGCGCTGGAACACATCATCACCGTGGCGCGCTGTGCCGGCGCCAAGTTGAATGGCCGCGAACTGCGCGTTGTCGAAATCGCCCTGGAAGGCTTGGGCTACAGCCCGGACGCGCGCCAGCAAGAATTGCGCATCCTGATCCAGTGGAAGCGCGATCGCATCATGCAGCGGCGCGCCCGCCGAAAGGATCGCCGTGAAGCTGCGTGAATGGCTGGCCATGGCGGCCCTGGGCATGCTGATCGGCAGCGCCTACGCCTTCATGCAGCAGGCCGACGAAGAATCGGCGGTGCGCGACCGCGCGGTCCTCGTCGGCAAGGCGAATAAGTGAAAGCCGCCCTCGCCTATCTCGCCAGCGCCACGCTGCGCAACCTGCGCGCCGGCCACCGCCCAGCCCATGCGCTGCGCCTGGCGTTGCTGAATATCGAAGTGAATAACCTGAACCGGAGAATGAAATGGGAAGCATGAACGATGTGCTTGAAATGGAAAAGCCGGCGGCGGAGCAGCGCGCCATCGCGGCGCCGGCCGCCCAGCCGCTGGCTGTCGTACCCACGACGCCGTTTGAACTGGTCGCCCACGCGGCGGCGCGTGGCGCATCGATGGAGGAGCTGCGCACCTTTATCGAACTGCAGGAGCGCCTGGAGGCGAACCAGGCCCGTAAGGCCTATGTCGCCGCAATGGCGGAGTTCAAGCGCAATCCACCGCAGATCGTGAAGGACAAGCTCGTCAGCTTCGATGGCCGCGACGGCAGTAACACAAGCTACATGCATGCAACTCTGGGTAGCGTGTGCGGCGCCATAGTCGAGGGGCTGGGGAGGCAAGGCTTCTCGCACCGCTGGGACACCGAGCAGCCTCCTAGCGGCATGGTGTCGGTCACCTGCACTATCACGCATTCCATGGGGCACTCGGAGGTCACTCGCATGCAGGCCCCGCCGGATGCCTCGGGCAAGAAGAACGCGATCCAACAGATCGCTTCGACCATCACCTACCTGCAGCGCTACACGTTGCTCGCCGCCTGCGGCCTGGCCACCAACGAGCAGATGGACGACGACGGGCACGGTGGTCAATACACACCAGTGAACGAGACACCGGCCGCCACCACCGTGAAAGGCCAAACATCCTCCGGATTGCCGTTGTGCAGCGACGACCTGTTCGCAGTGGAATCGCCGAAATGGCGGAAGGTCGTCGAAAGCGGCAAGAAAACGGCCGAGGAAATGCTGGCCACCGTCAGCACCCGCGCCACCTTCACCGAAGCACAGAAAAAAACCATCCTCAGCTGGACGAAAAAGCCGGCTGATACAACCGCCGATAACAAGGAATAATCATGCAGCGCGAAATCTCCCTCACCCGCGAAATCCACAACCTGCTGCAGGGCAGCGACGAATGGCACGCCTTCCGCTTCAACCACCACGGCGCCAGCGAGGCCGCCGCGATGCTGGGCCTGTCGCAGAAGGTAACCCGCTCCGAACTCGTGCGCATGAAGGCCACCGGCCTCGCCAAAGAGTTCAGTGACTGGGTGCAAGAGAACATCTTGGACTACGGCCACGAGGTCGAGGCGCTGGCGCGCCCGCTGGCCGAAAAAATCATCGCCGAAGATCTGTATCCGGTCACGCTGTCCTTGGGCGCCGAAAGCGCTTCCTGCGACGGCCTGAGCATGGATGAAACCATCGGCTGGGAGCACAAGCAGTGGAACGCCGAGCTGGCGGCCGCCGTCGCCGCCGGCGAGTTGCCCGACACGCATATGCCGCAGGTCCAGCAGCAGCTCATGGTCAGCGGCGCCGAGAAGTGGATGTTCATGGTCTCCGATGGGACTGAAGAGAACATGGTCTGGATGTGGGTGCAGCCGGATCCAGCCTGGTTCGCGCGCATCGTCGCCGGCTGGGAACAATTCGACGCCGACGTCGCGAACTACACGCAGGTAGACCACGCGGTAAAACCCGAAGCGGCGCCTGCTGCCGCCCTGCCCGCGCTGGTCGTGCAGACCGAAGGTAAGGTCGTCAGCAGCAACCTAATTGTGTATCAGAAGGCCGCAGAGAAGTTCCTGGCCACCATCAAGACCGACCTGCAGGACGACCAGGATTTCGCCGACGCGGAATACAACGTCAAATTCTGCGGCGAGGCCGAGACCAAGCTCGAGCATGCCAAGGCGGCCGCGTTGGCCCAGACCTCGACCATCGACGAGGTGATGCGCACGGTCGACCACATCAAGGCGCAGTTCCGCGCCAAGCGCCTGGAGCTGGAAAAGCTGGTCAAAGTCCGCAAAGAGCAGATCAAAGAAACCATCCTGAACGAAGGCCGCTACGCCTATCAGGACCACGTGCAGAAGCTCGAAACCGAAATCACGCCGATTCGCCTGTCGCTGCCGGCGCCCGACTTCGCCGGCGCAATGAAGAACAAGCGCACGCTGGCCAGCCTGCACGATGCGGTCAACACCACGCTGGCGAACGCCAAGATCGCCGCAAGCCAGGCGGCTGCTGACGTCCGCGCCAAACTCGCATGGTACAACGCCAATGTCGGCGACCACGCTGGCCTGTTCGCCGACCTGCAACAGCTCTCTTGGAAGGCGTACGATGACTTCCAACTGGTGGTGCGCACGCGCATCGCTGATCACCAGCGCGCTGAAGCGGCGAAGGCCGAAGCGCTGCGCAAGCAGATCGAAGAGCAGGAGCGCGCCAAAGCTGAAGCTGCAGCCGCCGAGAAATTAGCCGCCGAGCGCAAAGCGGACGCCGAGCGCCAGGCCGCCGAACAGGCGCGCGTCGCCGCCGAAACGAAACGCCAACTGGAAGCGCAAGCCGCGCAGATCGCAGCGCAGCGCCAGGCCGAAGAGCAGCGCCCGCAGCAGGTCGCCCAGGCCGCGCGCCCAACCACAGCCGCCGCTGCTATCGCTCAGGCCCAGCAACTGGCCGCCGCCGACCGCGCTGCGTCGCTGGCCGAACAAGCCCGCCTTGCCGACATGGCAGACGCCCAGCCAGTCACCGATGCGCCGCCGGCCGCCGCTGCCGATGGCGACTTATTCGGCCACACGACGCCGACGCCCGCCGCGCCGCCTTCGCTGAAGCTGGGCGAAATCAACGACCGCCTGGGCTTCACGATGACTGCCGACTTCCTGGCCTCGCTGGGATTCGTCCACACGAAAACCGACAAGCCGGGCAAGTTGTTCCATGACGCCGACTTCCCGCGCATGTGCGCCGCCCTGCGCCGCCACATCGATGCAGTCCAGCAGAAGTATTCCGCATAACAACCACAGGAGAGCACCATGAGCGCCATCCCCACCATCACCATGCAGAAAGTCGAATCCAGCCAGTTCGCAGCCATCGGCCATGTGCCGGAGCTGAACCTGCTGGCCATCCAGTTCCACCCGAAGAAATCGACGGGTGAGTCGGATATCTACCACTACCAGGGCGTCAGCGCCGACATGTTCGCCGAGTTCCTTGGCGCCCAATCGCAGGGCTCGTTCTTCATTCAGCGCATCAAGAAATGCGCGGACCAGTTCCCTTACACAAAGGTCGACCAGGCGGCGTTCAACCACACCGCGCCGCAGCCGGTGGCGAAGCCTGCCACGCTGGCAGAGGCCGCCGCGCCGGTGCTGACGAAGGAACTGCTGGCCCTGGCGCTGAACGGCCGTCAGACCGGCAGCGAAATCACCCGCGAAGAAGAACTGCAGGCCAAGGCCGCCGGCCTGGTGGTAATTTTCGGTGCCAGCGACGACCTGATGGTGCTGAGCGGCGCCATCGATGACGAGGCGAGCTGCTACGACGGCGGCACGGTGCTGATCGACGCCAAGGGGGCACTGCCGGCGCGCGATGATATCGACCCGGACGACGATGCGGCGCTGAAGGACTACTTCGCCCGCGAGCCGGACGCGAAGAAGGTCGAGGCGCTGTGGTGCGACAGCGATGACAACGCGACCTGGTCGTACAGCACGGCCGTGCCGCACGCGACGTTCGAGGTGTTGGAAGGGGCCGAGGTGTACTGCCGCGGCATCGTAATCAGCGTGGCCGACCTGGGCGGTGCAGTATGAGCAGCCGCGTATCCCGCCGCCTTGCGCAGGCTGGCGCGCAGCTGCAGGCCGCCTGCGACAAGTTCAATGCCGCGAATCAGGTCGGCACCACCGTCACGGTGCTGCTGGACGGAGGCGAAGTGCGCGAGACGATCACCACCAGCGAAGCTCAGGTGCTGAGCGGTCACAGCGCGGTGATCTGGCTCAAGGGCGTCAGCGGCTGCTATCTGCTGGAGCGCGTGACGCCGGTAGTCGGCAAGGCGGCGGCATGAGCAACGTGCAAATCGCCGCCCTGCTCATGAGCGTCAGCGCCGTCATTTTTTCGTGCGGCGCGATGCATGTGCAGCATATTGCGCGCGGCAAGGCACCCGCCGAACCTGCGCCGCTCGCGCCGGCACCGGTTGCGCTGATCGAACCATTACCGGCCCAGCGTGACGATGATGGCTGGTATTGGCACCCGGGCCTGCCGGACTTCGAAGAAGACCACCGGGCGTACGCCGCCTGGATGCTGGAGCAGGGCTTGGAATATCGCTTCGACTCGCTCGAGGATGAGCGTGATGACCATCCGGCTGCCATCGCGTATTACGAGCAGAACGCCTGCCACGTGCGCGATTGGTACTGCGAACCGCCGGCCGGCGAAGGCTGGTTCACCCTGTCGATACACGACAGCGAATCCGGGCCGCAGTGGGTGTGGGTGCGCCGTGTCGGCACCGAGGCGCTAATGGCGGCGGTCCAGGCCGAAGCGCTGGCATACCACGAGCGCTACTACGTGAAGCTGCTGCCGAACGGCCAGCGCTACAGCGGGTCGACGTTCAAGAACAATGGCGAGCCGATCCTGCTGCGCGCCGATGGGAAGCGCAGTGTGTTCTGCGACCTGTGCGATGACTTGGAGGGCGCATGACCCACGAATGCACCGAAGCGCGCTTCCTGCGCGACGTGGACGATCACAAGATGATCGTGATCCGCGATGAGGGCGCGAACCGCCATGTGCGGTTCAAGCAGCCAAATAGCAGCAACATGTATTTCGACCTGATCACCTGGCCGGGCTACCTCTGCTACACCGGCGACATGGGCACCTACGTGTTTCAGCGCACCGAAGACATGTTTGCATTTTTCCGGACGGATCGCCTGCACCAGCGCCCAGGAGACGCGCGGCTGGCCGTCAACCGCAGCTATTGGGGAGAGAAGCTTGAAGCTATCGGTAAAAACGATGGTTACCGGGAATTCTCGTCCGACAAATTCAAGCAGCAGGTGATGCAGTATGTCGAGCGCTGCGGCCTGACCGGCAAGCTCGGGCACGGACTGCGCGAAGAACTGGAATCCGAAGTGCTGGCTCATGCCGACGACGGCGCCGATGAGGCCTACCGCGCGGTGCGAGATTTCGTATGGGACGGCCGTGCCGTGTTTAACGACTTTTGGGAGGTCGACTGCGAAGAGTACACCTTCCGCTTCCTCTGGTGCTGCTACGCGCTGGCTTGGGGCATTGAGCAATACGACAAGGTCAAGCAGGCGGCCGAGGCGGTGCCAGCGGAGACACCGCCATGACGCGCCGCACATTCTTTCTCGCGCACGAACAGGCCCGGCGCAATGTAGCCGACTTCGCGCAAAAGGCGCCAGATGGCTGGATGGTGGTGTTCTCCGAGCCGCGCAAGAAACGCGCCCAGGAAGAAAAGTACCACGCCATGATCGCGGAAATCGCCTCCCAGGTCGAACACATCGGCCGCAAGTGGGATGCCGACGACATGAAGCGCCTTCTGGTGGATGAGTTCGCCGACGAGATGCGCCTGGCCGGTACGCCACTACACCACGACGGCCGGGTGACCGTCAGCTTTGATGGGCGCCGCACCGTGCAACTCGGCATTCAAACAGCCGAGTTCTACGTGAAGGAAGCAGCGCAGTTCATCGAGTTTTTGTATGCCTTCGGCGCCGCTCGCGACGTCGTTTTTTCCGAATAGGATCAGTAATGTGGTTTAAAAATCTTCAAATCTATCGCCTGCCGCGCGACTACGCGCTGACCGCCGACGCGCTGGCCGCCGCCCTCGCGAAGCAAGCATTCGCACCGGCCAGCAGCAGCGAGCTGTTACGCCAGGGCTGGGACGCGCCTCGCAAGGACGGCGGCTTGGTGCACACCGTCAACAGGCAGATGCTGATCCGCCTGCGCGGCGAGAAGAAGCTGCTGCCGGCGACCGTCATCAACCAGATGACGAAGGCGCGCGCCGCCGAAATGGAAGAGGCCCAGGGCTTCGCGCCAGGCAAAAAGGCGATGAAAGAACTGAAGGAGCGCGTCACCGACGAACTGCTGCCGCGCGCCTTCAGTATCGAATCGAACACCTGGGCCTGGATCGATCCAGTCAACGGCTGGCTGGTCATCGACGCCGCCAGCCCGGCCAAGGCCGACGAAGTGATCAAGCTGCTGCTCAAGGCGGTCGACCGCATGCCGCTGGAAAGCCTGCGCGTGCAACGCTCGCCAGTCGGCGTCATGACCGAATGGCTGGCCACCGACGAGGCACCGGCAGGCTTCACCGTCGATCAGGACGCGACGCTGCGTGCCACCGGCGAAAGCAAGGCGCAGGTGGCGTACAAGCGCCACACGCTGGAGCCGGCCGAAGTGCGCCGGCACATCGACACCGGCAAGCAGTGCACCCGCCTGGCCATGACTTGGGACAGCAAGATCAGCTTCGTGCTGGACGAGAGCCTGGCCGTCAAGTCGGTCAAGCCGCTGGACGTGCTGACCGAGCGCGAGATCACCAGCCACAACGACGATGAGCGCTTCGACGGCGACTTCGCGCTGATGACCGGCGAGCTGGCAAAGATGCTGGGCGACCTGGTCGAGGTACTGGGCGGCGAGGCAACGATGGAAGCGTCTGGCAACCAGGCAGAGCCGGGGCAGCAGCAGGTCGAACGCGCCATCAAGCTCACCTCGGAAATGTACAACGTGCGCGACATGCACCGCGCCGTGCTAGACACTCTGTACGAGCAAACGTTGAAACCGTACATCGACACCGTCCGCGAGTCTATGCAGCAGACCGGGGCCGACGAGATCCAAACAGCGCTCACGCTGGCGAAGCAACACACCGGTGGCGCGCAGACGGCGCAAATGTTCTTGGTCGCGGCGATTGAAATGGTCGAGCCAAGTCCACGGCCGGCCAAAGGTGACGAGCCGGTACGCGAGCAGCGCGTGGTCGGCGCTGCGACCGACGTGCCGGCCGGCGACGGCAGCGCCACCGATCCGCTGTACGACCAGGCCGTGGCCGTGGTGCGCACCAACCAGCGCGCGTCGGTATCGCTGATCCAGCGCCACCTTCTGATCGGGTACAACCGAGCGGCGCGGCTACTGGAGGCCATGGAAGGATCGGTCGTCGGACCGGCAGGTTCGAACGGCAGCCGCGAAATTCTCGCGTAGCGATTTATGACGATTTCAATGGGACCAGTGATAAATGTGACACCCCAGGCAAGGAGGCTAGCCATTGCCACAGGTTCCCGCCATCGTAGGAAATCGTGAACGTCAAGAGGAAAAACCAAAACGCTGCGAGTACCGCACCAACGTAAATAGGAATTCTGCTAACTGAGAACTTCATCAAAATGACACTATTCCAAAATCTATGCCAAATCCAAGGTTTGCCAAGCGCTAGCTCCTCGCGATTTGCTTTGGTCGTCGCCTTCGCGATGATTTCGAGCGGGTCAGCTTGGCGCGCCAAGGTCGAGTTCACCACATTCAGCCGGGTCAGCTCACTCTGCTTTAACCCATCTTTGTCCGCCGTGAAAAAATGGCTGACTCGAGGCTCATCCTTGAGCGCTTCAAGCAACCAGATTTCGGTAGTCTTCGCCGCTCGCTCCCAGCGCACCTGCCAATATTTCGAGCCCGCAGCCATACCTATCTGGAGGATCGATACTAGAAATCCCGCCGCGCAGACTGCGAAAGCGACTACAGGAGCAGCCGCTCCCCCAGACTGGATCAGACCTGCCATCAGTACACCCTGGAAGATCATGAAGAAATTATTTCTTTGGGTCAATTGCGCGATTTCGAATTCGCGCTGGCGAAGAGCGAGCTCGAATGCAGCCGCCAATTTGCCAACAGGAGAGTCTGAGCCATCGATCAGCTGCGACGCCGAATGGGGCGTAGTTGATGACTGCGCCTGAGCGCTAGTTGGCGTTTGAGGGGCAGTTGCCATTTCGATTAATAGTTAGCAAAAGGGAATATTAGCATGAGTAGGGACCATCCGATTCTCTTCAGCGCACCCATGATCCGCGCACTGCTCGGCGGCACCAAGTCGCAGACGCGGCGCATCGTGAAGCCCGATCCAGGCCCGTACTGGAATCCAGTCGTGGGCTTGTGCAACCCGGCTGTAATCGACAACAGCGGGTACGACGCGCCCGGCCCTGAAATCTTCGGCGCATCGGACGAAACTGCCGGCCGAAAATTCCCGCACGGCGGCCCTGCCCACTGCATCTGGGTGCGCGAGACCTTTTTCGCCTACGGCCGCTGGGAGACTCGCTACACCGAGAAGAAACAGCGCGACGAGTGGCACTTCATCGACATGACGACCGAGTGCGGCCGCGCCTACCAGTACGACGCCGACAGCCCTGACGTGTCGCTTGCAACGGGACGCGGAGGCGCGCTGCCAGGATGGTACAAGCGGCCCGCCATCTTCATGCCGCGCGCGGCCAGCCGGATCCTGCTGGAGATCGTCAGCGTGCGCGTGGAGCGGCTGAACGATCTCAGCGAGGCGGATGCAATCGCCGAGGGCATCGAGCAAATGCCGTGCGAGGTGCCCGACACCAAGCTCTGGCGCAATTACCGCCCCGAGAACGGCTGGACTCCTCGGGTATGCATGCCTCAAAACTCGTTCCGCTCGTTATGGGAGTCGATCAATGGGGAGCCGAACTGGCTGACAAACCCATGGGTCTGGGTGGTCGAGTTTAAGCGGGTGGCGCCTTGACCAGGATCGCCAACATCGGCAGCGGCTGCGCTGCAGCTCTGGCGGCAATCGCGCACCTTCCGCATGTGAAGGTGCTCCTAGAGTCCGCGCAGGAGGCCGACAAGGAAGCCGTCCGCTCGCGCATCTTGACCAGTCGCGGCCACGGCTGCGTCGCTGGTCAGCAAGTGCAGGTTGGCAGCGAAGTCTATGTCATTGCCGGAGCGCCGAGCCGCGTCGAGATGGATCTTGAACGGATGGTACGCGCGTCTAGTCAGGAACCGAAGCGCAGTGCGCCCGCCTACGGCAGCGACCGCCCTTACCTCAAAAAGAAGAAAGGCAGATCATGAGCAGCAATAACAAACCTGCGCGCGACCACAATGCCCGCGCCACCGTCTGGCGCGAGATCCTGGTGATCTACGGCCTGCTGATCGCCGCCCTACTTTGGGACTGGCTGGCATGAGCGCCCGCGACAAACTGCCAGCGGCGCCGGTTGAAACCGCCCGCGACCTCGCCGAAAAGCACGACATGCGTCTCCTGCGCGCCAAGCAGCTGTGCCGTCCGGTGCTGTACAAGGGTATCAAGCAGTTCATCGCCGGCCTGCACTGGCACAAGGGCGATGCCGAAGGAACGGTCTACCTGGAAGGCATCGTCGAGCCGGTGCGTCCGAGTGAATTAACGATTACTGAGGAACCGCAATGATAAGCAAAATTGAGAACGGCGACGCCGGCGCAACTTTCCAGCAGCGCGTGCAACCTTGGATGCTGGCCTGTTTCGGCGAGCTGATCGCCAGCGACCGCGAAGAGCGCAACCACCGCTTCCTGGAGGAGGCGCTGGAGCTAGTGCAGGCCACCGGCTGCACGGCCAGCGAGGCGCGCCAATTGGTGGACTACGTCTACGGCCGGCCGGTCGGCGAGCCAGCTCAGGAAGTCGGCGGCGTCATGGTCACGCTGGCAGCGCTGTGCCTGGCGAACGATCTGGACATGCACCAGTGCGGCGAGACCGAACTGGTGCGCATCTGGACGAAGGTCGAGGCGATCCGCGCCAAGCAGGCCGCGAAGCCGAAGCATTCGCCGCTGCCGGCCGCGCATGCATCAGCGCCAGTGGCAGCGAGCACAGATCTCGTGGTAGCTGCTCAAGCGCTGCTGGCAGAACACGAGGAGGCATGCCTCACTGATCCGATGTTCGCGCTGGTCGAGATGGCGGAGGATGATGAGGACGCTGAGGTCAGTGCGGTGCTTCTTGCAGACCTGTTCCGTGCAGTTCGCGTTCTCACCGCCTCACAGCAGCATGCGCAAGCCTCCGACCCAATCGGCGAGCACAATTCCCAGGCCGCGCAGGAGAAGCTGGTGGAGCATGCGCACGCGGTGCCAAAGTGCAAAAACTGCGGCGGCACTGGTGTCGTGGATGATGGCGAAATTGACTGCTACCCAAATGGTGAGCCGTTCATGCATGGTCCCGTAAAGTGCGTGAAGGATTGCCCTGATTGCAGCGGCGACATGGCAGTACTGGCCCAGCCCGTAGCAGGGGAACTGCCGCCGCTGCCCACGAGTTGCGATGGATTCGGTCTTACTTGGACGGAGCCTGAAGCCAAAGCAATCCGCATCTACGGCCACCAGTGCCGCGCTGCTGCGCTGGAACGGACAGGGAATGCGGCACACCAGTTCGCGCTCGAGCAGCTTGATCCTGACCGCTTGCAAGCCGGGCTCGACTGCGAAGCGGTAATTCGCGCACTCAACAAAACGGAGGGCGCATGAGCGAATTCTACGGTGAACTGCGCCGCGTGATACGGCAACAAAACATGCTTTCCCAAGCTGCGGCCATGATGCGCCACGCCCTCAAACAATAAGGACACTACCATGGAAACGAACAAAGACATTCAGGCGCTGAGCGAAATCGACTTGGTGCGTGCGCTGCGCAAAGCAATCGAAAGCACCAAGGTGCCGGACGACTTCCGTGCTGCACTGGTTGGCTATTTCGGCAATGAGGTTCGCGCCATCCTCGTCGCCCGCCAGCCCGCGCCAGCAGTCGGCCAACAGGCCGGTGGTGTGGTAATGGACGAGGTGATCGATGCGCTTACGTTCTATGCCGATGGAAATCATTTCGCCAGACACGCCCCTGATGCGTGGGATACGGTGAGTGGCGAGCCTTCCAACTTTCTTGAGGACAGAAGCAACACCGCAACTGTCGAGGACGGATGGATCGCGAAGGCCGCATTAGAGAAGCTTTTGGCCGCACATCCCCCAGCAGATACAGCGCCAGTGGATGCGAAGCCGGTAGAACTGGAGCAACTGCACACGGCTGCGGCTCAGCACAAGATGGCTTTGGTCCCGCTGCACCTCACCCGCGGCATGCTGGAAGTGTTGGCCGATGAGTGGGAGTGGGAAGACTTGCTCGCGGCGGCGGAAGCCATCACCGATGAGCAGTATGCCGAAGTCTGCGCAGGCCCCAGCGCCGCACAGCGTCGCGTTGAAGAGCTGGAATACCTGCTTGAAGCCGCCCAGCCCTCCAACGCGCAGGGTGAGGCGGTTCCTTGGCCCGCGCAACAGAATGGCGGTTTAGTGCGCTCGGCATTGATTGATGTGATGGTAGCTGAAAAGTTCGCGCTTAACGGTGCTGGCGACTTCCAATCGCAATCCGATCTGACGGCCCGTTTTGCTCGTGCACGGCAAGCTCTGGCCGCAACTGCCGGCGACGTGCAGGGTGAGGCGCTGAACCAGGAAGCGGGCGATGTGGATCGTTATCGTTTGCATGAGCACTCGGAAGGCGCTTACTTCCACAAGGAAGGCGAATTCGTAAAATACAGCGACTATGCAGCCCTCGCCCAGCGCGGCGCCAGCCAGCCGGACAGCGAGCACGATGCTGCGACACCCGCCGCAGTGATCGCTTGGCACGCCGCCGAGAAGGCGCGCATCGAAGCCGTTGGCAAGTACAACGGAAAGCTCGCCGCAGCAAAGGACCATGACTTCCCCGGCCCAGACGTGAGCGCCGAGTTCAAGGTGATGACGGATGCCGGCAATGTAGCGCACCGCCTACTGCGCCCGATGTATGAAGCTATCGCTGCCATGGCCGCGCAGCATGGCGAGAAAGGCGGTGCTGCGTGAGCCTCTACAACACCCTCATGACCCGGCCTCGCGAGCGGCTCGTGAAGGAACTGCAGGGCGAGGCGCGCGACAACGCCCTGCTCCGCCGGCGCGCGCTCGAGCTGGAAACCGAACTGTTCTGGCTGAAGCTGGAACTGAACCGCGCACCGCTCGGCGCCACCGCCGCCCTGCTCCTGGAAATCTCGGAATGCGCCGGCGGCATGGTGAACGGCAACCAGCTGGCCAGCCGCGCCAAAGCGGCCGTGGCAGCTGACGGCGCCGCCCTGGGCCTGCGCCTGGTGGTCGATCCGAGTCTGCCGCCCAACATCGCAGAAATCCGCAGCGATGCCGGGAAGCTGGTGGTGCGGATCGAGAACATCGGGCAGCCGGCACATGGCTCAGTGGAGGCGCGCGATGCCCGGTGCTGATCATAAATTCCCGCCGACGCTGGGCGCCAAGAAACGTGAGCTTTTGGCGGCGCTGGCGCAGCCCGAGGTCTCGCTGGCCGACGTGCTGCACGCCATCCACGCACTGACCGACAAGATTGATCGGGTCGAGACTGCGCTTGCGCACCGCGCCTCGTCGCTGACGCTCGACCCGGCTGAGATTGCCAGGACGATGATGCAACTGCGCTCCAGTGCCAGGCCAGTCACCGGTGCAGCAGACCGGTGATCAGGTCAAGGCGAGAACTTAACTCAAAATATGGAAAGGAAATCCGCATGAATATGAGCGATTCGGAAATGGTCGAAAGGCTGGTTGCTGCGATCGAGAAACTGCAGCGCCCGGCCCTGCCGGTGGCCGTCGACCTCTGGGATACCAGCTTGGTGGCTGCGTACTTGAAGCGTTCCCCCGACAATGTGCGCAAGGAAATCATCCCACTCCCGTCGTTTCCAAAGCCCATCCGGCTTCCGGTTGCAGGCCGCGCCCAGGCCCTCTACAGAGCGCGCGACGTCGTTGCGTGGGCAGAGAGTCACCAGCAGAAGAAATGAGATATGCTTGGCTGGCAGCCGGTTTTGCCGGCCGCATTTTAGCTTGGCGGTGACCCGCACCAAAGCCAGGGCTGCTTTTTTCCGCCTTCAACTTTATGGCAGGAAATTGACAGTGAGGATTGCAACATACTGATTCTATTCATAAAACGATTCCGGCTCGAGGCACCAGTTTTCTCCTATTGCACCATCAGCGCCTCGTGCTTCGTGCTTTCATTCTGGCTGCGGACTTGTATTGCCAATTCACATTGAGCATACTGAATACTGCAAGCAAATCTGTTGGGCAATCGATACCTGTCACGCGCACTGGAGTAGCTTTCGGTTAGACCAGGAGATCACATGAAAAACTTCCCTATTCTAAGCACATTAATTTTGTGCTCATTGTGCAGCGCAGCAGATTTCCGCAGCGATGATCTGAAATTTGAAAGATTAGGGAAGCTTAAGATTGGCCAAAATTTTGAAGATTTAAAAAAAGACTTTGGTGGGCAAATTCATTGCGTGCCAAAAGAATTGTGGGCATCAAAGAATTGCTACCATACTGGGTTAAAACATAACCCTGAGATTACATTGATGATTCTAGATGGGAAATTAGTCAGAATCGATTTGACAGCCACACCAGGTAGAGCAGCTTCCGGAATCGCCATTGGCGACAATATAACAAAATTAATCAAACGCTACCCGCAATCAAAGCGCATCGAAAATACTTCTGATTTGACAGCCGAGTTTTTGATTATTTCCGACGACCGGAAATACGCCATGAAATTTTATCTAACCGGCTCTATAGTCACCGCTATCTCATCTGGCACGACTTATGCTATGTCATTAGACGAAGGGTGCTTTTAAAGCAGCAGTCAAATCGGCTATTGCAATACTCTGGCTGCTTGCGCGTTGTGCGCTTGCAGCATACCTTCCAGTTCGCTCATCGCCCTCACCGCTCCAGCTCGAAAACCCGGCCGGAGCTGCACAACTTCCTATCCAGCCAATAGGCAAACGAGCGCCCGCTTGCGCTCGCGGCCCTTCTCGATCCCGCGTTGGTCCAGAGACGAAACAGTGCGCCGCGTCATACACTAACCAATAGTTAAGAATGGTTGAAAAACAACAACTGGTCTAAATATCAGTCCTTGCACAGTTGACATAGAGACATCGCAAGTGAAAACTGTATAGGTCGTTTAAGCCTAAACAAAGGTCGCGACACGCTGCTGTCCTACTGCTATTTACAATCTATTGTTAAAAGAGAAAGATTTTGAACATGATCAAAGCAAATATGTTGGCTATTCTGTTGGCGCTTGCGGGCACCAGCGCCTTTGCAAACCCCTCCTCATCGACGGTGAACTTCTCTAACGGTACCGAAGGTTGGGTTGGACTCCAGGGTGAAGATGGCGGCACCAAAATTGATAACTCGGTTGGCAATGGCACCCCAGGTCTGCACACCGATTATCTGTACACGGGCGTGTTGTTCTGGAATACAACCAACCAGAATTTCCTTGGCGATTACACCAGTGCAAAATCCGTCAGTTTCGGCATCGATGTCAACACACACTCCATCGATAGCGGCGGCTTCGATAACGCACAATACCCGCGCGACTTCGTGGTCGAACTGCGCCAGAACATCGCGCCAGGCAAATGGAACAGCGTGTGGAAAACCCTGGGCGTACTGGACAGCAGCACCGGCCTTCAGCATTTTTCCGCTTCAATTGCGGATACCGGGGCTTCATTGGCAAGCTCGGGCTGGAAAGGCTATAACCCGGCCAGTGCCGATCTGGCGCTGCCGGATGGCGTAACCCTGTCCAGCGTGCTATCGCACGTGGATGAAGTGATCTTCAGCACCTGGGTGCCAGGTTTCAGCTATGACCCAGCCCACTTCGACGTGACCGTGGACAATATTTCCATCACTTCGTCGGTACCTGAACCGGAGCAAATGGCCATGCTGCTTTCCGGATTGGCGCTTTTGGGTGTAGCCGCCCGTCGCAAGAAAGCAGACAAGTGCGCGTAAGCGTGTTGCCAGCGTGACGAATACGTGATGGGTGGGCGTTCTCAAGTTACTCGTGAGGCCATGACGACCTGATTACGGCATGTCCGTCTTCCGCGGGCGTGTCGCGTCGGGCTCTGCGGCAGCAGGCGTGCTTCGCCGTCGCTGCGATTTGTCTATAGTCACGGCATGGGCAAAATCCATATCGGCATTTCGGGCTGGCGCTACCGGCCGTGGCGCGGCGTGTTCTATCCGGAAGGGCTGGCGCAGGCGCGCGAGCTGGCGTTTGCTTCGCGCCAGGTGTCCACCATCGAGCTCAATGGATCGTTCTATTCGCTGCAGCGGCCGTCCAGCTACGCGGCCTGGTACGACGCCACGCCGCCCGGCTTCGTGTTCGCCCACAAGGGCAACCGCTATCTGACCCATAACCTGAAGCTGGGCGAAGGAACAGAACAGGCGCTGGCGAACGTGATGGCCTCCGGCGTGCTGAATCTGCGCGAGAAGCTGGGCCCTTTCCTGTGGCAGCTGCCGCCCACCTTCCGTTTCGACGCCGACCGGCTGGAGCGCTTCTTCCGTCTGCTGCCGCGCGATCTGCATGAAGCGCAGGCGCTGGCGCGCGGCCACGATGCACGCCTCGACGGCCGGGTGGCGCTGGACGTCGACGCCAATCACAAGATGCGTCACGCACTGGAGGTACGCCACGATAGCTATAACGATCCGGCTTTCGTGGCGCTGCTGCGCAAGCACAAGGTGGCGCTGGTGGTGGCCGATACCGCCGGCAAGTGGCCCGATTATGAGGACATCAGCGCCGGCTTCATGTATCTGCGTCTGCATGGCGCGGAGCAGTTGTACAGCAGCGGCTACAGCGATCAGGCGCTGGACCACTGGGCTGCGCGCATCCAGTCCTGGGGCGCCGGCAGCCAGCCGCGGGACGCCAGGCTGATTTCCGCTCTGGCGCCACCGAAGCGCGCCAGCCGCGATGTCTACTGCTACTTCGATAACGACGTCAAAGTCCACGCGCCGTTCGACGCGCAGAATCTGGCGCGCAAGCTAGGATAGCGGCGGCTGGCGGTCGCGCGCCACCGGCGGCAAACGGTGCTTGAGCAGGCCAACGCGCTGGGAACGATAAATGCCGCAATGGCCGGAAAACAGGTACGCCACGACGCACGCCAGTGCCGCGAAGGGACCGATTTGCGGACCGAATAATTCGATCGCCATGATGGTGGAGGCCAACGGCGTGTTGGCCGCGCCCGCGAACACGGCGACAAATCCCAGGCCCGCCAGCAACGCAAACGGCAGATGCAACAACGGCGCCAGCGCGTTGCCCAGGGTCGCGCCGATGAAGAACAGCGGCGTCACCTCGCCGCCTTTGAATCCGCTGCCCAGCGAGCCGACCGTGAACAGGAATTTGCCGATGCTGTCCCGCGGCGCGAGCGGGTGCTGAAAAGCTTCGACGATCACCGGAATGCCCAGGCCGATGTAACGCGTGCCCAGCCACCAAACCGCCAGCGCCACCACCACGCCACCCGCCATCGGCCGCAGCGGCGCGTACGGAATATGGCGCTTCATGAAGCCCGAGGCGGCGTGCGTGGATTTGGCGAACGCCATGCCCACCAGACCGAAGACGATGCCGGCCACCAGCACCGCGCTTACGCTGAGGAAGTCGATCGGGGCGGTGCTGCCGATGTGGTAATGCGTGTGATGCACGCCCCAGGCCATGCCCACCTGGTCGGCGGCGATGGCGGCCACCATGCAGGGAAAAATCGCGTCGTAACGCAAGCGGCCAATGGCCAGCACTTCCAGGCCGAAGATGGCGCCGGCCAGCGGCGTGCCGAACACCGACGCGAAGCCGGCGCTGATGCCGGCCATGAGGATGATGCGCCGTTCGGCATGGCGCAGGCGGAACACGTGGGTGAGCTGGTCGGCCAGGGTGCCGCCCATTTGCACCGCCGTGCCTTCGCGCCCGACCGAGGCGCCGAACCAATGCGAGACCACGGTGCCGAACAACACCAGCGGCGCCATGCGCAACGGGACGACTTTTTTGGGGTCGTGGATTTCGTCGATCAGCAGGTTGTTGCCGGCTTCGACGCTGCTGCCGAGCTTCAGATAGATCCAGCCGACCGCGAAGCCGGCCAGCGGCAGCGACCAGATGATCCACGGATGCGACTCGCGCCAGTTGGTGGCGTAGTCCAGCGCGAACAGAAAAAAAGCGGAGGCCGTGCCGCTCAGGACGGCGACCAGCCCGGCGAGCAGCGTCCATTTGCCGACGTATGGCAGCAGCGCGATGGGCTCCGGGAGGCGGGATGAGGTCATATAGCTCCGCATGCTAACAAATCCGCCGCGTTGGATCAAATCGGACGCGGTCAGCTCAATGATGGTGATGCATATCCCCATCCCGCTTCACGTCCATCGCCTGCGCCGGACTGGATGGCGGCGCGCCGGCCGCGCGCGGCGCCGGCGGCAGTTCCCCGCTCCACTCGTGCGCCACCGTGCCTGCCGGATGCCGGTACCAGCCGGGGTCCTTGTAGTCGTTGCGCGCCAGTCCTTCCCTCACCTTCACCACCGTGAACATGCCGCCCATATCGAGGCTGCCGAACGGACCGGCGCCGGTCATCATCGGCAGCGTGTTCTCCGGCAGCGGCATTTGCATGCCGCCCATCGCCCCGCCCTTGTCGCCCATGACCATGTAACCCGGCACGAGGTTATTGATCTTTTCCGCCACCCCGCTGTGATCGACGCCGATCATGGTCGGCACCGCGTGGCCCATGGCGTTCATGGTGTGGTGCGACTTGTGGCAGTGGAAGGCCCAGTCGCCCGGCGCGTCGGCGATGAACTCCACCGCGCGCATCTGACCCACCGCGATATCGGTCGTCACCTCGGGCCAGCGCGCCGACGGCCGCACCCAGCCGCCGTCCGTGCCGGTCACTTCGAAAGTGTGACCGTGCAGGTGGATCGGATGATTGGTCATGGTCAGATTGCCGACGCGGATGCGCACACGATCGTCCTTGCGCACCACCATGGGATCGATGCCGGGGAAGGCACGGCTGTTGAAGGTCCACAGGTTGAAGTCGGTCATGGTGTTGACCTTGGGCGTGTAGCTGCCTGGATCGATGTCGTAGGCATTGAGCAGGAATACGAAATCACGGTCCACGGCGTGCTGCTGTGGATCCTTCGGATGCGTGACCCAAAAACCCATCATGCCCATGGCCATCTGCGCCATTTCGTCGGCGTGCGGATGGTACATGAAGGTGCCGGCGTGGCGCGCGACGAATTCGTAGACGAAGGTTTTACCGGGCGGGATGCCCGGCTGCGTCAGTCCCGTCACGCCATCCATGCCGTTCGGCAGGCGCTGGCCGTGCCAGTGCACGCTGGTGTGCTCGGGCAGCTTGTTGGTGACGAAGATGCGCACACGGTCGCCTTCCACCACTTCGATGGTCGGACCGGGACTCTGGCCGTTGTAGCCCCACAGGTTGGCTGTCATGCCGGGCGCGATCTCGCGCACCACGGGTTCGGCCACCAGGTGGAATTCCTTGACGCCTTCCTTCATGCGCCATGGCAGCGTCCAGCCGTTCAGCGTGACCACAGGATTGTACGGCCGGCCGTTGGGCGGCGCCAGCGGCGGCTGGGTGGCGGCCGAGGACTGCACCGGCGCTTCCGGCAACGTGGCCGCGCCGGCCTTGCTGACGACACCGGCGCCGATCAGGGTGGCGGCGCCGCTCAGAAACGATCTGCGGGTGGTCATGGTTGTACTCCTTGTGTCGGGGGCAGACGGCCGCCCAGCGCGGCCTCCAGGTTGGCTTGCGCGGTCCAGTAGTCCTTCAGCGCGCCGATGTAGGCGCTGACGGCGGTGGCCTGTTCGCGGGCGTCCGCCAGCAGTTCGAACACGCTCATCAACATGCCGTTGTAGCGCAGCAGGATCTGATCGGAGATCTGTTTGCGCAGCGGGATCACCTGGTCGCGGTAGTGCCGCGCGAGATCGTACGCGCTGCGGTAGGCGGCATGGTTTTCCCGCGCTTCGCTGCGCGCATCGATCACCGCCTGGGCCAGCTGGTTCACCGATTGCATGTAGGTCGCCTCGGCACGGGCGACGCGGGCCGCGCCCCAGTCGAACAGCGGAATCTCCAGCGTCAGCTCGTAGCCGCGCGTGGCGGCTCCGCCGTCGGTGTTGCGCACCGCCCCCAGATCGAGCACGTTGATGAAGCGCGTGGTCCTGGTCAGGCCCAGCGTGGCGGCGGTTTGTTCGGTATCCAGCCGGGCGGCCCGGATATCCAGCCGTTCGTCGATGGCGGTCTGCTCGACGTCCGCCAAGGCGCGCGGCGCGGCCGGCAGATCGGGCAAGTGGTCGGGCAGACGGTAGCCGATAGCCTGCTCGCCGCTCAGGCCCAGCAGCCGGGTGAGCTTTTCGCGCGCGGCGACGGCGGCCTGCCTTGCGTGAGCGACGTCGGCCACGGTCTGTGCGTGATACGCCTGTTCGCGCGCCAGGTCCAGCGCGCTCCAGTTGCCGGCCTTGCGCATGCGCTCCGCCAGCTCGGCGCTGGCCTGGGCCGAGGCTTCGACCTGCTGCGCATAATCGGAGCTCTGGCCGGCGGCCACCGCGTCGATCCAGGCGCGGCGGGTGTCGGCGGCGGTCTGCAGCGCGGCGTTGGCGACCAGCAGCTTGACCTGCTCGTAACGCCGTCCTTCGATACGGCCGGCCATCGGCGTGGTGATCAGTCCGAGCAGGTTGAACGTCAGCGTGCGTTCGATGCCAATTACGCCGTCGCCGCGACTGCGCTTGAAGTCCAGTACGGGATTCTGCAGGCGGCCGGCCTGCACCAGGTCCGCTTCCGCCACGCCCAGCGACCAGTAAGTCGCCCGCAGGCTGCGGTTGTTGAGCAGCGCGACCTGCACGGCGTCGTCCGCGCTCAGCGGCTGTTCGAGTTTTTGCCGGATCACGGCGGCCAGCGCGCGCGCGTCCTCGTCATTGCGCGGCAGGCGGCCGGCGACGCTGGCGCGCGCGCCGCTGCGCTGTTCGCTGATGGCGGCGGCGGCGCCGAAGCCGCCGTCGCCGGACAGCGTGGCGCAACCGCCCAGCGTCAGCAGCAGGCCGGCGCCCGCGGCGAATTCATGGAAACGATTCATGTCCTGTACCTCTGATTATCGATGGGAAGACACAGCGCCGATAGACGGAGCTGTGGCGTGATCAGACGTGCAGGCTTTGAGGGGGGCGTTCGGGGTGGGCCAGGTCGACCGCGGGCAGGTAGGCCGAGTAGAAGGCGACCGCGCGCGCGGCAGGCGGCAGCGCCGGGACAACGACCGCCAGCGCCAGGACCGGCGCGGCGCCGGCACAACAGGCGGAGCCGCTGCACTTCATGCTGGTGTGGGTGTGGGATGCTTCGTCGCCATGGTGTCCGGCCTGCGCCTGGACCTGAGCGTGGGCCTGGGCCTGGGCCGCCAGCATGGCGGCATGGTCGTGCGGACCGGCCGGCATGCCGACGTCGACCTCGGCCGGAGCGACGCACAGCATCATCTGCGCCGAGGCGTATCCCTGGTACGGGAGCGCCAGCAGCATCAGCCAGACGATGAAGGAACGAAGCAGGACGGTCATACGACTATGTTATCACAGCCGCCGACCATGGCGCCGATCGCGGCACCGATCGTGGCAACTAAGCCAGCCTTACCTGGGGATCGGCGACCAGGTTGTCGATCTGGATACGCGCCTCGTCGCAGGCGGCGGTCAGCGCGGCGTCCTGGCTCGGGCGCACGAACTGCATGGTCGCGGCCTCGAAGACTTCCTCGCCGTCGGCATTGACGCGCGCGAGGTCGCAACTGGCCGTCCATTGCTGATCGGCGGTGGGTAACACGTTGGGGATGATGGCCCAGCCCCGGTACTGGAGTTTGCTCATGATGGCCTCCTTTCTTGCAAGAAGACTATCACGAGCGCCTGGCGGGCGGCGCACGCCTGCGCCGTCCGGCGGTTTAGTCCAGCTTCAGCGTGCGGCCGATGTTCTGGTCCATATTGGCCAGGTACCACGTCAGCGACGTCATCACGGCCACGTGGCGCTTCAGTTCCAGCGGGCTGACCTTGTCGAAGGTGTCGGCCGGGGTGTGGTGGTAGCTGAAGTAACTGCTGGAATCGACCAGCGGCTCGAACACCGGCACGCCGGCGCGCTCCAGCGGGGAAGTGTCGGCCGCGCCGGCGATGTCGTGGCGCTCGAACAGGCCGGCGCCGATCGGCGCCAGCGCGGTCTTCAGCGGATCGAAGTACTTGACCATCTGCGGTGTCACGCTGCCGATGAAGCCGAACGGACGGCCGCCGCCGCTGTCCGACTCGATCGCGGCGAAGTGCTTGTCCAGCTTGTCCTTGTTGGCGTCGAAATAGCCACGGCCGCCACGCGTGCCGTTTTCCTCGTTCATCCAGGCGATCACGCGGATGGTGCGGCGCGGTTGCAGGTTCAGCTTCTTCAGGGTCTCGATCACGCCCATGGCGCCGACCACGCCGGTGCCGTCGTCGTTGGCGCCGGTGGCCAGGTCCCAGGAATCCAGGTGACCGGAGACGATCACCACCTCGTCGGCCTTGTCGCTGCCCGGCAGGTCGGCGATGACGTTGTAGCTGTCGGCGTCCGGCAGGGTTTGCGGCGTCAGGGTCAGGTGCATTTTCATGGCGCCACGCGCGGCCAGGCGCGTCATCAGCATCGCGTCTTCGGCGGTGACGGCGGCGGCCGGGATACGCGCGTTATCGGCCAGCAGCGTGGCGCCGGTGTGGGCGATACGGTAGTTGGCGCCGCCGACCGAGCGCACCAGCGCCGCCACGGCGCCCTGCTCGGCCGCCAGTTTCGGACCTTGGGTGCGGATGCGCGAGCCGGCGCCATACGCCGGGCCGGCATGCCCGCGGTCCGCCATCTCCTGGTCGAAGGCGACGTCGAACAGCACGATGGCGCCCTTGACCTGCGCGCCCTTGGCCTTCAGTTCTTCGAAGCTGTGCACCACGATCACCGGCGCGGTGATGCCGGAGGCCGGCGTCGCGCCCGAGCCACCGAGCGCAGTCAGCACCACCTTCTGGCTGATGCCGGCGGGACGGCCGGCATAATCCACCAGTTCCGCCTTCTCCTCGCCGCGCACCCAGTGCGGCACCTTGACCGGCTGCAGCGTGACCTTGGCGCCCAGTTTGCGCATCGCCTCCGCCACCTGTTCCACCGCCGCCGCCGCGCCGGCCGAACCGGACAGGCGCGGGCCGACCAGATCGGTCAGGTCGGACAGGCGCTCGTAGGCCCATTCGTCCTTCATGGCGCTGTCGCGGATCTGCGCCAGGGTGTCGGCGTCGTTCGGTGCGGCGTGGGCGCCGATGCTCAACAGGCTGGTGGCCAGAGCAGTCAGCGACAGGGATTTTTTGAAGACGGATTTCATGCGATTCCTGTTTTAATGGTTGGGTAAGCGGGAGACGATAACCGATCGTGATGCGCTTGTCATCCATGTTGATTTGCTATCGCGCTTGCACTACCATGGATCTTCAACTGGTATAAGAAAGCCTCTATGCTCAAGGGACAACTCTGCACTGTCCGGCACCTGGTGACCGCCGATCTGAACACCTTCATCGCGCTGGTCAACGACCTGCCCTCGCGCGGCGATTATTTTTCCACCCACTTCAAGTCGCCGGAGACCATGCGCAAGGAGTTCATGACCAACAGCTTCGTCTCCGAGGACAGCGAACTGTTTGTGATCGAAGACGCGCTGCATCACATCGTCGGCGTCATCACCCACTTCAAGAGCCGCACGCCGACCACGCGCGAAATCGGCTACCGTTTGTTCGAGACCAAGCTGGCCGGCCATGGCTACGTGACGGAGGCATGCCGGCTGCTGGTGGATTACCTGTTCAGCGTCTATCAGTATCACCGGCTGGAACTGCTGTCGGCGCCGGAGAACGTCGCCTCGGTCCGTGTGGCGCAGAAATGCGGCTTCCGGGCGGAGGGCACGCTGCGCCAGGCGTTCTTCATCAACGGTCGTTATCAGGATGTGACCGTTTTCAGTCTGCTACGCCCCGAGTGGGAAGCCGGACGTCTCTAAATGTTACAAGCCATTACCGGCGGCTTTGCTTTGTAAGCAGGTGTATTAGTGCTCGCGCTTCCCGGCCAGAGGTTTATAGTGGACTCATGGCTAGCGGATCATGGTGATTCGAGGCCGCAGCAAGGGGACTAACCATGTTGAGCAAAAAAATGATGGGTGCAGCGTTATTGGCCACCGCAGCGCTGTCGACTTCGGCCTTCGCAAGCGACCGTGATTTCAACACGGTGGCCGGTGCTGTGGTCGGCGCCGCCATCGGTAACAGCGCCGGCGGCCGCGATGGCGCGATTGTCGGTGGCGTGGTCGGTGCGGCAGTGGGCAACAGCCTCCGCACCTCGGACGACCGTTATTACCGCGGCGGCCGTGGCTATGTGGAGACCCGCGTGTACGAGCAGCCCGCGCCGGTATATTACGAGCGTCCGGCGCCGGTGTATTACGCTCCGCCCCCACGCTACTACGCCCCGCCGCCACGGGTGGTATACGTGGAACCGCGTCCGTACTATCGCGAATACCGCGAATATCGCGGCGAACGCTGGGAACACCACCACGACCACTGGCGCCGCTAAGCCGCACCCAGCCGCGCGCTATGTAACTCAGGAACACAAGAGCCCCGATCGTCAGTCGGGGCTTTTTTCATTCCCCCTCCGCTAGACCTGCCGGACGGGGGAAATCATGACGACAGCAGACGCAATCATCGCTTTGGAACTGGGCCATTACCGCTTGCGCGAGCAGATCGGCGGCTCGGCCTATGGCATCATCTGGCGCGCCAGCGGGCCGCGGGCGACGCGCGACGTCGCCATCAAGTTGATCAACCAGGAACAGATGGAGCGCGCCCAGCCCGAGCAGCGGGCGCGCTGGATCGCGTCGGCCGGCAACGAGATCGCCTTTCTGCAATCGCTGGAGCCGTGGGACGAGCGCCACATCGTGCGCCTGCTGGACAGCGGCTGGCATCAGGGTTTGCCGGTGCTGGCGCTGGAGCTGATGAGCACTGACCTCGGCCGGCACATGATCGCGCTGAAAAGCCGAGGCGAGTCGCCGCCACTGTCGCAGGCGCTGGCCTGGATCGCGCAACTGAATCAGGCGCTGGCCAAGGTACACCAATACGGCTTCCGCTATCTGGACCTGAAGCCGGCCAATGTGCTGCTCGATCCCCATCTGAATACCGTCAAGCTGGCCGATTTCGGCACCAACCGCGAGCTGGCCGATCTGCGCATGCACTCGTATGCCGGCACCGCCAACTGGCAGGCGCCGGAACAATTCTTCCCGGCCGACAGCGGCGGCTACCTGACCGGCGCGCGCAGCGACTATTTTTCGCTGGGCGCGCTGCTGTACTTCCTCGTCACGGGCGGCACGCCGCTGCGTTTTTGCGCCGATTGCGGACTTGCCTATCGCGAGCACCACGTGGCCGGCGCCGATCTGCTGCGCAGCGCCAATGGCGGCGCGGTTCCCGCCGCGCTGCGGGAGGACGAAGAGGCGCGCTTCGCCGCCGCCGTGCCCGATGCGCAGCGCGATGCCGCGCTGGCCTTGTTACGCGCCCTGCTCCACATCGACCCACTCAAGCGTCCACACCATGCGATTCAGATCAGCCGCATGCTGCAGGCAATCCAGGGGCAGCGACAAGAGCGCGGCGTGCTGGACGCGGTCGATCCCGCGATCGGCATGCGCCGGCCGACAGCGGTCAACGGCTGGCAAACCATGCGGGGGACGGCATGATGCGTGCAACTGCGCCGCTGCGCACAGCCCATCCCCCGCGTCCCTCCGCCGCGCAAAGTCTGGGCGCCATGCTTGCGACGGTATCGCGCGCGGCGTTCCGCCACAGCGGACTGGCGCTGACGTTGGCACTGCTCGCGGCACTGGCGGCCTTGCAGGCACTGGCGCTGCTGCGTGCGCCGGCGGCGTGGCTGCCGGCCGAGATCACCATCCAGCTCGCGCGCGGCGAGAGCATCGTGCTGGGGCAACGCGAGCTGGCCGCGCCGCAAACCGACCGACAACATCTGGCGCTGCGGCGCGATGGCGGCGGCCGCTGGACCATCCGCAATCTGAGCGGCGCCAGACAAGTGGTGCTGTTGCGCGATGGCGGCGATCAGCGGCTGGGCAGCGCGCCCCTGCACGAACTGCGCCGCTTCCAGATCGACGGCGCCATGTTCGCGCTGCGCTCCGCCGACGCTCGTGCGGCAACCTTCACGCGCGATGGCCATGCATGGCGTTACGACGGCGCGGTCTTGTACCGCGACGGCGTGCAGCAGGCCGATTGTCCCGACGCGCATCTGGCCACCAGGGCGCTGTCGGTATGGAACCGCGTCATGCCGCTGGCGCTGACCATAGCACGGCCGCTGTCGTTCGGCGGCAATCTGTATTGCGACAACCGCCTTGGCCTGGCGCAGGTGACGCCCGGCGCGGCGCAGATCGCGCGCATCAACGGGCGCTTGCAGCTCCTGGCCGGCAATCCCGACGGCGACCGCGCGGCGGTGCTGGTGACCGACGGCGCCGGCCAGACGGATCTGCGTACGCAGGAAGCGTCGTTGGACGGCGTCAGCGCGCTGATGATCGGTCATACGCGCCTGCAGATCACCATCGACGGCGATCAACTGCGCCTGCGGCCAAGCCGCCATGTAAAACTGTTCAGCGACCCGGACCAGCGGCTGCCGGAACAGGTTCGTTGGACCTGGCAACAGCGCACGCTGTGGCACGGTGACCATATGGATGCCGTGTGGATCGGACTGATAATCTGCGCGGCGAGCATGTCGGGCAGTGTCGTCGTCCGCGTCGCGGCGAACCGGCGGCATCGCCAGACCAATCAGGTGCGCAGGCCTGACGCGCGCAAGGCCGGTACGACGGTCGCAAGGGCCGCGGCCAGCTCCGGCGCGGCGCGACTTGCATCGGCTACCGCGGCATCACCGCTTGCGGCGCTGCCGGCCGGTGTGGCTGCCACCGCGCTGCTGCTTACCGGCGTGACTGCGCTGATCGCGCAACGGGCAGGATATGCGCCGAGCGCCGCGGCATCGCTGCTGATCGGCGCGACTGCGCTGCTGATGTGGCTTGCCCTGCCGGGCCGTCTGACGCTGGCCACGGCCGCCGGCGCGGTCCTGCTGGCCGCCGGCCTGCTGGCGCAACTGGAACTGGGCCTTGGCGCCCCCGAATCCTCCTGGCTGCGCTACTACCAGAAAAGTGCGGCCATGCTGGCGATCGGGGCGGGTCTGGGTGGCATGGCGCGCCTGTGGATGCAGCATCGGAGCGCGCGCGGCGCCCACCTGCGGCAGCACACCATCGAATGGCTGCTCGCGCTGTTCGCCGTCGTCGCGCTGGCGGCGCTGGCGGCACAGGTGCTGTGGGGCGATGAAACCGGCGTGTTCGATCTGCAGCCGGTGGAGCTGGCCAAGCTGGCGCTCACCGCCCTCAGCGCGCACTGCCTGGCGCTGCGCTTCCATTGGCACAGCGGGCCGCAGCGGCTGGCCGATCACGGCGCGCGCTGGCTGCGGCTGATCGCGCCGGCGCTGCTGTTCCTGGCCTTGCTCGGCCTCGCGCTGGTGCAGGTGGACGACTTCTCGCCGCTGATCCTGCTGCTGGTGTGGAGCACCGGCATGGGGCTGGCTTACGCCGTCGCCGCCCGCAACCGCGTGCTGAGCACCGGCCTGACAGCGCTGGCGCTGCTGGCGGTGGTGGCCATCGCCTGGCTGCGGATGAGCGGCACGGACGACCTGATACGCTGGGGTTTTTACGCCGACCGCTTCCTGGTCTGGCTGAACCCCGCCGAACATCCGCACACCGGCCAGCAACTGCTGCTGGGTGCACGCGCCATCGGCGAAGGCGGCTGGTTCGGCGCCGATCACTGGTTCGGCCTGCGCGCGCTCGGGCAACCGGCCGGCGCCGCGGTGCAGATCCCCGCCGTGCAGGATGATTTCGCCGCCTCCTTCTTCCTCAACCGCCACGGGCTGCTGGGCGGGCTGCTGCTTTGGCTGACGCAGGCGGCGTTCCTGATCGGCATCGTACTGACCGCCGCACATGCGCTGCGCGTTGGCGCGGTCGCGCGCAATTTCCGCCACGCCTGGCAGGGCCGCTTCCGCTATTTCATGCTGTGCGGCGGCGGCGCCTTCGTGCTCGGCCACTTCCTGCTGTCGTGGGGGACCAACCTGGCGATCTTCCCCATCATGGGCCAGCCCATGAGTTTTCTGTCGGCGGGCGGCAGCCATCTGCTGTTTTTCCTCTGCCCCCTGCTCACGCTGATTGCGATCAGCGCGCCATCTTCAGAAGGAGTATGAATCATGCCGACCTACGTACAACACGCCGTCCTGGGACGCATACCGGATGTCTTCAACGCCGAGGCCATCTGGCAGGCCCCCGGCCTGGCGCTGTTTTCGCGCCGTCCGCTGCTGCGCGACCTGCTGGAGCGCAGTCCGCGCGAACATCGCGGCCGCGCCGTCACCCGCTGCTTCTCGCATGTGACGCTGGTGCTGCCGCAGGAAGACATCGACGACGATTACCACCTGACGCGCGGCGCCCGCGCGCGCGATCTGGCGCAGACCCTGGCAGCGCTGCACCAGAAGGATTTCGGCGATCTGCTGGGCAGCGACCAGGTGCGTTACGACGTAGTGGGCGACAGCGCGCTGGCGCCGGACGAGGTGCAGGTACGCTTCGGCCATGCCGTGTATCTGCCCGCGGCCGACGAGAAGATCCTGTACAACGTCAGCGTATCGCGCGACAGCGCCATCTGGCATCCGGTCTGCCCGATTTATCCGAACCAGCGCCTGGCGCTGATCGGCGGCGCCGGCGGCGAGGCGGCCGCCGTGGCGCCGGGCTGGCCATTCGGCCCGGATGCCGCCATCCTGATCCTCAACGACGGCCCGGACGCAACACCGGTGGCGCAGGTGCGGCCCAAGGCTGCGTTCGACTGCCGCTATGATCCCCTCGGCGGCCACTATGTGATCAAGTCGCTGCGCGAGCCGCAGGGCGGTCCGCGCCTGCTGCTGAAAATAACGCGCTCGCTGGCCATGCCGCCCCGCGGTGAGCGCGGAACAGCGGCCGAGGATGCGCCGCTGTCCGCCCGCTTGCGCGAGCCAGCCGCCGCCCGCGCGCCACTGCCAGCCATGCGGTCCGAGGC